>NZ_WTVM01000118.1 GCF_012910885.1 Azoarcus taiwanensis | reverse complement strand
CTGCCAGACCGACGATCACGTGAATCGTCAGCACGATGGAAAACATGTAACCGCTCATTTGATAACCCGACCCAAAGAAAACAATCAAGACTTGCTGACAGCCGCAGCGCAGATTGCGACGAATTCGTCCGCAACCAGCGAAGCCCCACCAATCAAGCCACCATCCGAATCCGGCAGCGCGAAAAGCTCGGCAGCATTGCCCGCCTTTACGCTACCCCCGTACAGAACATCCACCGCATCCGCGTCATCGATGCGCGCCGCGAACCAGGCCCGAACGAAACCAAGTGCATCCTGAACCTGTTCCGGCGTCGGCGTCCGGCCGGTACCGATCGCCCACACCGGCTCATAGGCCACCACCAGACCCGCCAGACGCGAGGCGCCACGCACCGTATCCAGCGCATCCAGTTGTTGCTGAAGCACCGAATGAACCTCGCCCGCGTCTCGCTGTGCCAGGGTCTCGCCGACACAGACAACCGGCACCATGTTCGCATCGAGAACCGCGCCCGCCTTTCTGGCCACCGTCTCGTCGCTCTCGTCAAAAAGACTGCGTCGCTCGGAATGGCCCACGATCACGAAACGGCAACCGAACTCAGCCAGCATCTCGGCGTTCACTTCGCCAGTGTACGCCCCGTAGCCGTACTCACTGACGTCCTGGCTGCCGAAGGCGATTGCGCTATCCTCGAGGATCTCGCCCACTTGGGCAAGATACGGATAGGGAACACAGACCGCGCACCGAACCCCGGCGGGTACGCCACTCGCGACGGCGTCGAGCAAAACCCTGTTGCCGCTCAAACTGCCGTTGGATTTCCAGTTGCCGATAACGAGGCTGCTTTTCATGCGTTGCGGCCGATAAAAGTTTCGATTCTAACTTGCGAAACCCGTCCAGGCAAAGCAGCGCAGAAGAATTGCTTCGAGACTAGCCCGCATTTCTCACACTGGCGCGTAGCGAGGACGCCGAGGTGCCGCTGTAGTGCGCCGCACTGACTGAGCGACGCTGAAGGCGTAGCTGACACTACGTCGAAGCAGTGAGAGGGAGTACCGCGTGCCACAGCGAGCGCATCGGTGGCCGCAGCCGTGACCGTGCCAGAAATGCGGGCCAGCTATCTGCGGCTTTAACCAGGTCTTAAGTCGGGACAAGCAGCACCGGCAGCGCCGAACCACGACAAACGGCTTCGGCAGTGCTGCCGAGCAGCAACTCGTGCAATCGATTGTGCCCGCGCTTGCCGACAATGAGCAGATCGGCTCGAGCGTCGTGGGCAATCCTTAAAATCACCTGCGCCGCCAGTCCGGCCTCCATGCGGAAGCTCACCTCGCCCCTGCACCTGTTGGTCAGCTTCTGGATATGGTCACGAGCGCAGCTTTGCTCGCGTTCGCGCTCAGCCAGCTCTCCACGTTCGATCGCACACACTGCGACTCCCTTCGCGCCTGCCGCTACAAGCGCCACAAAACGGTTCTCGGCAGCCGCTGCAGCCTGCGAACAATCGGTCCCGAGCACCACGGTACGCAGGCCGCCTATCGGGGGCAAGACGGCATTCGTCGGCCACAGCAACATGGGAATCCGTGTAAGCCGCGCAAGATTCAACACCGTGCTGCCAAGAAACAGCTCACGAATCGCGCTGTGACCATGTGAACCAGCAAGAATGACATCAGCGCCCGCCCTCTCGGCGACATCTGCCAGGGTGCGAGCCGGCTCCCCCGCCTCGACCACCGTCCCGACGGAGAAGCCGGCCTGCGACAGACTATCTCGATAGCCGTTGAGCCTCGCGTCATATTGCTCACGATGTGTCTCGGGCGGGACTTGACCATAGCGTGCAGCGAGAACATGCACGAGCGTCAAGCGCTTGCATCCCCAGTCGCGCAAACTCGGAAGAACTCTGGCAATGGTCTCCCATGCGGGTGAGAAATCGACTGCCACAACGATATGTCCAAACATGTCCGCCTTCTCCTTGCGATTCACGTCTCAGTCGTGACGTCCGCCGCAGGCCGAATCCCGGCCTCCAGGCAAAGCCTGCACCATGGTCCGAATCCATCGATATCGACTTTCATCTCCTCGTCTTCCAGTTCCGCTGCAACCCACACCCTCAAACCGTCCATGTGATGACTGCGGTACTGCAAAGGCTCGTCAGGCGAGCGCGCTTCGGCAACCGGCACCGCAGCACGCCCCCCGCAGCAGCCGTTGCGAATCGACGTACGGAGCGTCAGCATCCCGCCCTGATCCATCAGCCAGCGTTGTGCAGCCGGTGTTATGGCAATCGTGGTCATGGTCGTGCCGGCGAGGTCTGGGGGAAGCCGCCTCTGGTGCGGTTGGCGATGCGAACCAGGGCGAGCATCAAAGGAACTTCCACGAGCACCCCGACCACTGTCGCAAGTGCGGCGCCGGACTGCAGACCAAACAAGGCAATTGCTGCAGCCACCGCCAGTTCGAAGAAGTTGCTGGCACCAATCATCGCACCAGGGGCCGCCACGTTGTGCGGCACCTTCCAGGCTTTGGCCCAACCGTAGGCAATGAAGAAAATGAGAAAAGTCTGAATGGTCAGCGGAATGGCAATCAGCAGGATGTGAAGCGGATTGTTCAGAATCACCTCGCCCTGGAAGGCAAACAACAGCACCAGCGTCACCAGCAGTGCTGCAGGGGTCACCGAGCCGATTTTCTTCAGGAACACATTGTCGAACCACTCGATTCCATGCTTGCGGATCAGCCACACCCGGGTCGCGTAACCGGCGGACAACGGAATCACGATGTACAGCACAACCGACAGGGCAACGGTGTCCCAGGGCACCACAATGTTCGATACGCCGAGCAGAAAGACCACGATCGGCGCGAAAGCGAACAGCATGATGAGGTCGTTCAGGGCAACCTGGACAAGCGTGTAGGCAGCATCGCCCCGCGTCAGGTAACTCCAAACAAAGACCATTGCCGTGCAAGGCGCTGCGCCCAGCAAAATGGCACCGGCGAGATACTCCCGTGCGAGATCCTCGGGAATCAATGGCCGAAAGAGCACAATCAGAAAGAACCACGAAATCGCAAACATCGTGAACGGCTTGATCAACCAGTTCACCGACGTAGTAATGACAAGGCCCTTCGGCTGACGCCTGACCCCGAGGATGGCGGCAAAATCGATCTGCACCATCATTGGGAAGATCATCGCCCAGATCAGCACCGCGACCGGAAGGGAAACCTGCGCATACTCCATCTTCGCAAGCGCCTCCGGCACCGCAGGCAGCCATTGGCCAAGCGCGACCCCCGCAACGATACATAGCGCCACCCAAATCGTCAGATAGCGTTCGAAAAAACCTAATCCAGCGGCTTCGGACGATCGCCTGCTCTTATCAGCCATTCAATTTGATTCCCTGAGATAACAACCGAGGAAGATTCATGCCCCACAGCGCTCGATCGAGGGCCGTATAGTCATCGCCGCCAGTCTCCGGCCATCCGCATTCACAGTAAGCTCTCCCCAATCAGAGCGACGCGCCGAATCAAGCACCTCGACAACCCATCCTGGCAAGGATGGATGGAGACGGTAATGAACCCACTGTCCGCGCCGTTCGTCCTGCACCAGACCGCCCTCGCGCAACATCGCCAGATGACGCGAGATCTTTGGCTGCGAAAGCTCGAGTGCCTCGGTCAGTTCGCAGACACACAAGCTGAGCTCTCTATGGAGCAGCAGCGCGCATCGCAGTCGCGTGGGATCGGACAGGAGCTTGAAAAGATGTTCCGGATTCATTGCACAAACGATAGCAAATATCTGCCTATCCGTATATACGGCATTCCATATCTCGGGTAGCCCTCAATGGACGGTGCCCCACTCCGCCCGGCCCGCGCAGCGGACGTCGACGACCTTGTATCGATACCGCGTATCGAGTCCGCACGCTGATCACTTCGGCGGACCGAAGGCCTGCACACCAGGCGTCTCGGGCTACCGACCCAGCATCTGCATCAGTTCTTCGCTGCTCGCCACCTTGCCCTCCACAAGCACTTCGTCCCCGATGCCGAGCGCCGGAGTGCGCATCACCCCGGCGTCGATGATGGCGTTCATGTCGGTCACCTTCTCCACTTCGAGTGTGATGCCGAGCCGACGAGCGGCTGTCTCCGCGTTGGTCGCAAGCTGCTGGCACTTGGCGCAGCCGGAACCGTAGATCTTCACCTTCATCTTCGATGACTCCTCAAAAGAACTGCCCATAGAAAAAACCGGTCGCAGTGGCCATCAATACCACCAGGCCACAGTATGTGAGCGTCTTGGCGGTACCGAGAACAGTGCGTATCACCAGCATGTTGGGCAGCGACAGGGCGGGACCGGCAAGCAGGATGGCAAGGGCGGGCCCCTTGCCCATGCCGGCACCCAGCAGACCCTCGACGATCGGCACCTCTGTGAGCGTGGAGAAATACATGAACGCGCCCAGCACCGCGGCGAGAAAGGTCGACGCCAGACTGTTGTCGCCCACCGCCGAGGCGACCCACGAACCCGGCACCAGCGCCTCATGACCGGGACGACCGAGCAGGAACCCTGCGATGAGCACGCCACCAAGCAACAGCGGGACAATCTGCTTAGTGAAATCCCAGGTCTGGTTCGACCACTCCCGCCCTTCGTCGCCCTCGCCTCTGGCCTGCCACATCACGCCAACGATGCCAACCAGCATCGCCAGTTCCGGGGTCTGCGGAAACAGCAGAAGGCAAACCAGCACGAGCACGCCAGTCAGCCCGACACGCCGAATCGACCAGCCCCACCGGCGCACCAGCACAACGGCCAGCACGACGGCGAGGAGCACAGTCAGCGGCCATTTCACCGCATGCACCGCCATCCATGCCGGCGAATCCGCACTCGCCCAGTTCGCGAAGACCAGAATGCCCACCATCGTGCCAAACAGCATGACCAGATCGCCGATCGGACGCGCGTCGTCGTCCGCCCCGAATCCGCGCCCGGGGGAGCGAGCGCGTTCGGCTTCCTCCCGGCGAAAGATGAAGTGCATCAATGCACCGATTACCACCGCGAACACGATCGCGCCCACGGCACGCGCAATGCCGATCTCGGCGCCCAGTACCTTGCTGGTCACGACGATCGCCATGACATTGATCGCCGGACCGGAATACAGGAAGGCAATTGCCGGCCCCAGCCCTGCACCCCGTCGATAAATCCCACCGAACAGCGGAAGCACGGTGCACGAGCACACCGCAAGCAGCGTTCCGGAAACAGAAGCGACGCCGAAGGCCACCGGTCGTGGCGCGGTCGGCCCGAGATGCCGCATGACCGCACCCTGGCTGATATAGGCAGCCATCGCGCCCGCGATCACGAACGCAGGCAACAGGCACAGGATGACGTGCTCGCGCGCGTACCATTGCGTGAGAAGCAACGCTTCGCCAAGTGCCTGCCCGACACGGGGCACGCCGACCTCGATCGGCAACCACCCCAGCGGCATGTAGTAGATCAGCGCGAACGAGGCGGCCATGCCCACGAGCAGCATGGACTCCCGATTCACACCCAGTACCTGAGATCCGTGTCGGCCGAACATGAGGAACCTCTTCAACAGCCTTCTTCAAACGAAAGGCTCGGGATGATTGCGCACTCGATAGGAGTGTCTGTGATTCGACACGGCCCCACCTCAGCCCTGTGACAGATCGAGCCGTTTCATCCGCTCCCAGAGGTTCTTTCGGCTGATGCCCAGTCGTGCCGCGGTACGCGCAATCTGCCCCTCGTTGGCCTCGAGCGCCTGCTTGATGTACTCCCGTTCGCAGGCCCTCAGATAGTCGGCCAGGCCGGCCGCCGTAATGCCCTCCAACAACTCACCCGGCGGTGGCACATCGAACAGGGTCTCAAGCTGCAGCTCGTCACCGACGCTGAGAATACAGGCCCGTTCAATCGCGTTCTTCAACTCTCTTACGTTGCCGGGCCAGCTGTGCATCAGCAGGGCCTGCTCAACGGTCGGCGTAAGCCGCTTGGGCTCCTCCGGATGCGCCCGAGCATGCGCTGCAAGAAAGCGCCGTGCCAGCCACAGCACATCTTCGCCACGTTCGCGCAACGGCGGTAGCCGCAGATTGATGACGTTGATGCGATAGAAGAGGTCTTCCCGGAACGCGCCCTCCTCGACCATTTCGCGCAAATCGCGGTGCGTTGCGCATATCAGCCTGAAGTCGACGCCGATCGTCCGTTCGCCACCGACCCGGGTCACCTTTCGTTCCTGAATCGCGCGCAAGAGCTTCACCTGCATCGGCAAAGGCATGTCGCCGATCTCGTCGAGGAACAAGGTGCCGCCATGGGCTTGCTCGAACACCCCGGGCCGCTCCTTCACCGCGCCAGTATAGGCGCCCCGCTCGTGACCAAAGAGTTCGGCCTCCATCAGGCCTTCGCTGATCGCACCGCAATTAACCGCGATGAAGGGGCTCTTCCGCCCCGCACTCGCAATGCGGTGCAGCTCGCGCGCCACCACTTCCTTGCCCACGCCCGACTCACCGGAGATCAGTACCGTGCTGGCTTGGCTCGCCAGCCGGGGAAGCAAGTTCTGAACATGCTCCATTGCAGGCGACACGCCCAGCCGACCCTCTTCTTCGCCCTCATCACCCTGGCTCAGCATCACCGTCAGGCGTCCGACCAGCGCATCGAGGTCGAAGGGCTTGGTCACGTAATCGGCCGCGCCCGCCTTCAGCAGGGCGACAGCCCGGTCGACCGCACCATGACCGGTAATGAATATCCACGGCGGCATTGACAGACCACGTTGCTTGAGTGCCAGGAATAAATCTCCCCCGTCCCGGTCAGGCAGCCTGATGTCGCTGACCACTGCCGCGTAGTGGTGGCGTTCCAGCGCGATCTCGGCCTCCGCACAACTGCGATGCCAGTCATGCGCGAAGCCCTCGAGTTCGAAACGCTCGCAAAGGGATTCGCCCATGATCTCGTCGTCCTCGATCAGGCACAGTCGCGACCGAGTCGCCCTCATCCAGCATCCTCCTTGCTGACCGGAAGCACCACGGTGAAAACGGTGCCATGTTCCGCATCGCTGCGCACATCAATACTCCCACCCAGCTGCTGAACCAGCTGGTATGTCACCCAAAGCCCCAATCCGTGTCCCTCACTGCGACCGCCGACAAACGGCTCGAACAGATGCGTGAGCCGTTCCGCCGCAATCGGCTCGCCCTGATTGAGCACATCGACACGAAGCTGTCCCGCTTCCCTGCACACTCGACAGAGCACTTCACTTGACTGCGCTGCTGCCTCAACCGCGTTGAGCAGCAGGTTGAGCATGATCTGACGAACTGCCGTCGACGGAAGCGAGAGCGGTTCGGCCAGCCTGCCTTCCCAGCGCAGAGCAACCTGTCGCCGGCTGGTATGCGGATGCAGGAGGGTATCGATGTCTTCGAGATCCTGCTGCGTGAGCGGATGGCTCTGCACCCGCGTTTCGACCAGTAATGCCGCGACGGTGTCGCGGATCTGCTGCAATCCGCGCTCGAGCAGCGGCAAGGTGCGGCTCACTGCGAGCTCGGGCTGGCCGTGCTTCTTGTAGGTGCTGATCGCATTGAGCATGCCGCCGAGCGGGTTGTTGATCTCGTGCGCAATGCCTGCGGTGATGCGTCCGACTGCGGCTAGCCGCTCGCTCGCGATCACCTGCTGCTCGAGCGCCTGCTTCTCGCGCAAGGACCGAAGCATGCTCTTGAGCTGAGTACCCGCGAGACCGATCTCGTCGCGGGACTCGTAAAGCTGGTACTCGGGCTCCGGTGGAATCCGATCACCGACCTTTCCCATGCAGTCGGCGAGCTGCACCAAAGGGTCGGCCATCCGCCTGCCCCAATAGGCACTCATCGGCAGGAGCAGCAACAACACCACAAGTGTCACCAGCGCCGAACGATTGACGATCGCGAGAAAACGCGGCTGGAAAATCGATTTGGGATATGCCATCACCAACGTACCGAGACTCACACCATCGGCAACGATGGGCATGGCGACGAAGAAATCATCCGCCTCCGCCAGTTCGATCGCGCGGCCACCGGCTGCAGGGCGCAGGGCTGCAAGCTCCACGGCCAGTTGCGCGTGCACCGGCCCGTGCTCGACCAGCTCGGAACGCACCGGGTAGGTTCGTGGCCGCGTCGACACGTACACGCGCATCTGCGGATCGAGGACCATCAGCGTTTCTGCCCCGAGCGCTGAAGGCACCTCGGTTTCGACCGGCAGACTCACAATCTCATAAGCCCGCCACAAGTCGTCATGCAGCAGCGGGGTGATGAGGGCCGAGGCCAGAACCCGCCCCAGACTCTCAGCATTGTCGAGAAGATCGCTGCGCAGCTGATCATACTCGCGCATGACGTTGGCCGCGGTCAGCGTTCCTGCCGTCACCAGCACGAGCACAATCGCGCGCAACGGAATCTTGTAGCGGAAGCTGAGGTCGCGGAACAGCAACATGTCAGCGCGAATCCACCCGCTCGGCCATGGCGGCGATCGGCTCGAACATCGCGGGATCACCGGGAACAAAACCATCCAGATTGAGAGTCTCAAGCAGCTGCGCCCCGGCGGCATCGTTCCTCATATCGACGAACACCTCACGAACCGTTCTTACGATGTCGGCATCGAGATCGGAACGCGCGACGAAGGGCGGGAATCCGTAGGCCGGAGAGCGCGACACGATCCGGGTCCGCGCGGTGATCTCGGGATGAAGGCGCGACATTGTCTCCCATACATAGCCGGCCACCGCGCCCCCGTCGGCCAGCCCGGCCGCAACTGCCTCGACCACCTTTCGGTGCGACCAGGTGAAGAAGCTGCGCCGAAAATGCGACTCGAGCGACAGACCCGCGTCATGCAGCAGGAAGCGGGGATAGAGCGAACCGGAGAAGGAGTTCGGATCCGAGAACGCGAACACCTTGCCGCCCAGATCCCCAATCCGACCGACCTCCGGGAGATCGTCGCGAACGATAAGGTAGGAATGGTATTCGGGTCGCCCCAGATGCAGAGGCACAGCCAGCAAGGTCAGTCGCGCCCTGTCCATCATGTACGGATAACCGCACATCCAGGCTACATCGATTTGTCGGGCGCTGATCTGTTCCGATATCTCCCGGTAACTCGCCCGTTGCACGAAAAGCACGGGACTGCCGATACGCGCGGACAGATACGTCCGCCACCGGTTGAGGAACGCGGCCTGATCATCCAGGAAGACCGGTGTCAGGCCGATCCGCAATGGCTCGTTGGCGGTCGCGAGTGCCGCCACAGCGGGAAGGGCACACATGCTGCCTGCCGCGAGCGTGGCGCCGATGAAGCGTCTCCTGTTCATGATCTCCGGTTCCTACCTCCTCGCGTTTCAGTCTATACCGTGCCGCGGGGACATGCGAGCAGGCGCGTGACCCTATCGCACAGCTCCTGATCGCGTAGCACGTGACCAGCAAACGAGCACTGTTACCGATCGGTAGCCGTTGAGGCCACCCGGGTCCGCCATGGTTACCGATCGGTAACGCACACTTGCTCAACTCCCCTTGCGTCGCATGGTTTTGCGGCGCTGGCATGTTTGCTGCAAGGGTCGGGACATGAAGCCGGAACTCGCCCCCGCCAGAAACCTGATCAGACTGTCGCCCCACGCACGCTTGCGTGCTGATCCCGAGGCCTGTCTGACACTACGCTACCCCGACTTGGGTTGCGACGAGTGCGTACGGATTTGCCCAACCACTGCTCTGTCGTTGGGCGAGTCAACTCTGGTGCTGAGCGACGCCTGTACCGACTGTGGCCGCTGCGCGGCGCTGTGCCCGACCGGCGCACTCTCCCCGGCTGTTCTCGACGGCGATCTGCCGACCGACGCACCTGGCGGACTCCGCATCGAATGCGTAAAGGTACCGTGCGACTTTTCGGACGACAACGCACTGCGGGTTTTCTGCACGGGGGCACTCAGCGTGGCCCAGTGGCTTCGTCTGGTCCGCACTGCAGGCGTTTCGGACACGACGTTGATTGATCGAGGTTGGTGCGAGGGCTGTGAATCCGGCGGTCAACGCCATCCGGCCGGCCGCAACATCGAGCAGGCCAACGCCATCCTGTCCGAGATCGGCCGGCCTGAGGCACAACGCATTCGAGTCGTCGACGCACCGCTTCCTGTCACGCTGCGTCCGAGGCATGTTCCCGACTCCGGACAGGCGCGACCGATCGACCGGCGGGGCTTTCTGCGCAGACTCGCCGGTGACGCCGCCGCCGCGGGTCACCGCTTCGTGGCAGGAGAGTCCACGGCACAGCCCAGCCTGCCAAACGGCCGCCGACGCATTCTTCCGAGTGCCCGTCTCGCGACACTGGCGAGCCTGCGCGAACTGACCGGTATCGACACCCCTCTGCCGGCGAGTCTCTCCCATGTCGTGACAGTGACGGATGCCTGTCATGGCCATCAGGTCTGTGCGCGAAGCTGTCCTACGACCGCCTTGCGCAACATCGAGGATGAGGCACTCGCGGGCCTGAGTTTCAATCCCGCCCTGTGCATCGGCTGCGGGCTCTGCGAGAAACAGTGTCCCGAACAGGCGATCCGGATCGAGCGGGCCTCAACGCGTGCATTGATGGCTAAGCCGCACTTGCTCGTCGCCCATCGCCGCCAGCGTTGCCTGGATTGCGGCACACAGTTTGTCCCAGGCAGGGACGCCCATAAAGAAGACGACGTCTGCCCGGCCTGCGCCAAGTCGCGGGATCTGGGCAGTTCGCTATTCGCCGACCTATTCCGGACATGAGGTCCGGCGCGGCAAACCGGTTCAATCGAGGAGGGAGACCATGAAGACAGCCACGAAACGAAACCCACGCAATGCACCCACCGTCCGGTGTTGAGGAGACAGAGCAGATGAACGTATTCCAGACCCTGATGAGCCGGCGGCGCTTTCTGAAGACCAGCGCGGCCGCCGGCGCCACCGGTGCCGCGGTCGCCGGCGCTGGCGGACTGACCGGGCTTGCCCCCGCCAGACCGGCTCACGCCCAGGCGGCGCGCGGTCAGACCACCGTCACCAAGAACATCTGCGCACAGTGCCCAGCTCGTTGCGGCATCGACGTCTACACCACCAACGGTCGTGTGCATGCAATTTACGGTGACACCGGCAACCCGATCGCCAACGGCAAGCTTTGTCCCAAGGGCCACCTCGGCACCTATTTCCTCTACGACGCCGACCGCTTCAAGGGGCCGATGCGCCGCACCAACCCGCGCAAGGGTCGCAACGAAGACCCGGGTTTCGTACCGATATCGTGGGACGAGGCGCTGGACATCGTTGCCCAGCGTCTCAACGACCTGCGCGACCGAGGCGAATCGCATCGCTTCGCGCATTTCTACGGTCGCGGCTGGGGTGCGTCGGACGCGGGGCTCTATGGCGACTGGGGCAAACTCTACGGCACTCCCAACTCGGCGATCGGGCATGCATCCATGTGCGCAGAGGGTTCCAAGCGGGCCAAGCAGATGACCGATGGCAACGACTCGTACAACTCCTACGACTACCGCAACACCAATTACATCCTCAACTTCGGCGCGAGCTTTCTGGAGGCATTCCGCCCCTACAACTACCTGATGCAGGTGTGGGGCCACATGCGCAGCAAGAGCCCGAAGACCCGGGTGACGACCATCGACGTCAGGATGAATCCGACCATGGCGGCATCGGATCGCGCCCTGTACATCAAGCCGGGTACCGACGGCGCCATGGCCCTCGCAATCGCCCATGTGATTCTCACCGAAGGCCTGTGGGATCGCGAGTTCGTCGGCGATTTTCGCGATCCAGGCATGCGCTTTCGGACCGGCCAGACCATCTCCCAGTTCGCCTTCGAGGAGAAGTGGGTACATGGACTGACCGAGTGGTGGAACGAGGAGCTCAAGGACCGGACGCCGGAATGGGCGGAAAGCGTCACGACCATCTCCGCCCGCGACATCGTGCGGGTGGCGCGCGAGTTCGGCACCACTCGTCCAGCCATGGCAATCATGGAGCGCGGGCCGACCGCCCACACCAACGGCACCTACAACGGCATGGCAATCCATGCGCTCAACGCGCTCGTCGGAAGCATGTTCGCCGAAGGCGGCATGTTCTATCAGATGGGCACCCCGTACGGCGGCCTGCCGGTCAATGCCGACGACTACCTGGATGACTGGGCAAAGAACGGCGATTGGAAGAAACACCCACGCATCGACAAGGCCCGCACACCCGAATGGCCGATGACCTCGCACATGATGCAGGAGGCCGGCCCCAACCATCTCAAGGGCGACCCGTACAAGCTCGATACGGCGATGTTCTTCTACACCAACCCGATCTGGACCGCACCGAACCCGCAGGTGTGGGAAGAAGCCCTCAAGGACGTGTTCGTGATCGACACCTCGCCCTTCCCCGGCGAGACGGCGATGTATGCCGACATCGTGCTACCGGACCACACCTATCTGGAACGCCTGCAGGACTCGCCGACCTATCCGTTCGAAGGCTGGCCGATGGCTGCGCTGCGCGTACCGGCAGTCGATCCGATCTACGACACCAAACACTTCGGCGACACCCTGATCGAGATCGGCAAACGGATCAAGGGGCCGATGGGCGAGTACTACAAGGCGCTCGACAGCGTCGAGAACGTGTTACGCCACCGCGCCAAGGGCTTCGAGGCCAATCCCGGTGACAACGGTGTGAAC
>NZ_WTVM01000117.1 GCF_012910885.1 Azoarcus taiwanensis | reverse complement strand
GTCTGTACGCTAACCGACATCGCTCAACCTCCCGTGACCGGCGGGAAAAACGCCACCTCGTCGCCAGGGGCGACGGTTTCCCCCGACTGGACCATACGCTGGTTGCGCGCTGCACGAACATTGCGCCCGGGCGAAAGCACCGCCCAATCGCCCCCCCGATCGGCAAGAAAACACTGCAACTCGCCGATCGTGCCAACCCCCGACGGCAGGGCCATGGATTCGTCGGAAAGACCGACGGCGTCTCGCAATGCAGCGAAATAGAGAATACGTACGGTCATGGCATCAACCCATCAGTTCGCTATAAGGAATGAAACGCACACGCTCTCCACGACTGATCGGCGTGGAGGGTGGCACTTCGACAAGTCCATCGGCCCACACGATTGACGACAAGGCAGCCGGTCCCTGATGGTCGAACAGTTCGACCTTGCCATCGCCGTTGCGTCGACCACGCAGAAACTCTCGTCGTCGGTCCGGTCTCGGCCAGTCGAACGCCGCTTCAAGCACCTGCCCCTTGGGCATCACGTCGGTCAAACCCTGGGTGGCGTGCACGAACGGACGCACCATCATGAGGCAGGTCACGAAACTCGATACCGGATTGCCTGGCAAACCAATGAAGGCGGCGCCGCCGACGCGGCCATAGGCCAGCGGCTTGCCCGGTTTCATCGCGATCTTCCAGATCTCGAGCTTCCCCTCCGCCTCGACGGCCGGCTTGACATGGTCTTCTTCTCCGACCGACACGCCGCCGCTGGTCACGATCAAGTCATGCCCCTGCGCGGCGTTGCGCAATGCCTTGCGGGTGTCTTCGAGGCGGTCGGGAACGATGCCAAGATCGGTGACATCGCAACCGAGTTGCTCGAGCAAGGCCCTCAACTGGAAACGGTTTGAATTGTAGACGCCCCCGGGCGGCAGCGGCTCGCCGGGCATCACCAACTCACTGCCGGTGGAAAACAGCGCGACCCGCAGCCGACGGAAGACCGGCAGCTGGGCGAGCCCCACCGAGGCGGCGAGGCCAAGCGCCTGCGGCGTCAGGCGGCCCCCCTGGTAGAGCAACACCTTGCCCGCGGCAATCTCGCTGCCAGCCGCACGCACGGCCTCGCCCACGTGAGGCACATGATTCACGATCACGTGTTCATCGGCTGTTTCACACAGTTCCTGCATCACCACCGCGTCAGCACCCGGTGGCAGGGGAGCGCCGGTGAAGATTCTTGCGGCAGAGCCAGGAGCGAGTTCATGGCCTACGCTTCCGGCCGGTATGCGCTGCGACACAGGCAAACGCATGCCGGCCTCGGGCACGTCGGCCGCGCGCAACGCATAGCCATCCATCGAGGACGTGTCGAGCGCCGGCACCGAAATCGGAGAACGCTGGTCGGCGCCCAGCACACGACCGGCAGCGACCATGGTGTCGCACATCTCGGTTTCGCGTACCGGCTCGGCCTTGGCGAGCAGCGCCGCGAGCGCGTCTTCAAAGGAAAGCATGTCCTGATTCATTGATGATTCCCGGCGTAATCGAGTATGAAAGCCGCGACCGCCTCGGCGTCGTCGATAGGCAACAAGGGCAACGGGCATTCGGTGATGTCGTTGGTCGCGACCGCGACCACGTGAGGATTCTCGGACCACAACGGCGGTTTGCCATTGACCTCACGATAGACCTCGACCTTTGGAACGGCCGCTGCCTTAAAGCCCTCGATAAGCACCACATCGTTACCGGCGAGCATTTCGAGCTGTGTTTCGAGCGGGGGTTCCGCTTCATCGCGCAGTTCGTTCATCAACACCCAGCGCTGGGACGAGAGCATCAGGACCTGGGTCGCTCCCGCCTCACGATGACGGAAAGAGTCCTTGCCCGGACGATCGAGATCAAAGCCATGGTGGGCATGCTTGATCACCGCCACCCTCAGACCGCGCGCGGTCAGACAGGGAATGACCTTCTCGATGAGCGTCGTCTTTCCCGAATTCGACCAACCGGCAATTCCGAAGACAATCATGGTTTGTGTTCAAGAACCTGAATTCTGCAGTCTACAGCATCAATCGACGCTCAGGCATGGCACTCAGATCGACGCCAGCCAGGCCACCGCCTCGTCCTCGACCCTGGTACGACGCATCGGCGGCAGACTGCGCCAGACAATCTTGCCGTAGGGTCGGTCTATCATCCGTGGATCGCAGATGCAAAGCAGGCCATGGTCACCTTCGCTGCGAATCAGTCGCCCCGCCCCCTGCTTCATGTTGATCACGGTGCGTGGCAACTGATAGTGCATGAATGGATTGCGGCCGGTCTTCTGCAGATACTCGACCCGGGCCGCCAGCACCGGATCGTCCGGTGGCGCAAAAGGCAGCTTGTCGATGATGACCAGCGACAGGGCGTCGCCGGGCACGTCCACACCCTCCCAGAAGCTCTGACTCGCGACCAGCACCGCATTGCCCAGACGCCGGAAGCGGTCGAGCAATTCACTGCGCGAACCTTCGCCCTGCAGCAGCACTGGCAACGCTGCCTCCCGCTCGGCCAGGCCCTCGACGAGCAGGGCGTGGATCTGGCGCATCGCCCGCAAAGACGTGCACAACACGAACGCCCGCCCCCGAGACGCGACGATCAACGGCAGCGCCACGCGCGCCACCTCGGCCGGATAGTCCGGGCTGTTGGGATTGGGCATCCCGGTTGGAGCGTACAGCACCGCTTGCTCGCCGTAATCGAACGGGCTGCCCCACACATGGGACTCCGGTTCGGGCTCCAGACCGGTCAGCCCCATCTCGTTGCAGTAGTGGCGAAAATCGCTTCCCACCGCCAGCGTGGCCGAAGTAAACACCCACGCCTTCGGTTGCGCCTGTACCTGACGCCGGAACAATTGAGAGACATGGAGCGGCGTCGTATTGAGCGCGGCCGACTGGAGAAAAACCTCCACCCAGCGCACACGCTCTTCGCCATCGGCACTGTCCAGCCAGCGCGCCATACGCTCCCGCATCTCGGCGCACCTGCGCAGACAGTTGCCCAGCCCCTCCGAGCGTTCGGCCTGGGTGTCGAGCACCGCCGCGAACTGCTCCAAGCCTTCATCGAGCGCCTCGACCGCGGCCTCGAAGCCCTCTCTTTCAAGTGCCTGGGCATGCGACAGACGCTCGGATTCACCGCCGAACACCAGACGGAGATCGCGCGCCACCTTCTCGAGTGAACGCGAAGCGTCGATAAGTTCGCGACAATCCCGCGCCGCCGCGAGTGTCTCGGCCCGGGTATCGCGCGCAAGTTCAAGACACTGCGCGGTCGATACCGTCTCGCCGAAGAACAGGGTGGCCACCTCCGGCAATTGGTGGGCCTCATCGAAGATCACGGCATTGCACGAGGGCAGCAACTCCCCCAGGCCCTCGTCACGCAGAACGACATCAGCAAAGAACAGGTGATGATTAACGACCACGATGTCGGCGTCCAGCGCATTGCGCCGTGCTGTCATCACGAAGCAATCCTTTGCATTGGGACACTCCTGCCCGAGGCAGTTGTCCCGCGTCGACGTCGCCGCCAGCCAGGCGCCCGAGTCCTCGCGCACCTCGGTGCATTCGGCCTTGTCGCCGGTCTGCGTGGTCTGCGCGAAACGCACGATGGCGCGCAGATCGGCGGCATCCTGTGGCGTCGTGAAACGGCCCTCGGTCGCATTGCGCTCGAGGTGATAGTGACAGACGTAATTCGCTCGGCCCTTCAAGAGCGCGATCGACACCGGGACTTTGAGCGCCGACCGCACGATTGGCAGGTCACGGTTGAAAAGCTGATCCTGAAGCGTCTTGGTACCGGTCGAAACGATCACCTTGCCACCGCTGAGCAGGGCCGGCACGAGATAGGCAAAGGTCTTGCCGGTGCCCGTACCAGCCTCGACGACGAGCACCCGATTCTCCGCCAGTGCGCGGGCGATCGCCTGCGCCATTTCGGTCTGCTGCGGCCTTGGGCGAAAGCCATCACTGGCTTTCGCCAACGGACCATCGGCGGAGAACGCCTGGTCAACACTGGTCATCGACAACCCTTGATCTTTGGCAACGCGCAATGTTAACACCGACATGGAACGTCGGTTGCCGCTCCCGCCCTGCAAAAAGATTCAAGGCCTGCCAGCTTCCCGCCGTTACCCTTGATGTGCTGTTTAGCGCATCCTCCCGCGGTCACATGGAAACCATCATGTCCAGACGTACAAGCTCCGTCAGAACTCAACTCTCGGTCCTGGTCATCGCAACCTGTGGCCTCTTCCTGCTCGCCATCGCAGGCGCGCTCTGGCAACTGCAGGTCGGACAGGGAAAGCTACTGCGATTCATCGACGCCGAGCTTACCGTCGAACGCGATATCACCCGCGCCTACGCACAAGGCTTGCAGATGGGTCAGGCACTTCGCAACATCCTGCTTGATCCCGAGAACCCACAGGCGTACACAAACTTCGAAAACGCGCAGCGCGGGTTCGACGAAATCCTCGACCGGGTTCGACCTGGAGCGAGCCTGCTTTCCCAGGGCCAGACAACCTACGCGCAGCTGACCACGGTGCGAGCGCGTTGGGCACCACATCAGGCCGGCGTCATCGAAGCGGTTCGCGCTGGCAATCTGCAGGGTGCGCGGAGCATGCTCGTCGAAACCGAGACTCCGGCATGGCGCGAAATGCGCGGCTTGCTGCTTGACGAGATCGCGCATCTCGAGCGGGCTTCAGGCGACGTACGCAACAGCGTCACCTCCGACCTCAGGCGAGCCAACCTGCTTGTCACAGCGCTTGCAGCACTCGCACTCCTCGTCTGCATCGTCATCTCGGTCTTCGTACTACGCCATCTGCTTGCCCAGTTGGGGGGCGAACCGGCCTACGCTTCCGACGTCGCACGTCGGATCGCCACCGGCCAACTGGATCAGGCGGTCCGAACCCGCAAGGGAGACGGGGACAGCTTGCTCGCCGCCATGGAAAGCATGCAGAAGGGGCTGTCGACCACCATCGGTGACATTCGTCGCCATGCTCAGGAAGTCGGTGCAGCCATCGACGGCATGCGCGACAATCAGCAGCGTATCGCGGATGCCTCGCTCAAGCAGACCGACGCCAGCAGCAGCATCGCTGCAGCTGTTGAGGAACTTACCACGAGCCTGGGTGAAGTTGCCGCCCATGCCGACGAAGCGGACCGGCTCACGGGCGGCACCCACGACGAGGTCGAGGCGAGCATCACAGTCATTCATGAGACCAGCGACACGATGAACCGCATCGCCGACCGGATGCGTCGTTCGGCAGAAGTCATGAACGATCTGGGACAGAGTGCAGACGGCATCACGCGTATCGTCCAGGTCATCCGCGACGTTGCCGAGCAGACCAATCTGCTTGCTCTCAACGCCGCGATCGAAGCCGCGCGTGCGGGTGAACAGGGTCGGGGTTTCGCTGTCGTCGCTGACGAAGTTCGCAAACTCGCCGAGCGCACAGCTCAATCCACTCAAGAAATCACTGACATGATCGAGCGCGTCCAGTCCAACGCCAAACACGCTGTCAGCGGCATGGAAGAAGGCCGACAACTGATCGAGGTCGGAACATCCCACGCCGAGCGCGCGCGGCAGGCAATCGCAGGTCTGGAAGACAGCGCACGGCGTGTGCGCGAAGTCGTCGCGTCGATCAACCACGCCTTGCGCGAACAACGCGAAGCCAGTACCGAGATTGCACAAAACGTTGAACAGATCGCACGCAGTAGCGACGCAAACCACGCCGCAACCCGCGATTCGCTAGAACGCGCACAGTCGCTGGCCGGACTGGCAAAGGATCTCACTGCGACCGTGGCGCGATTCCGGCTTTAACCTGTCGTTCTCAACACCGCCGCCAGCACGCGGCAGTTTCGCACCTCAATCGACACGATGCGCCTCCGCGAGGTAATCGCGGCTGCGCATCTCTATGAGCCTGCTCACCGTGCGCACGAACTCGTGGGCGTTGTGCCCCTCGGTGTAGAGCTCATGCGCCTCGACCTCGGCACTTATGATGAGTTTGACGCGGTGGTCGTAAAGTACGTCGACCAGCCAGGTGAAGCGCCGCGCCTCCGACGCGTTGGCCACACCCATCTTCGGCACGCCGGACAAAAGCACCGTGTGGTGCTCGCGGGCGATCTCAAGATAGTCGTTCTGCGAGCGCGGACCACCGCACAGGGTTTCGAAGGTAAACCAGATCACCCCAGGCGCATGCCCCACCACCGGCAAAGTGCGTTCGAGCACTTCAACCGTGCCGGCCTCGAGTTCGCTGGCGGCGAGGCGCCGGAAATCCTCACGCATCTTGCGGGCGGCCTCATCGTCGGCAGGCACAAGGTAGATTTCCATCTTCTCCAGCGTGCGAAGACGATAGTCGGTGCCATGATCGATCTCTATCACATCGAAACGGCGCTTCATCATCTCGATGGTCGGGATGAAGTTGATGCGCTGCAGGCCGTTCGGATAAAGCCCGTCGGGCGGATAGTTGGAGGTCATCACGAAGATGACGCCCCGCGTGAACAAGGCGTCGAGCAGGCGACCGAGGATCATCGCGTCCGCGATGTCCGAAACATGGAACTCGTCGAAGCATAGCAGTCGCGTCTGCCGGGCGATCCGGTCGGCGACCTTCTGCAGTGGATCGACCTCGTTTTTCAGCAACTTCAGTTCGTTATGCACCTCGTGCATGAAGGCGTGGAAGTGCACACGACGCTTGCGCTGATAGGGCACGGCGTCGAAGAAGCAATCCATGAGGAAACTCTTGCCCCGCCCTACGCCGCCCCAGAAATACACGCTCCGCGGCATCTTGGGTCGCGAGAAGAGCTTGCGCAGGGTGCCGCGCCGCGCGACCTTGAAACCGACGAGTTCGGTGTATAGCACCTGAAGGCGCTGCGCAGCGGCCCTTTGCGCGGGGTCGGACTTGAATCCGCGAGACTTGAGCTGCGCCTCGTAGGCTTCGATCATGCCGAGTTCCGGCACATTCAGGACTTGATGAGGCATGGAATGGCTCGAACCATAAAAATGGCATCCGTCCCGAAACGCATGCCAGACCAAAACAGGCGAGGGGTGAAGCGCAGAACATTCCGCTTCACCCCTCGCAGACCCGGCGCGCGCTACGGCCAAGCGCGCCGGGTTAAACCGACTGACGCCGTCGGATCAGGCGTGCAGCGGCCGCTTGAGCACCGCCAGGCCTGCCTCGTGCACAACCTCGGACATGGTCGGGTGGGCGTGACAGATGCGAGCCAGATCCTCGCTGCTACCGGCGAACTCCATCGCGACCACCGCCTCGGCAATCATCTCGGAGGCGTTGGCGCCGACAATGTGAACACCGAGGATGCGATCGGTCTTGGCGTCTGCGAGCATCTTCACGAAACCCTCGGGCGCCGCCATGCCCATCGCGCGACCGTTGAAAGCGAACGGAATCTTGCCGGCGCGGTAATCGACACCTTCGTCCTTGAGTTGCTGCTCGGTCTTGCCGACCCAGGCGATCTCGGGACTGGTGTAAATGACCCAGGGCACGGTGTTGAAATCGCAGTGTCCGGCCTGCCCGGCCATTACCTCGGCGACCATCACGCCTTCTTCCATTGCCTTGTGCGCGAGCATCGGACCCCGTACGACGTCACCCACGGCCCAGACGCCCGGCAGATTTGTACGGCAGTGGCCGTCCACGTCGATCATGCCGCGCTCGTTGAGTTTGAGACCGACCGCTTCGGCATTGAGTCCATCGGTGTTGGGAACGCGGCCCACCGACACGATAAGGCGATCGGCGTCCAGTTTCTGCTCGGCACCGCTCTTGTCGGTGTAGACGATCGAGACGCCTTTCTTGGTGACCTTCACGTCGCCAATGCTCACGCCGAGGTTGATATTCAGGCCCTGTTTGGTGAAGATCTTCAGCGTTTCCTTGGCAACATCCTTGTCCGCCAGGGCAAGGAACTCCGGCATCGCTTCGAGTACGGTCACTTCCGCGCCGAGACGACGCCAGACCGAACCCATCTCGAGACCGATTACACCGGCGCCGATAACCGCGAGCTTCTTCGGCACTGCGTTGATGTCGAGCGCGCCAATGTTGTCACAGACGATCTTGTTGTCGACCGGGATGTTGGGCAGATGCCGGGCCTTCGAACCGGTGGCGATGATCACCTGCTTGGCCACCACGGTCTCGTCACCGACCTTGACCTCCCAGCCGTTGGCGGCCTGAGCGACGAAACTGCCGTGACCGTTCAGCAGGGTGACCTTGTTCTTCTTGAACAGCCCCTTGATCCCGCCGGTAAGCTGGTCGACGATGCCGTTCTTGCGCGCGAGCATCTTGGCCACGTCAATCTTGGGCGTGCCGACCGTGATGCCCTGATCGGGGAAGGCATGACCGGCCTCCTCGAACATGTGCGAGGTGTGCAGCAAGGCCTTGGACGGAATGCAGCCTACGTTCAGGCAGGTGCCACCGAGTCGCGGCTCCCCCTTGGGGTCGGCGTAGGGGTTGGATTCGCAGCAGGCGGTCTTGAAACCAAGCTGTGCGGCGCGGATGGCGGCGACATAACCGCCGGGGCCGCCGCCGATGACGAGGACGTCAAATTCTTTGGACATGTGGATCTCCGTGTCTGAAGGATGCGAACTGATCTTGGCGCCGGGTGCCGACCTCCCCCGCACGCCATCCGGGCGCGGGTGGAGGTCGGTATCGGCATTCGATCAGACGTCGAGGATCAGGCGCGCCGGATCTTCGAGCGCTTCCTTCATGGTCACCAGACCGAGCACCGCTTCGCGACCATCGATGATTCGGTGATCGTAGGACATCGCGAGGTAGTTGATCGGACGGATCACGATCTGGCCGTTCTCTACCACCGGACGGTCCTTGGTGGCATGGATGCCGAGGATGGCCGACTGCGGCGGATTGATGATCGGAGTCGACAGCATCGAGCCGAACACGCCACCATTGGAGATCGAGAAGGTGCCGCCGGTGAGCTCTTCCATGGACAGCTTGCCGTCCTTGGCCTTGGCACCGAATTCCGCGATCTTCTTCTCGATATCGGCGATCGACATCTGGTCGGCATCACGGATGATCGGTACGACGAGGCCGCGCGGCGAACCAACGGCGATGCCGATGTCGATGTAGCCGTGATAGACGATGTCGTTCCCGTCCACCGAGGCGTTCAGGATCGGGAATTTCTTCAGCGCGGCAACCGCGGCCTTGACGAAGAAACCCATGAAGCCAAGGCGCACACCGTGAGCCTTCTCGAACTTGTCACCGTACTGCTTGCGCATGGCCATGATCGGAGCCATGTTGACCTCGTTGAACGTGGTCAGGATGGCGTTCTCGTTCTTGGACTGCAGCAGGCGCTCGGCGATGCGCGCACGCAGACGCGTCATCGGCACGCGCTCTTCCGGGCGGTCGCCGGAGAGTTGAACCGCCGGAGCCGCGGCAGCCGCCCTGGCGGCCGGTTGTGCGGCAACTGCATCTTCCTTGGTGACCCGGCCACCGCGGCCGCTGCCTGAGACATCGCTGGCAGACATGCCCTTCTCTTCAAGGATCTTGCGTGCGGCCGGACTGGCAGCACCCGCAGCAGCGGCAGGAGCCGGTGCGGCCGGCGGCGGCGTGATCGCCGGCACCGGCTCCGCGACCGGCTTCGAATCGCCGGAAGCCGCCTTCGCCTCGGTGTCGATCTGGGCGATCAATTCACCGGAGGTGACGGTATCGCCGTCACTCTTGATGATCTTGACCAGCACACCGTCGGCAGGCGCCGGAGTCTCGAGCACGACCTTGTCGGTCTCGATGTCGATCAGGTTCTCGTCGCGCGAGACGGCCTCGCCTTCCTTCTTGTGCCAGGTGCCCAGGGTGGCTTCAGACACTGATTCGGACAGCTGCGGTACTTTCACTTCGATCAGCATGGAGTTCTCTCCCCTCTGTCTTGCTGTTGTGTTGTGTTCTCAATCCTTGATCGGACCGAATGCGTTTTCGATGACTTCCTTCTGCTGCTGGTTGTGCTTTGCGTAGTAACCGACCGCAGGTGCAGCTGCAGCAGGACGGCTGACGAGCAGGAGCTTGCGCTTCGGCCCCAGCACGTTCATCAGATGCTGACGTGACGCAAGCCAGTACCAGGCCCCCTGGTTACGGGGTTCTTCCTGACACCACACCACTTCCTTGGCGTTCGGGAAGGCGTCGATCGCCTCCGCAAACGCCTCGGACGGGAAGGGATAAAGCTGCTCGATACGGATCAGGGCCGTGTCCTTGATGCCCTGCTCGCGACGATGGGCCAGCAACTCGTAGTAGATCTTGCCCTGACACAGGACCACACGCTTGACCTTCTTGGGGTCGAGCTTCTCGGTCTCGCCGATCACGGTGAGGAAGCGGCCCTTGGACAGATCTTCCAGCGAGCTGATTGCCTCCTTGTGGCGCAACAGCGACTTCGGCGTGATGATCACCAACGGCTTGCGCAGCTTGCGAATCATCTGACGACGCAGCAGGTGGAAGATCTGCGACGGGTTGGTCGGAACGCAGACCTGCCAGTTGTGTTCCGCAGCGTTGTTGATGATGCGCTCGAGTCGCGCGGAGGAGTGCTCCGGCCCCTGGCCTTCGAACCCGTGCGGGAGCATCAGCGTGAGCCCGCACTGACGGCCCCACTTGGCCTCACCCGAGCTGATGAACTGGTCCAGCACCACCTGGGCACCGTTCACGAAGTCGCCGAACTGCGCTTCCCACACCACGAGCTGATTCGGCTCGGCAGTCGCGTAGCCGTACTCGAACGCCATGACCGCTTCTTCGGACAACACCGAGTCATAGATGTGAAAGCCGCCCTGCCCGTCCTGGATATGCTTGAGCGGCACATGCACCCCGTGGTCCCAGCGTTCGCGCTTCTGGTCATGCAAGACCGCGTGACGGTGGAAGAACGTGCCACGCCCGACGTCCTCGCCGGAGATACGCACACCGAAGCCCTGCGCAACCAGGCTGGCGTAGGCAAGGTTCTCACCCATGCCCCAGTCGAACGGGAGTTCGCCCTTGCCCATCGCCTCGCGGTCGGCAATGATCTTCTTGACCCGAGAATGCAGGGTGAAATCGGCCGGAATCGCGGTCAGCCGCTCCGACAAGCGGCGGATTTCCTGAACCGGAATCGCGGTGTCGGCTTCGTCTGTGTACGGCTGCTTGAGGAAGGGTGTCCAGTCGACCGCGTACTTGCTGCTGTGACCGGAAAGCACCGGGTTATAGAGCAGCTCGCCGCGATCAAGGTGCTCGCGGTATTCGCGAATCAGGTCGTCCGGTTCGTCGGCCTGCAGGGTCCCTTCGGCGACCAGACGGTCAGCGTAGATCTTGCGGGTACCCGGGTGCTGAGAGACCTTGCGGTACATCAGCGGCTGGGTCACCATCGGCTCGTCCTGCTCGTTGTGGCCGAGCTTGCGATAGCAGATGATGTCGACAACCACGTCTTTCTTGAACTCGTTACGGAACTCGACGGCGAGTGCGGTCACCAGCGCGACCGCTTCCGGATCGTCGCCATTGACGTGGAAGATCGGCGCCTCGACCATCTTGAAAATGTCGGTGCAGTAGAGCGACGAACGATAGTCGCGCGGATCGGAGGTGGTGAAACCGATCTGGTTGTTCACCACGATATGAATCGTGCCGCCGGTGCCATAGCCACGGGTCTGCGAGAAGTTAAGCATCTCCTGGTTCACGCCCTGACCGGCCACCGCCGCATCGCCGTGGATGAGCACACCCAGCACCTGCTTTTTCTCGGCGTCTTCACGACGCAACTGACGCGCGTACACCGAGCCCGCAACCACCGGGTTGATGATCTCGAGGTGCGAGGGGTTGAAGGCCAGGGTGAGGTGCACCGGGCCGCCCGGGCTCATCACGTCGCTGGAAAAGCCCATGTGATACTTCACGTCACCCGAGGACAGATCCTGAGCCGACTTGCCCTCGAATTCCGAGAACAGCATGCTCGGCGACTTGCCGAGGGTATTGACCAGCACGTTCAGACGGCCACGGTGAGCCATGCCGATGACGATTTCCTGGGCACCCAGACTGCCGCCCACGCGGATGATCTCGTCCATCGCGACGATCATCGACTCGCCGCCCTCGAGCGAGAAGCGCTTCTGGCCGACGTACTTGGTGTGCAGGTAACGTTCGAGCGATTCCGCAGCTGTCACGCGCTCGAGGACACGTTTCTTCATCTCCACCGAGAATCGCGGCGTACCGCGAATGCTCTCGAGACGGCTCTGGATCCAGCGTTTTTGCTGGATGTCGGCCATGTACATGTACTCGGAGCCGATCGAGCCGCAATACGTCTGGCGCAATGCCTCGAGGATCTCGCGCAGCGTGGCGTGATCGGACGAGAAGCCATGGAAAGAGCCGACGTTGAAGCTCTTGTTGAGATCGGCTTCGGTGAAACCGTAGTAGGACGGTTCGAGTTCGGCAATCTCCGGGCGCTCAGTACGCTTGAGCGGGTCGAGATTCGCCCAGCGGTTGCCGAGGAAGCGGTAGGCGTTGATCAGTTGCAGCGTGCTGACCTGTCCCTTGTCGGGTTCGCCCTGGACGACGCTGCGCGCCCGCCCCTGCCTGGCCATCTGCGCGAAGGCTTCGATGACGGGGCTGTGCGCGACGTCACGAACCGCGGCGCCGGCCTGTGCCTGCAGTCTGTCGAAGTATTCGCGCCATTTCTCGTCGACCGAGTTGGGGTCGGCGAGGTAATTCTCGTAC
>NZ_WTVM01000116.1 GCF_012910885.1 Azoarcus taiwanensis | reverse complement strand
TGTGAATGTTTCAACACCATCACTTTGGCACATCGATGCCGTCAGGTAACGTGAGGGCTCCTCTCTGCTGAACCCCTGCAGCCTCACACCACCCCAGAGGGGAGGGAGGCGTCCATTACATCTCCCACAAGCAGTGGCCACCGTAGCACCTTGTGCACCTCCATCACCTGTGGGAGCGGCGTAAGCCGCGAACAGGCGTTTGCCTAACCGATAGACCGCAGGAAGCTCTCGGGCACGAAATCCTCGTCTGAGCGGGCTACTTCCAGAGCCAACATCACCGCCGCCCGCACCGCACCCGGCGACAGCAGGCCAGCAGGCAGACATCCGATGCGCGCATCCACGCCGGCGTCGAACACCGCTCCCTGTCCGCAACGCGAGGCCCTGACGACCACCAGACCCTTTGCGACTGCCGCCGCCAGTGCATCGATCCAGGCGTCCGGCACGCTGCCATTGCCGGGTAGCACCGCGACGATGCCTTGTGCGCCGGCAGCCATCGCCGCCTGGATCAGGTCCGGTGGTGTGCCGGCGGCGCAGTACACGAGATCGACCCTGGGCAACTTGCCGAGGGCCTCGGGCAATTGCAGAGTGTCGAACTGGCGCGCAGGCGCGGGCGCGAAGAAACGGATCGCTGGCCGCGTCGTGCCTAGATCCGCGGCCGTCGTGTCGAACGCAGCGAGCCGGTGTGCGTCGAGCTTGCGCAGCCCGAGCGCGGGCAAGATCCGCTCGCCAAAGCACAGCATCACTCCCCGGCCGGCCGCATCCGTTGATGCCGCACATCGGACAGCGTCGTACAGGTTCATCGGGCCGTCGGCGGACAGTGCGGTCGAAGGGCGCATCGCGCAGGCCATGACCACCGGCTTTCCGACCGGCAGCAGCAGATCCAGCGCGGTTGCGGTCTCTTCGAGCGTGTCGGTGCCGTGGGTGATCACGACGCCGTCGACATCCGGTTGCGCGAGTAACTGCCGGACCCTGGCGGCAATCTGCAGCCAGTGCGCCGGTGTCATGTCCTTGCTGTCGATGTTGAGCAATTGCTCGGGCAACACTCGTGCGACCTCGGCGACCTGTGGCACTGCGTTGAGCAGCGCACGGGCATCCACACCGCCGATGGCGTAGCCGCTGGTCTGGGCGGCGGAGGCGGCAGCGCCGGCGATGGTGCCGCCGGTGGCAAGCAGCGCGATACAGGGAAGCTGGCTCATCGCGACAATTGCCTCACTGGAAGGGGTGATCGTTGGGGTTGCGGAACAATTCGCGCATCGTCTCGGACATCGGGAAGTTCAGGTTCAGCCCGGAGTCCGGCAGTGGGCTCATGAACCAGCGCCGGTAGATGCGCTCGGCCTCGCCGGAGCGCATCAGTTGCGCGAGCGCCTGATCAACCAGGCGCTTGAAGGCGATGTCGCCTCTACGCATCATGCAGCCATAGGCCTCGAACGATTGCGGTGTGCCGGTCACGATCCAGTCGTCGGGACGATCGGCCTTTGCCAGTTCGCCATAGAGCAATGCATCGTCAAGCATGAAGGCGTCGGCCGCGCCGCGTTCGAGAGCAAGAAAGCTTTCCCGGTGGTCGCGCTGGGTCACGATCGTCATGCCTTTCTGACGCAACTCGTTCATCTCGCGCAACAGCCGCTCGGAAGTCGTGCCGGCTGTGGTGACCACCCTGCGGCCAGCCAGATCGGGAAAGTCGTGAATGCCGGACTCCTGTCGGGTCAGCATGCGTGTGCCGATGATGAAAATCGTGTTGGAAAAGCTCGCGTGCCGCGCGCGAAACGAGTTGTGGGTGGTGGAGCCGCATTCGAGATCGATCTCCCCGCTGCGGATCATCCGGATGCGGTTCTCAGACGTGATCGGTGTCAGGCGCAGCACGAGCAGCGGTTCGTCTAGATGGTGCCGAACCGCATCGACGATGCGCAGCGCAAGCTCGTGCGAGTAGCCCGCGACCTGTCCCTGGCCATCGTAGTATGAGAACGGGACCGACGATTCGCGGTGGCCCAGTGTGATATAGCCCCGCTCCTTGATGCGCTGAAGTGTGTCGGCGGTCGAGGGCTGCGCGAAGGCCGAGGCGATCGGCATGAACAGGCAGCCGAGGAGCAGGATCTGCCTTAGCAGCTCACGGCAGCGACTGCCGGCTGCGGCGGGGTATGTAGTCTGCAAAGGGGGTCACCCTCACGCAAGTTTCGAGTCGGGAAAGCGAGCCAGGCGGGGTAAGCGTGGTCGCCACTGACGAGATTCTAGCCCTGTCGGTAGCGACATGGAGCGCGCATTCCAGTTGATGTGCTGTCGCTGCCACCTGTTCAGGTGTCGTCCTGCGCTTCCTGTTGCTGCAATGCCCACATCCGTGCGTAGGCGCCGCGGCGCGCGAGCAACTCGATGTGGGTGCCGCGCTCGACGATACGACCCTGGTCCATGACGATGATCTCGTCGGCGTTCATGATGGTCGACAGCCGGTGGGCGATGACCATCGCGGTGCGACCCTCGGCGGCCTGTTCGAGCTGCGCCTGAATCGCCTTCTCGGTTTTGGAGTCCAGTGCCGAGGTGGCTTCGTCGAAGATGAGGATGGTCGGGTTCTTGAGCAGCGCGCGGGCGATGGCGACGCGCTGTTTTTCGCCACCGGAAAGCTTCAGCCCACGCTCACCGACCTTGGTCTCCAGGCCATCTGGCAGGCGGGCGATAAAGTCGGTCAGTTGCGCGGCCTCGGCGGCAGCCTCGACTTCTTCACGGCTTGCGTCCGGTCGGCCGTACTGGATGTTGTAGTGCAGGGTGTCGTTGAACAGCACCGTGTCCTGCGGCACGATGCCGATCGCCGCTCGCAGGCTGCTCTGTTTGAGTGCCCGAAGATCGAAACCATTGATGCGGATCGAGCCGCTGCCGACATCGTAAAAGCGGTAAAGCAGGCGTGCGAGCGTCGACTTGCCCGAGCCGGAGTGGCCGACGATGGCGACGGTGCTGCCGGCAGGGATCTCGAAATCAACATCGAACAGAATGGGTCGCTTGGCATCGTAGGCGAACCCGACGTTCTCGAAGCGGATTGAGGCCGGGCCGGGTGGCAGCTCGCGCGCATCCTGCGCATCGGCGATCTCCTTTTGCTGGCCCATGAGGCCGAACATGCGCTCGATGTCGGTCAGCGCCTGGCGAAGTTCGCGGTAGATCACGCCGAGGAAGTTGAGGGGGATGTAGAGCTGAATCAGAAAGGCGTTGACCAGCACGATGTCGCCGATGGTCATCTCGCCGGTGGCGACCCGTGCCGCCGCCTGCCACATCATCAGCGTGACGCCCACCGATACGATGATCGCCTGGCCAATGTTGAGCCCGGACAGCGAAAACTGGTTCTTCAGTTGCGCCTGGGTCCAGCGGTCGATCTGCTCGTCGTAGCGGCGCGCTTCGTATTCTTCGTTGTTGAAGTACTTGACCGTCTCGTAGTTGATCAGGCTGTCGATCGCGCGGGCGTTGGCCGCCGAATCCAGCTCGTTGGCATGGCGACGCAAGGCCGTGCGCCAGTTGGTGACCTTGACCGTGAACACGATGTAGGTCGTCAACGTGACCAGCGTGATGATCGCGAAGACCGGATCGTAGTTCAGCAGCAGGATGCCGATGACGAGGCCGATCTCGACCAGCGTCGGCAGGATGGAATACAGCGTATAGCTGATCAGCGAGTTGATCGAACGGGTGCCGCGCTCCATGTCGCGGGTCAGCGCGCCCGTCTGGCGTTCGAGGTGAAAACGCAGCGAGAGTCCATGCAGGTGACGGAACACCTGCAGCGAGATTCGTCGCACCGCCTGCTGGGTGACCCGGGCGAAGACGATCTCCCGCAACTCGGTGAGCAGCGAGTTGGAGAACCGCAACACCCCGTAGGCAAGCAGCAATGCCGCCGGCACCACGATAAAGGCCTGCTCCGGGGTGATCGTCAGCGCGTCGATGATTCCCTTGAACACCAGGGGCACCGCGACGTTGGCGCCCTTCGCGGCGATCAGGCACGCGAGCGCGAACAGTACCCGACCCTTGTAGGCCCACAGATACGGGACGAGGCTCTTCAGGGTCTGCCAGTCGTGGCGTTGGGTCGGTTCGGGGGCAGGCAGGGCAGTGGCAGGCGCGCGTCTCATGGCGCGATTGTAACCGGGGCAGGGTTGGGCGGATCAGGTGGGCTGCTGTGAAGCCGTCGGCCGCTCAGCCGAGCGAGAACAGACTTCCCGTAGTCGACAGCAACCAGTAGTAAAGATAAATCCGCGGAATGCGGAACAGCACCGATGCCGCGAGCACCATCGACCAGCGGATGCCGAGCACCCCGGCGGTCCAGCAGGTCACCGAATACGGGAGCGGTGTGATCGAACCGATTGCGACCGCCCAGAAACCATACTTGCGGATGAAGGTCCGGTGGTCTTCCTTGAACTCGCCGAACAGGCGCTGGGACCATTCGAAGTGCCCGAGCCAGCGCCCGATGCCGTATCCGGTCATGCCGGCGCATACGGACACGATACCGAGGATTCCCACGTAGATCGGCCACTCTTCGGACAGTCGGCTCTTCGCGATCACCACCAGCAGGATGTCCGGCGGAAACGGGGTTACCAGCGTGTCGGTAACCATCAGGATGGCCGCCAGTCCGACAAAACCGATGCGTTGTACCACCCACGTCGTGCCCGCGGTCAACTCGTCCTCGAACACGAAGCCGAGCACGCCCATCGCCACGATGAAGGCGACCAGAGCGACGAGAGCCTTGATCAGGTTCTGCTGAATCATGGGCGGCGAGAAGTCATTGAAACCGTTTCGAAAATCGGGGTGTTGTCGAGGCCGGCTGGAAGATGCCTTAAGCTGTTGTCGCCGTCAATCGAAATCGGATCGGCGCTGACGGGTTTCGCACACGAAAGAGCTGATTTGCATGCAAACGCGTATTGACAGCACGCGTCGGTTAGGTAAGATTCAAACAAACGTTTGAATGGCGGCAAAGATCGCCACGCGGCAAACAGGCTTATGGCACCCGGTAAGCCGATGTATGCTGAAACGATAATGCTTTCAACGCCACGCGGCCTTTGTGCCGCGTGGATGGTTTGGTGGTGGCCCGCCGGCGCAGACCGGCAACTCTGGAGGAGGAGTCAATAATGAGCTTCAAGCAAGGCAAGGCCGCATCGCGGCTGCCCACGCTCGGTATGAGCGCAGTCGCGACCGCGGTCGCGCTGGCATTCGCCGGTCCCGCGCCGGTGCATGCGTTCGAATTCACCAGCGCCAGTGGCGAGGTGACCGGCAGTTTCGACACCACGCTCTCCATCGGTGCGCTCTGGCGCATGGAAGGGCGTGAGAAGTCGCTGATCAGCATCGCCAACGGCGGTACGTCACGCGACCCGAACTCGGACGACGGCAACCTCAACTACAAGAAGGGCGAGTTGGTCTCGCTCGCCTTCAAGGCCACCCACGACCTCGAGCTCAACTACCGCAACTACGGCGCCTTCGTGCGCGCGTCGTACTTCTACGACGACGCAATCATGGGCAAGAGCGAACTCAGCCGCCGCTCACGCCACGAGGCCGGCCGCGACGCAGAGATCCTCGATGCCTTCGTTCGTGGTCGCTTCGACCTCGGCGGGCGTGACCTCAACGTTCGCGCCGGCAAACAGGTGGTGAGCTGGGGCGAGAGCACCTTCATCCTCAACGGCATCAACGTGCTCAACCCGGTCAACGTCACCCGTCTGCGCACCCCGGGTTCCGAGCTCCGTGAAGGCCTGACCCCGATCCCGATGATCTGGGCCTCGCAGGAGATCACCGACAACGTCTCGCTCGAGGCGGTGTGGATGGCGCAGTGGGAGAAGACCAAGATCGACCCGGTGGGGACGTTTTTCAGCACCAATGACTTTGTGGCGGTTGGCGGGAGCAATGCCTATACGGGGTTTGGTAGAAGGAACGACGCGAACCTGATCTCAGCGGGGAGTGGGGTGTTCCCCCTTGATCCCGTTGGGCAATTGATCGCGCCGCGTTCAAAGGATCGGACGCCAGGCAATGGTGGAGAGTACGGCATTGCGTTGCGAGCGTTCTTCCCAGAGCTGAACTTCACCGAGATCGGTCTGTATCACGTCAATTATCACAGCCGCACCCCGTATGTTTCTGGCTATCGCGGCGGTATTACTGCGCCGGCAACGATTGAGGCAGGGTGCACTGTTTTTGATGCGACGTGGTTCAGCATCCAAAGAACGCTTGGTGCAACTGTGCCGGCCGCAATGACTGCCGCCTGCAACTATGCCGCAGCAAACGGCGGTGCCGGCACCTACTTTGTCGATTATCCGAAGAACATCAAGCTGTTCGGATTGAGTTTCAATACCGCCGGGCCAGCGGGTATTGCATTGCAGGGCGAATATAGCTATCGCAAGAATCAACCTGTCCAGCTCCCGTCGGCCGAACTTCTGCTGGCGGCTTTAGGGGCGCCAAACCAGCTGACCGGGACAGGCAACACGGGTCCGTTGCCCTCTTCCTTCGTCGTTCCGTACGGGACCGAGATCAAGGGTTACCGCAGGGTGAAGATGCATCAGGTGCAGCTTACGGGAACCAAGGCATGGCCGCGCGTGCTCGGTGCCGACCAGTTGGTCATGGTTGGTGAGGTGGGCTACACACGCCTCCAACTCCCGTCGGACCTCAAGTTCGCCGCGGCGGGCTGCCATCTGCCACAACCCGGGTCGTCCAACTCGACTGCATTCGGCTCGAACAGCACGAACTGCTTCGCGACGAAGAACTCATGGGGCTACCGCCTGCTTGCTCGTGCGGACTATCCGAATGCCATTGGCGGCGCGACGCTGTCACCGCGGATCGCGTTTTCGCATGACGTCAGTGGTCGCAGCCCCACCTTTAACGAGGGCGCGAAAGCTCTGACCTTGGGTCTTGGCATGAACTACCAGCAACGCTGGCAGGCCGATATCGCCTATACGAGTTTCTTCGGCGGCAAGAAGATCAAGGGTGTAGATCCGGTGACATCTCCGCTCGACGGTTTCCCCGCAGGGCAGTCGGCTTCCTACGCCAGCCACACCAACCCGCTGAAGGACCGCGACTTCCTGTCGATCAGCGTCAGCTATTCGTTCTGAGAAACGAGCAGGTATTCAGGAGACATACGATATGCGCAAGACACTCACGATTCTCGGCGCGGCGCTGACGGTGGCGTTCGCGTCGACCGGGGCGTTCGCCCAGGTTTCGGCCGCCGAGGCGGCACGCCTCGGGCAGGACCTCACACCAATGGGCGCGGAACGGGCCGGTAATGCAGCCGGTACCATCCCGGCCTGGGATGGCGGCTTGAGCAGCGCGCCGGCCGGGCATGTGCCCGGTGGTCACTACGCCGACCCGTTCGCCGGCGACTCGATGCTGTTCACCATCGACGCATCGAATATCTCTCAGCACCGCGACAAGCTCACCCCGGGCCAGATCGCGTTGCTGGAGACCTACCCGACGTGGAAGATGAACGTCTACCCGACGCGTCGCAGCGCGGCCTTCCCGCAGGCGCACTACGACCAGACCATGGCCAACGCCACCCGCGTGTCGCTGGCCGCCGATGGCAGCACCTTCACCGGCACCACCGGTGGCATCCCGTTCCCGATTCCGCAGAATGGCATGGAGGCGATCTGGAATCATCTCGCGCGCTACCGTGGTGAAGCCTACGCGATGAACTGGAGCCAGGCGGCGGTGACCCGCACCGGCAGCTACACGCCGGTGCGCTTCGAGTACGAGTACGACTTCCACTATGGCAGTCTGACCAAGTCGCCGGATCAGATAGAGGAAGGAAAGCTGTTCAACTTCCTGCAGACCGTCACCGCGCCGGCACGACTCGCCGGCCAGATTCTGCTCGTGCATGAGTTCGTCGATCGCCGTCAGGCCTGGACCTACAACCCGGGCCAACGCCGGGTCAGGCTGGCGCCCAACGTCGCTTACGACAATCCGGGCACCGCTGCCGATGGTTTGCGCACCAACGACGACTTCGACATGTTCAACGGCGCGATCGACCGTTACAACTGGGAGCTGGTCGGCAAGCGCGAGATCTACGTGCCTTACAACGCCTACAAGCTGGTCGGCAACACCATCAGCATGGCCGACGTATTGCAGGCCGGGCACGTTAACCCGGATCACGCTCGCTATGAGTTGCACCGTGTGTGGGTCGTCGATGCCACGCTGAAGGAAGGCACCAGCCATATGTACAAGCGCCGCACTTTCTACCTCGACGAGGACTCCTGGTCCATTCTCGCGGTGGACAAGTACGACGCGCGCGACCAACTGTGGCGGGTGTCCGAGCTGCACACGATCAACTGGTTCGACATCCCGATGGTGTATCCGAACCTGGAGGTGCACCACGACCTGCAGTCGGGTCGTTACATAGCGATGGGTTTGCGTAACGATGAAGCCCGTGTCTATGACACCATCGATGCCCGTCCGGCACGTTTTACCCCCGCCGGCCTGCGCGGAGCGGGTACCCGCTGATGCATCCCGGCAGCCTGCCGGAAGGACAGGCTGCCGGTTTTGCCGTGCGCACCGTTTCGGCGGTGTCGCGGGGCGGCGTCGCCGCAGTGCTCTTGTCTTCCCGCTTTTTCCTGCAAACAGGCGCACGGCCAGGCCGTGAGCCCGGGTCTCGTCACGCCGACGAGTTCCGCACAGTCAACTCCAGGTCATGAACAAAGCCGTCGGATTCCTCTTCACGCTGTTTGTGCTCGCGATGGCTGCGATTGCCTTCTCCGAGCGCAGCGACCCGCCGATGCCGCCGACCGAGGTGCGCATCGAACACATGCTGATGCTCGACGCCGTGATCGTCGAAGACCGAATCGTGACTGTCGGCGAGCGTGGGCGCATTTTTGTGTCGGACGATGGCGGACGCGAGTGGCGAGCCGCCCGGGTCGATGGCGAGGCGACGCTCACCGCGGTGACTCGCGTCGGGACAGACATATTGGTCGCGGTTGGTCACGACGCCGTGATCCAGCGCAGTACCGACCGTGGCGCGACCTGGACACGTGTTCATGAGGATGCCGAAGCCGAGGAGCCGCTGCTGACCGTACATTTCGATGCCGACGGCCATGGCTTTGCCGCAGGTGCCTATGGGCGCTTCATGGAAAGCGGCGATGGCGGCGAGAGCTGGATTGAGCGTGATCTCGACGGTCTGGATTTTCATTTCAATGCGTTTGCCGAGGCCGCAGACCTGCTGATCCTGGCCGGCGAGGCCGGCACCTTGTTGCGTTCCGAGGATCGGGGCGAGAGCTGGGAGATGCTGGATCCGCCCTACGAAGGTTCATTCTTTGGCGCGCTGGCGCTGCCGGACAACGCATTGCTGATCTTCGGCATGCGAGGCCACGTATTCCGCACCGACGACGGCGGTGACAGCTGGCATGAGCTTGAAACCGGCTCCCATTCCTCGCTTTTTGGCGGAAGAGTGCTTGCAGACGGTCGTGTGATCCTGGTTGGCCAGAGTGGCGCGGTGGTGGCGAGCGAGGATGGCGGACGGAGTTTTCGCACGCTCGCGGGCGCAGAGCGTCTGGTGCGCGCGGCGGTGGTCGGCGTCGGAGACGACGAGGTGTTGTTGATTGGGGAGGAGGGTTACGAACGCGTGCGCCTGTCCTCCTTGCGTGAGGAGACCGACTGATGTTCAAGCGTTTCGTCGAGACCCTCGGCGCGTTGCTGTTTGCCCGGCGGGGAGTATTCCTCGCTCTGTTCGTGTTGCTGACCGCGCTGCTGGCCGCATCCTCCAGCCGGCTTCAGGTCGATGCGGGTTTCGAGAAGATGATCCCGCTCGAGCACGAGTACATGCAGACCTTCATGGAGTACCGAAACACCTTCGGCGGCGCGAACCGTGTTCTGGTGGCGCTTCGCCAGCACGAAGGGGACATCTACAACGCGGGTTTCATGGCCAGGCTGAAGGCCGCAACCGACGAGGTGTTCTTCATCCCCGGAGTGGATCGGGCGACGGTGACGTCGCTGTTTACACCCAACGTACGCTTCATCGAAGTCGTCGAGGATGGTTTCGCCGGTGGCAACGTGATTCCCGCGGATTTCGAAGGCAACGCGCGGGACCTGGAGACGGTACGCGAGAACGTGCTGAAGTCCGGACGGGTCGGGCGCCTGGTGTCGAATGATCACCGCGCGGCGATGATTACCGCCGAGTTGCTGGAGATCGACCCGAACACCGGCGAGCGGCTGGATTATCTCGCAGTGGCACGGCAGCTCGAGGAGTTGCGTGAGCGTCATGCTGCGGACGGGCTCGACGTGCACATCATAGGTTTCGCCAAGGCGGTAGGCGACATCACCGACGGCGCGCGCGGTGTGCTGATGTTCTTTCTGGTCGCGTTTGCGATTACCGCGGTGCTGCTGTTCTTCTACTCGGGTTCGGCCAAGCTCGCTGCACTGACCCTGCTGTGCGCCATGGTCCCGGTGGTGTGGCTGATGGGCCTGCTGCCGGTGATCGGCTTCGGCATCGATCCGATGTCCATTCTGGTGCCCTTCCTGATCTTCGCCATCGGGGTCAGCCATGCGGTGCAAATGACTCACGCATGGAGGCTGGAGATCATGGCGGGCGCCGTGCCCTTGGAGGGTGCGCGGGGGGCTTTCCGGCGCCTGTTCCTGCCGGGTTCGATGGCCTTGACCACCACGGTGGTCGGTTTCCTGGTCATCATGCGCATCGATATCGACATGGTTCGCGAGCTGGCGCTGACCGCTGCGCTCGGTGTCGGACTGATACTGATCACCAACATGCTGCTGCTGCCGGTGCTGCTGTCCTTCACCCGCCTCGACGAGAAGGCACTCAAGCGAAGCATGGCGGCCGAAACCAAGGACCACTGGCTGTGGAGCAGGCTGCGCGGACTCGCCGAGCCCAAGCGCGCGACTGTCGTGTTGCTGATCGCCGCAGTGCTGGTCGGCGCCGCGACCTGGAAGTCGCGTGACCTGCGCACCGGTGACCTGGGGCACGGCATCCCCGAGCTGCATGAAGATTCGCGCTACAACCAGGATGCTGCGGCCATCGTCGACTCCTTTTCGATTGGCGTCGACGTCTTGTCGGTGATCGTTCAGACCCAGGGTGTGGACGGCGCCTGCACCGACTTCGAGATCATGGATACGATCGACCGCTTCGAGATGACGATGCGTGGCGTCCATGGTGTGCAGTCGGTGGTTGGTCTGCCCGGAGTGGCCAAAACCATCAACGCCGGCTGGAACGAGGGCAGCCCCGCATGGCGGGTGCTGTCGCGAAACCCGGCGGTGCTTGCACAGTCGGTCACGCCGGTCGACACCGGCACCGGCCTGCTCAATACCGACTGCAGCGCGATGCAGGTGCTGATCTTCACCCGCGATCACGAGGGGCCGACGATCTCGCACGTCATCAGAGAGGTGAAAGCGTTCCGAGAGGCGCATCGGACGGAGAACCTCGACTTCCTTCTCGCGTCCGGCAACGTCGGCGTGATGGCAGCGACCAATGAAGCCGTGGATGCTGCATCGATGGCGATTCTGGTGATGGTGTTCGGTGCGATCAGCCTCTTGTTCTTCCTTGAGTTCCGCTCGTGGCGGGCCACGCTTTGCATCATCCTTCCGCTGATGATTGCCGCGGTGTTCTGCAATGCGCTGATGGCTTTGCTGGGCATCGGTCTCAAGGTGTCGACCCTGCCCGTGGTGGCAATCGCGGTGGGCATCGGGGTGGACTACGGGATTTACTTTTACGAGCGCATGTCGCACCGCTTCGAGCACGGTGACTCCCTGCCCGACGCGTTCTACCAGGCGCTCGCCCAGCGTGGCACTGCGGTGATGTTCACCGCGACGACGATGGCGGTCGGAGTCGGCACCTGGACCTTTTCGGCACTCAAGTTCCAGGCGGACATGGGGCTCGTCATGGCACTGATGTTCCTGATCAACATGCTTGGTGCGCTATTGCTGTTGCCGTCTATCGCGGCACTGCTGCTGGGCGACGAGGCAAAGAAGAGCAAGGCGGCTGTTTCGGGTTGAGCAATTGTTCGATGCGAGTGAAATCTGAGCTGATCGTAGATGTGCGATCGACTCGCCATTGCAGTGGCCGAGGTTCGCGGCTTACGCCGCTCCTACAAGCCGTGGTGGCGACAGTAGCGAATGCGTGTCCATTACCTGTGGGAGCGGCGTGAGCTGCGAATGCAGTTAGAGACTTTGCAGCGAAGGTGAAACGTACTGCAGGCGAACTGGCCGCCGTTAATTCGACTGCCGGTGTTGACAGGGACGACGCCATCCGTACAATTCAAACGAACGTTTGAATGAGGCTATGGTCTCATTCGAGGAGACAACGAAAATGAGCGCCACTACCGGACGCCACGCCCCAGAGACCCGCCACCGTATTCTCGATGCCGCCGAAGCATTGTTCGTCGAGCACGGACTCGAAGCGACCTCGATGCGGATGATTACCACCCAGGCCGGCGTGAATCTTGCCGCAGTCAATTATCACTTCGGCAGCAAGGATGCGTTGATCCAGGAGGTGTTCAAGCGTCGCCTGGTGGAGCTCAACCGGCAGCGGCTGGCCGCGCTGGATGAGGTGGAGTCGCGAGTTGCCAGCGAGGGGCGTACGGTCAAGCCGAGCCAGGTGCTCGAGGCATTCTTTGGTCCGGCGCTGGCACTTGCGAGCGACACCGAGCACGGCGGCCACACCTTCATGCAGTTGCTCGGTCGGACATACACCGATCCGAATGCTTTTGTGCGCCAGTTTCTGGCCGAGGAGTACGCGGAGACGCTGAGTCGGTTTCTGTCGGCGCTTTATGCCTCGTTGCCGGGTGTGCCCCGTGACGAAATCCTGTGGCGCTTCCATTTCATGATGGGGGCGACCTCTTACGCTGTCTCTTATACCC
>NZ_WTVM01000115.1 GCF_012910885.1 Azoarcus taiwanensis | reverse complement strand
CCTCGGCATCGTCCAGCAACGCGAAACAGGCAGAGGAAGGCGGCAGGACTTCGGCGGAGGCAGCCATGTTCGGCCAGAAGTTGAAATCAGGGGTGAAGATCGATGTTTCGCGCATCTCGAAGCGTGCGCGGATACCGACAAAAAAAGCAAACGCGTCCGGGGGACGCGCATTCGCTGGTCAATCGGCAAAGAGAATAGCACGCACTCCGTGCACTTGCTGTCACCACGCTGATGCTCAACGCCCGCCGGGCGATCATCGGTTGCACAGAACAGCGATCCCGACAGGCACAGGCAAGTCCAAGGCGGCACGGGGCAGCACAGCTGCCTCGAAGCTTACCGAGACCATGCGCCGGGTCAGTTCGCGAAACGCAGCGCCTGATTCTCGAGCCCGGATTCTTCACACTGACGCAAAGGATTACGGCGTGCCACGAAGAGCGCATCGGTGGCCGCAGCCGTGAAAGTGCGAGAATGCAGGTTAAATGCCTCTTGCATAGGCAATCACCTCCTGGGAGATGGCCTCCAATGCCACGCTCCGGCGCACTCCTCCAAGCTTTACCGCCTCTTTCGGCATACCATAGACGACACAGGTGGCCTCATCCTGGGCAATCGTCAGGGCGCCTGCGTCATGCATCTCCTTCATTCCGCGAGCTCCGTCGTCACCCATCCCGGTCATGATGATCCCCATCGCATTCTGGCCGGCGAATCGCGCGACCGAGCGAAACAGCACATCGACCGATGGGCGGTGCCGATTGACCGGCGGACCATCGACGACCTCAACCTGATACTGGGCACCGCTACGACGCAGCATCATATTCCGCCCACCTGGCGCAATGAGCGCCCGGCCCGGGATGACACGGTCGCCGTTTCGTGCTTCGAGAACCTCAAGTTCACAGACGCTGTTGACGCGTTCGGCAAACGCTGCGGTAAATTTCTCCGGCATGTGCTGAACGATCACGATCCCCGGCGTCACCCTGGGTAATGCGGAAAGAAAGCGCTCGAGAGCCTGTGTCCCTCCGGTGGAGGCGCCCACGGCAATCACCTTGTCCGTTGTCACCGACATTGCCTGAGCGGGAGCCATCGGGACCGCATCGAGTCCCAAACGGGGGCGTGGGGGCGGCGGCGCAACGAGCCGTCCAACGCGGGCACGAGCGGCCGCCCGCACTTGCGCAATCAGGTCGTTGCTGCTGTCGACGAAGAACTGTTTGAGGCCGATCTTCGGCTTTGCGACGATTCCCACCGCCCCGGCGGACAAAGCCTGCAGCGTCGTTTCAGCCCCCTTCTCCGTGAGGGTCGAGCAGATCACGACGGGCGTCGGCCGCTCGGCCATGAGTTTGCGCAGAAACGTCAGCCCATCCATTCGTGGCATTTCCACGTCCAGTACGAGCACGTCGGGCCAGTCCCGGCGCATCTTGTCGAGTGCGAACAGCGGATCGGGTGCCGTGGCGATCACATCCATATCCGGGGCCGAACCAAGCACCGCCGACAGCACCTGTCGCACCGTGGCGGAGTCATCCACAATCATCACGCGTATCGTTTTCAAATAAAGCCTCTCAACGGGTCTGGAATGATCGATCCGGACATCAGCCTGATATCGTGTCGCCCGAGCGGAGCGAGGGGTTGGCCAAGGGCGTGTGCTTCATCCACGCATGACCGCTCCACAAATCGAAAATGACCTGGCGATGTCCCTCTCCCCCCATGTGCTCCGCCTTGACCGCGAAACCGTAACGCTGCACCAGCGACCGCGCCGCCGTTACATTTCGGTCATGCACCGGCGCAAAGGGGCTGCGCCCGCTGGCCGCGCCGACATGCCGGAACATCCTGCCGCCACCGAACAGTTTCGCCTCGAACTCGGCTGGGGCACTCCTCGCCTGACGGATTTCGCCAACCAGCGCCTCGATCGCCTCATCGCCGTAACGCCCGTCTGGCGCACCGTCGCGTGGCCGCGCGCGGTTCGGAAGCATGAAGTGGCACATCCCGCCGATTCGACGTTGCGGATGCCATAGCGTGACCGCGACACATGAGCCCAGAACCGTGCGGATACGCGTATCTTCATCGCCAAACCACCACTCCCCCGGCTGCAGGAAGATCTCGATCACATGCGGCGGTTCGCGCATCAGGGTTTCCGGTATACCGAGGCAACCACCGGGTCGAGCCCGGCCACGACCCCATTCAGGCTCTCCGAATGCCCGACCACGAAGTACCCACCTGGGCGCAGCCGTTCGATCAAGCGCGAGACCACGGCACGCTTGGTCTCGTTCTGAAAATAGATGAGCACGTTTCGCAGGAAGATCACGTCAAAGACGCCGACGTCCGGCAAACGCTCGTTGAGATTGATCTGCCGGAAGCTCACCCGGTTGCGGATGCCCGGATCCATGATGAAGGTGCCTTCCTGGCGTCCAACGCCCTTGAGGCAATAGGCTCGCAGATACGGCTGGGGGATTTCGTGCGCCTGGGCCATGCGGTACTGTCCCGACCGCGCCTGATCGAGCACACGCGTGCTGATGTCCGAGCCGAAAACCTCCCATGGCCTTTCGCCAAGCGTGTCGGCAAGCAACATGGCGAGGCTGTATGCCTCCTGGCCGCTGGATGATGCCGCGCTCCAGACCCGAAAGGTGCGCCCTTTCGGGTGTTCGGCCAGGACGCGGTCGCGCAGGAAGTGGAAATGCTTCTCTTCCCGGAAGAAGTGCGTTTCATTGGTGGTCAGCAGGTCGACCGCAGTCTGAAGTTCATCGTCTCGCTGCGTGATCAGCTTGAAGTACTCGGCATAGCTTCCCAGTCCATGATGCCGCAGACGTTTGTGAAGCCGGCCGGCAACCAGGGGTTTCTTGGAATCCGCAAGGCTGATACCCGCAATCCGGTATATCAGCTCACGAAACTGCGCAAACTCCGACTCCCGGAGGACAAGCTGGGCGTCATCCGTATCCATGGCAATCGTCGTCATGGCTGTTAAAGGCCGAGGCCAGTCTCCTGTTCAGCGAAGGACGTCAATCATGCCAGGGCCTCCGACCCGGGACGCCATTCCACGGCGCCTTCTTCACGACGATCCGAGATTGCCGGACTGCCTTCAGTCTTGAAGAAGCTGACGAGTTGCTGCAGTTGTTCGGCCTGCCCGCTCATCTCCTCGGCCGTGGCCGCCAGCTCCTCCGAAGCACTCGCGTTCTGCTGCGTCGCCTGGTTGAGCTGGTTCATCGCCATATTGACCTGGCCCACGCCGGTGCTCTGCTCCTCGCTCGCCGCCGTGATCTCCTGCACCAGATCCGAGGTCTTGCGAATGCTCGGCACCATCTCGTCGAGCAGCTTGCCGGCCCGCTCGGCCATCTCCACCGAGCCACCCGCCAACTCCCCGATCTCCTGCGCTGCCACCTGGCTGCGCTCGGCGAGCTTGCGCACTTCGGCCGCGACCACCGCAAAACCCTTGCCGTGCTCGCCTGCACGCGCCGCCTCGATCGCCGCATTGAGCGCCAGCAGGTTCGTCTGATACGCAATGTCGTCGATGATCCCGATCTTGCCCGCGATGCTCTTCATCGCCTCGACCGTACGCTTGACCGCCTCGCCACCTTCGGTCGCCTCGGTCGCCGCCTTGGCCGCCATGCCGTCGGTCACCTTCGCGTTCTCGGTGTTCTGCGCAATCGACGCCGACATCTGCTCGATGCTCGCGCTCGTCTGCTCCACCGAAGCCGCCTGCTCGCTCGCCCCCTGGCTCAGCGACTGCGCCGTCGCACTGACCTCCTCCGATACACTCGAAAGGTTGTCGGCCGCCGAACGGACCTCGCCGATGATCTGACCCAGTTTGTCGACCATTCCACGTACCGCGGCCAGCGTGCTACCCGTGTCGCCCGGCCTGACTGAGACCGCAACACCCAGGTCGCCGCCAGCAACCTTGCTCACCACATCCGCCACATAGATCGGGTCGCCCCCCAGCTGGCGCAGGATGCTGCGAATGACAACTGCCCCGAGACCGATCAGCAGCAGCGCGGCACCGAGGGCAACCGCAAGCATCGCCACCACTGCCTGACGCTCGGCCTCACGTCCGTCCTGGACCGCCTGGTTGCCGATCGAGATGTTCAGATCGACGATCTTGCCGAGCGTCGCGTCGGTTGCCGCGTACAAGGGCGCGATCCGGTCCAGTTGAGCGAACAACTGTTCGAACAGGTTGACCTGCTCTTCCCGGCTGCGATTGCGGCTCAGGGCCTCGATCGTTGCGGTCAACTGGCGATCGACCTCCTGCCAGGTGGACCATTGGCCGAGGAACTGCTCCCACAGGACCGCCTCTTCGGTGGTCTGCGGCAAGGGCTCATAGAGCTTCCAGCCCGACTCGATCCGGCTCCAGGCTGCCTGTTTGCCATTGAGCACGTTCGCAAATCGTGCCTGGGCCGCGTAATCGTTCTCCCAGGTCAAGGTCAGCAAGTTGGCCGCCCGAACCGCCGTCTGCCCTTCGCTCACGGTCAGCAGACCCTGCACCGAAGGCAGCCGGACCTCGCCGATCTCACTCACGGAGTGGCTCAGTTTCGAAATGCCGAGCATGCCGGCGCCAGCGATCAACCCCGCCGCGACAATCGCGGTCGTCAGGAGCAGGATCAGTTTCGATTTCAAGGTCATTTTGGAGATCATTTCGATCATTTCCTGGTTTGGAATCACTTCAAGAATCCGCCACACAACCCGACGTCGGGACGCAGGGACGCAAGGCGGACAGGCATCGGCCCCGTTCAGCCAGTCATTGCGTTCGCAGTACGTTCACTTGTCCGGCCCACGGACACGGCGCTCACCGCTTCCGCCTCGCGAAGCCTTGCATGCTCGAGCAACTGAGCCACATCCAGCACCAGAGCAACCTCGCCGGAGCCCAGAATCGTCGACCCGGAAAGCCCTCGCAGGCCGGCAAAGATGCGTCCGAGCGGCTTGATCACGGCCTGCAGTTCACCTTCCAGTTCATCGACGACCAGCCCCGCCTTTCGGCCACCCCACTGGACGACGACCACGTTGTGGCGACGCACGACCGGCCCCTCGAGTCCGAAGTGCTCCCTCAGGCGCAGCAGCGGAAGCACCTCACCCCGCAGGTTTATGTAATCCGGTTCATCGGACGATCGACCCTCGCCCAGTTCCACGCACTCGAGGACCATGTCCAGTGGAACGACGTAATGGCCTTCACCCACCGCCATCAGGAATCCGTCGATGATGGCCAGCGTCAGCGGCAAGCGGATCCGGAAGGTCGAGCCGGACCCGGCACGACTCTCGATCTCGACCGTGCCGCGCAATGCTTCTATGTTCCGCTTGACCACGTCCATCCCGACGCCACGCCCCGAAAGGTTGGATACCGCGTCGGAGGTCGAGAACCCGGGCTCGAAGATGAGGTTCCAGACTTCGGCATCGCTCAACCCCTGGGCGTCCTCGATCAGCCCCTTCTCCTGCGCCTTCGCGACGATCCGCTCACGACTCAATCCTCCACCGTCGTCACCGACCTCGATCACGACGCTGCCCGATTCGTGATAAGCATTCAGGCGTAGCGAACCGCGCGCCGGCTTTCCTCGCGCAATCCGGGTTTCGGCGGACTCGATACCGTGGTCCATCGCGTTTCGCACCAGATGCGTCAGCGGATCGCCGATACGCTCGACCACGCTCTTGTCCAGTTCGGTATCCGCGCCACTGATGATCAGCTCGATATCCTTGCCCAGCTCCTTCGAGACGTCGCGTACGACCCGGCGGAAGCGGTTGAAGGTCTCACCGATCTCGACCATTCTCAAACGCATTGCGCCGTCGCGAATGTCCTCGACCAGGCGAGCCATCTCCGAGACCGCTTCCATCATCGCGGCATCCTTGTTCCGGCCGGCAATCAGGCCCACGCCGGCACTGGCGATCACCAGCTCCCCGACCAGATTGATCATGCTGTCGAGCTTGTCGGCATGAACACGAATGAACCGGGCCTCCTGAGACTGGCGCTGACGAACGTCCTTCTGCTTCGCCAGTGCGGCATCCACCAGCTCCGTCTGCACCGCCTGCCGTTCAACGAGAATCTCGCCGAGCGGCGGAGCAGCTTCGTCCGACGTGCTCTCCTGCCCCTGAACCGCCAGGCCCTCTTCGAGCTCGCGACGCGTGATCGCACCGCTTCTTACCAGCAGATCACCCAGCAGCAGATCCTCTTCGGGCAGCTCGTGAATCAACTGCAGATACTCGGAGAGCTTGCTGCCCGGCGGCAGGATCCGCAATTCGCAGTCCTCACGCACGAACTCGAACACGCTTTCGATCTCGGTCTTGTCGACCTCCCCGTGAAAGCGGATCTCGAAACCCAGATAGCACTCCTCCGGGTCCATCTCGTGCGCCGGGGGCATTGCGTCGAACACTGTCTCGACGTGGGACAGCTGACCCAGCGTACCCAGATACCGAATGAACGACGCCGGATCGAGACCGTTCTTCATCACGTCCCGGCCGAAACGCACCGAAACGTGCCAGGCATCGCCCTGCGCGCCGTCGCCCCCCTCGCGATGGAAGACGGCTTCCTGCTCCACCGGCATCGACCGCGAGCCCGCGCCGCCGAGGCAGGCAGAAAGCTGCGCCACCAACGCGTCGCCCCGTTGGCGAGTCTCGTCGTCGGCATCGGAGTCGCTCGCGAGCAGGTCGAGCAGATGGCTCAGATGGTCCCTGCATGAGAGAAACAGACCGATCATCGCCTCGGACAGGGCCAGTTCGCCATCGCGAACCTTGTCGAGAACGCTCTCGGCCTCATGTGTGAAGGCGACGATCTCGTCGAAACCGAACAGACCGGCCGAACCCTTGATCGTGTGGGCCGCGCGAAAGACGGAATTGATCGCCTCGCTGTCGTCAGGGATTTCCTCCAGCTTCAGCAGCCCTTCTTCCATGGCCTCGAGGAGACCCCGGCTCTCGGCCAGAAAGGTCTGCAGGGCTTCGGACATCGTGCTCATGTACACCTCACGGATACTGGATGCGCGGCGACTCCGCCGGCGCCGGGGGAATCGGTCGTCCCGGGGACATGTTTCGCGGACCGCGACCGGTCGAGACACATTCTGGTCATCATCGCTCGGCCGGAATCACGAGGGGATCGCCGAACCATCCGGCAAGGTTGAACAGCTCGGTCAGGTCGATGACGGCCGCACTGTGCCGGCTCAGCGTGAGCGTTTTCCCCGCCCGCTTTGCCTCGCTCTTGAGAAGAATGAGAAGCTGCACGCCCGCAGTGTCGATCTCGGTCACCGAGCCGAGGTCGATCTCCAGGCCGTCCGACTCCTCGAGAGCGGCGAGCAGGGCATCCTTGCATTCGGCCGCAGAGTAGATCGTCAACTCGCCTTCGGGGCACAGCCGACCGGATTCGTTCTTCAGTTCCATGGCGCGCTCACGGCAGGATCAGCTTGGAGACGGCATTGAGCATCTGTGGCGGCTGAAAGGGCTTGACCACCCAGGCGCGGGCGCCTGCCATCTGCCCTTCCTGCTTTTTCGCTTCGCCCGCCTCGGTGGTGAGCATGATCACCGGCGTGAACTTGTAGCCCGCCATCGCCTTCATCTCCTTCACGAAGGTGATGCCGTCCATGTTCGGCATGTTCACGTCACAGACGATCAAGTGGATCTTTCTGCCGTCGAGTTTGCCCAACGCATCCTTGCCATCGCAGGCCTCGACGACTTCATAGCCCGCGCCCTTCAGCGCAATCCCGACGACCTGTCGCAAGGTTGCCGAATCGTCCACGATCATGATGGTCTTCGCCATGACTTGCCTCTTCGTTCAAAAGAATGTGATTTCTGCAGCGGCACCGGCACTGTTGTTCTGAACACCCCGGTGATGATCCTGCTGCTCCAGCGTGGTATAGGTTCGCGCGAGGTCATCCAGCCATGCCTCGACATCGATCCCCTGTTCGCCCGATGCAAGATGCGCTTCGAGACGCCCGAGATCGGCCGTCACGTGGCCGAGGATTTGGCTGATCCGGTCCTGGAACTGCAAGGAGACCATTACCTCGCCAATCGCCTGTTGGACGGCCTGCCCTTCATCCTGAAACTCGGCGGCGGCCTGGGTGAGATACCCCACCGTATCCCCGAACACGGTGAGCACCCCCTGAATCATCAGCTCGGAATCGCGCATGGCCTGTTCCTCCAGGCCGGCCTGCTGCTCCGTCATCTGCGCGATTGCCAGAATGCTTCCCGACACTGCATCGACCCGTTGGCAGATCTGTTTTCCAGCGTTGTCCGACAGCGTTGAGAGCTTCCGGACCTCATCGGCGACAACCGAGAAACCGCGTCCAGCTTCGCCAGCGCGCGCCGCTTCGATGGCCGCATTCAGTGCCAGGAGATTGGTTTGGGTCGCGATACCCGAGACGGTCGTGGCCATCTCCCTCAGCTCGTTCGTGAACTTGGCGATCTCCTTGACGCGGTTGAAGACCCCCGAACGGGCCTCCATTCCCGACCGAAGCCGCTCGAGCATCGCGGAGAGATCGTTGCGCCCCTTGTCAATCAACTCGATGACACTGCGCTGTTCGCCGGATTGGCTGCGGATCATTCCGTCTGCCGCATTGCGATAAACATCCAGGGCCGCACTCAAGCGGGCGTCGATGTCAGCGAATGAGTTCGTCAGGTTTGCAACAGCGCTTTCCGACTGGGTCCGCGCCGATTCGATCTGGCGCGACCAGATCGGCAGTACGCGGACGCAGAGTTCATCAAGCCGGTTCTCTCCCTCGCTTGTCACGGACTCCACAGCCGGTTCCGGCACCACGGCCGGCTCCGCAATCACGCCGGGCACCAGAGCCGTTTCCGTCCGGCGTAGCAAACGAACCGCCGGCAAACGCATACCCACGACGGCCAGAATCGCCCCGAGCAGGGGAATCCCCGCGCTCACGAGTCCGCCCTCCGGCGCTACCGATGCCGTGACGCCGGCACCCAGCAAGCCGACCCCCATCAACGCCACGACAACCGGCCGCTCGACAACGCTCATTGTTGCCCCCCGTTGCCTGCCGCAACATCTCGAGCAGCGGAATCGGCCGACAGTTTCAGCAGTTGTGAAACCAGCGCCTCGAATTCCATGGATTTGTCGAAGAAGGCATCGACACCCGACGCCATGGCTCGCGGGCGACATTCGAGATGATTCGAGAAGACGAAGACGGATGCGCCGGGACACTCCGACTTGATCAGCGCGACCGCTTGAAGCCCCTCACCGTCGGGCAGGTCGATGTCCAGCACGACTGCGTCCGGGCGCAATGCGCAACACCGCGCGGTGACCTCTTCGAGAGACCTGGCGACGGACAGCGCCGTAAAATTTTCCACCCCGCCAAGGAGGTCGATCAGCCGTCGATAGACGGCGGATGAATCGTCGACAATCAGCAGCTTCACGATGCAACTCCCCAACGCGGATCGTTGGCATCATGATTTCAGACTGACGCAAGCACAGGAATCGGTCGCTATTTCACCTGAGGGTCAGGCAGGAATGATTCGACTGTAGGAATATCCCTACCTTTTCGACAGCGGGTGATTACAGCACTGTAGGCCCGGCGGCAGGCGAGCCGGCCTCCGCGCGTCAGGATTCGATCAACTCATGCTTGAGCGCGTACCGAACCAGTTCGCTGAGCGACTCGAAAGACATTTTCTGCATGAGTCTGAACTTGTGGGTGCTGACAGTCTTGGGGGAGATGTTCATCTTCTCGGCGATCTCGTTCACGCCGACGCCCTGCGCGAGCAGCAGAAAGATCTGGAACTCCCGGTCGGACAGGCGCGTATGCGATCCACCCGTCGAAGCCGAACCCCCTTCGAACACCAGCCTGGAGGCCAGCTCCGGCTCGATGAAATGCCCCCCCGAGGCACAACGTCGAATCGCATCGAGCAACATTTCGGGGTCGCTATCCTTGGTCAGATAGCCGGAAGCGCCCGCCTTGATCGCTCGGGACGCAATCTGGCTTTCCCCGTGCATGGAAAGGACGAGAATCGGCAGCTCGGGTTTTTCGGAGCGAACCCGCTTGACCAGTTCCGGGCCGTTGGGACCGGGCATGCTCATGTCGGTCAGGAGCAGATCGAAACCGCCTTTGCGGGCCAGCTCCAGCGTCTCCCAGCCATCCCGGGCCTCCCCCACAAGCTCGATATCCGAAGCGAGCGCAATCACCCGACTCAAACCCTGCCGGACGATTGAGTGATCGTCCGCCACGACTACCCGAATCATCCCCTCTTCCTCCTCTTCTCCTCGCTGTCATCCATGCCGGCTTCAACCGGTTCGCGCTGCTCCAGCGGCAGGCTCACATTCAGCGTGGTTCCGGCTCCCGGCCGGCTTTCGATTTCCGCTCTCCCACCGAACATCAATGCACGCTCCCGGATACCCAGCAAGCCAAAGGTCCGCTTGTCCTCCACGGCACCGAGGTCGAAGCCGACCCCGTCATCGCAAATACGCATTCTGAAGGTGTCGCCCGACTGCTCGAAGCTGACCCCGATCTCGCTGGCGTGCGCATGCCGGGCGATATTGGTTAACGACTCCTGCAGGATGCGAAACACGGCCGTTGTCTGGGCATCATTCAGGCCCATGTCTTCGGTCGGCGCGTCGAGCCGGCAGAGCACGCCAGTTCGTTGCTCGAAACCGTTCAGCAACCACTCGGCGGCCGACACCAAGCCCATGTTGAGGGCGCCGGGTCGCAAACTGGCCGCGATGTCGCGCACGACCATGATCGTCCGGTCAATGGTGCCTTTCATCCCTTCCGCATGCCGCTGCAGTTCCGGATCGAGGTCCGAGAACCGCATCATGATCATCGCCGTATCCATACGCAGCGCAGTGAGGTACTGCCCCAGCTCATCGTGAATCTCACGAGCGATCCGGGTACGCTCCTGCTCACGAATCAGCTCATGGTGCGCAGCGAGGTCCCGCAACAGCTGGCGAGAACGCAGCAGATCCTCTTCCTTGAGCTTGATCTCGCTGATGTCCTGCACCGTGCCAAGCGCAAACCGGGGAGCCCCATCCGCATCAAACTCGATCTGTGCCCGCTCACGCACCCAGCGCGTCAAGCCACCACACACGATGCGGTGCTGCACATCGAACGAGGCTCCGGCCAGCGCCGACTGCCACTGCCGGTCGACGGATCCGCGGTCGTCGGGGTGGACACATTCGAACATTCGGGCCTGATCCACGGGTGCTCCGAGTGCGATGCCGAAAATCCTGTAGCACTCGTCGGACCATTCGAGCCTGCCGTCCTGCATGTGCAGCTTCCAGCTACCGAGGTGCGCCTGCGCCTGGGCCTGGGCGAGGCTGGCTTCCCGTTCGCGGAGCGCGCGATCCGCCTCACGTGCGGCGGTAACATCCTGATTGACGATGATCGCGCCATCCAATCGACCGGTTGAACCGAGCATCGGAAATACGGAATTGAGGATGGTCTTCGAACCCCCCTCCGGATGCTTTATGTCGAGAATTTCCTCGACGACTTCACACCTTTTCTTGAACGCTCGCTCAAGGCCCCACTCGCTTGGCCCCGCCTGGGCATGCCACGCATCCGGCCAATCCGCGGCGCTCCCGTCAGTCGAGTTTGTTCCACCCCAGATTCTCCGCCCCTCTCGGTTTCCGTAAGTGACGGCGCCGTCGGCATTGGCCAGCCAGACGCCGACTGGCAGACGCTCCAGCACCATCCTCAGCGTCGCTTCGCTCCGCCGCAGTTTCTCCTCCTGACTCTTGTGTTCGCTGATATCCAGAGCATTGACGATCCAGTACTGCCCCCCGCCACTCGAGTCAGGCGCGGCGGTCAGATCGACCAGGGCGGGAAACACCTCTCCGCCCTTTCGTTGATGCAGCGACTCAAAGCGCACATGCCCCTCCGCTTCGACTCGCTTGATCGTTTCCTCGAGCGCGGGTTTTGATTCGGGGGCGAGCATGTCGACGATCGAGGAGCCTCTCAACGCATCGGGCTCGTGTCCATGGAGTCGCGCGAAAGCAGGATTCACCAGCTCCATTTGCCCGCTCTCTGGACGGCAGACCGCGATTCCCCAGCCGGCATGCTCGATGAGTTGCCGCCAGCGGGCGAGTTCCTCGATGGCTCGCCGACGTTCGCCGACGTCGCTGAACAGAACGACCGCACCGGTGATGGCGCCATCATCGATCAGCGGCGCAACCACATACTCGACATCGAGCGGCGATCCATCGGCATGCCAGAAAACGTCATCTTCGATTCGACGGATTTCGCCGTCACGCAAGGTCTGGCTGACCGGGCAGAGAACATCGGGATGGCAAGTTCCGTCTCGCCGGGTATGGTGCATGAGCGGATGCATGGACCGGCCTATCAGCTCGCCGGCTCTGTAGCCGAGCATCGACTCGGCCGCGGGATTGACGAAGGTGAGGCAACCCTTGGCATCCAGACCATAAATCCCCTGCCCGGCATGGTGGAGCAACAATTCGTGCTGCTTCACCATGGTCAGCCGTTGGGATTCCACCTCACGCAACCGGCCGTAAGGACCTGAGAACCGGGAATAGACCAGAATGCCAGCGACGATAGCGAGGCCGACGATCGCAGTCGCTACCGAAGTCATGTCCTACCGGATTCCCCGAACGCCTGCTGATAACCGACAAAGTGCCGGATCGACCGAAAGGACCGGATATCGAGCCAAGGTGCTCATGATTCCCCTCCGCCCATCGAGCGCTGGAAGCGAGCCAGCACGCTGGCGCTCGTCAAGCACCCGCTCACGATCTCCTGATGTCGAAAAGCCTCAAGAATCTGCGCTCGCAACTGCGCCTCGTTCCAGGGCTTGGTGAAAAACTTGAAGATCGCACCCTTGTTTATCGCCTCGACGACCGAATCGACATGAGCTTGCCCGGACACGACGATCCGGACCGTCTTCGGATACGAAGCCTTGATTCTGCTCAGCAGCTCAACGCCACTCATCTCGGGCATGCGCTCATCCGTCAGGACGACCTGCACATCATTGCTCGCCAGTATCTCCAGCGCCTCACGTCCACTACGTGCCGTGAGCACCCGGTAGTCCTCACCTTCGAGCGCCAGGCTGATCATCGCCAGCACCGCAGGCTCGTCATCGACAATCAGCAACGTACGTGCGCCGAAGCGCGGCCCCGGCAGGATGAGCCGCTTGTCGCTGCCGAGCAGAATGGCGACTGTCTCTTATACAC
>NZ_WTVM01000114.1 GCF_012910885.1 Azoarcus taiwanensis | reverse complement strand
GTTCGAGCCCACCCGGGCACCCTCCCCGACCGTAAAGCCACCGAGCACCTTCGCGCCGGCACCAACCACCACTCCTCTGCCCAGGGTCGGATGACGTTTCGCCCCTCGGTACAGCGAGGTGCCGCCAAGTGTGACGCCCTGGTAGATCGTGCAGTCCTCGCCGATCTCCGCCGTCTCGCCGATGACCACCCCCATGCCGTGATCGATGAACACCCGCCGGCCAATCGTCGCGCCGGGGTGAATCTCGATGCCAGTCAGAAAGCGGCCCACATGGCTTATGAAACGTCCGAGCCAATGAAACCCGCGAACCCACGCGCCATGTGCGAGCCGATGGACCATCAGAGCATGCACGCCCGGATAACAGGTGAGCACTTCCCAGGTCGAACGTGCGGCGGGGTCGCGCTCACGGACACTGGCAAGATCTTCACGCAGGCGGCTGAACATGTTGGCAACAAGCTCCGGGTAATGATTCGTTGTCTATATCCGACTATTTTAATCAGGATTTGCGTTCGAGTGCACTAAGGATGCCGCGAAGAATATTGACCTCCTCACGCTCGAGACGAATCCGGCCAAACAGCCTGCGCAGTCGAGCGTGCAGCCTTCCCGGGTTGTCCGGCTTGAAGAAGCCACTGCGCACCATCGCATCATCGAGGTGACGGTGAAACCCCTCCACCTCATCGAAGGTCGCCAAGACTCTCGGCGCTTCCTCCATAGGCGGCGCATCGACCGCTGCGATGCGGCACTCGTAGCACAACAATTGCACAGCAGCCCCAAGATTCAGCGACGAATACCCCGGATTGGCCGGAATCGTTACCGGCACGGTACAGCGCAACACCTCGTCATTGGTCAGGCCGCTGGTTTCGGCACCAAACACCAGCGCAACCTCGCCCTCCTGCACCCGAGCAACGAGTTCGGGTACCGCATCGCGAACATAGGCCGCAGGGGCCGCCCACTCGCGGCGGCGCGCGGTCAGCGCCGCAGAATACACCGTACCCTCGAGCGCCTGCTCGAGGGTGTCCACCACCACGGCATTGTCCAGCACATCGGTGGCCCCCGAGGCCCGTGCCTCCGCGACCGGATCGGGAAACGCAAGCGGCGACACGAGGTAGAGCCGCGACAAACCCATGGTCTTCATTGCACGCGCCGCCGCGCCAATGTTGCCCGGGTGGCTCGTACGCACCAGCACCACCCTGATTCTTTCGAGTCTTTCGCCTGCTTGCATGTCCGTAATGCATCCGTTGGCATGTGAGGTGTGACCCGGCGCACACGATGCCAGCTACGGCATCGCGCACCAACCATCGCCAGCGCCCCGATTAAGGTTAAAATTGCGTGTTTTACGTCCCGAGCCGGTGCCAAGCGCCGGCCGAATCCGGAACCGAGCATGCACCCCAGCCTCAACATCGCCGTCAAAGCCGCGCGCCGCGCCGCTTCCATCATCAACCGCGCATCCGGTCAGCTCGAGCTGATTCCGGTCCAGGCCAAGGCGCCAAATGACTATGTCAGCGAGGTTGATCGGGCCGCAGAAGCCGCGATCGTCGAAGTCCTGCGCGACGCCTATCCGGAGCACGCGATTCTAGCAGAGGAGTCCGGCCTCTCCGCGCCCTCGGAGACTGCCGAGTTCCAGTGGATCATCGATCCGCTCGACGGCACCACCAACTTCCTCCACGGCTTTCCGCAATACGCCATCTCGATTGCGCTGCTCAAGAACGGCGCGCTCGATCAGGCGGTGGTGTTCGACCCCACCCGCAATGAACTCTTCACCGCGAGCAAGGGCGCCGGAGCATTTCTCAACGACCGCCGCATCCGCGTGTCGCGCCGCATTCGCCTCTCGGAAGCGCTCATCGGTACCGGCTTTCCGTTTCGCGAATTCGATCATGTCGACGCCTACCTTGGCGCGTTCCGCGAACTGACACAGAAGACTGCCGGCATCCGCCGCCCCGGCGCTGCCGCGCTCGACCTCGCCTATGTCGCCTGCGGTCGCCTTGACGGCTTCTGGGAGTTCGGCCTGCAGCCCTGGGACATGGCGGCCGGGGCGCTCCTGATTCAGGAGGCCGGTGGTCTGATCAGCGATCTTGCCGGCGAGTCGTCGTATCTCGAGTCTGGCAACGTCGTTGCCGGCGCCCCGAAGATCTTCGGGCAACTGCTTCCCATCATCCAGGCGCATCGCCCTTCCAACCTGACCGCCTGACCGCTCGCGCTAGTAGCGCGATGTGAATTCGCTGGACAACGGCGCCTGACGTCAGTTGTGACGTCAGGGCGCCCCACGCCCCAGAAGATCGCGTATGACGCCGCGCAGCCATCGGTTGCCGAGATCGTCATGGTAGCGCTCGTGCCAATGCTGTTTCACGGCATAGTCAGGTAACGGAAACGGCACGGGATAAGTGACACCCCCCGCCCGGAAAGCATCTCGCCCAAGCGCACTGCAATCTTGCGTGTGATGTTCTGCCGGGCCAGTTCCTTGTCGACATACATGTGACCGGTCCCGGAAGTCACCACCACTGCGTGGTCCTCTGTCTCGAACTGAACGAGATCGAGGCTTCCCTGAATCCTCGGGTGGTGCAGGCTCACCAGGCAGACATATTGTTGGCGGAACAAGGACTGCTGGCAGAACCTGGCTTCGAGTTGCGGCATGAAACCGAGTGCGAGGTCCACCTCGCCGGCTTTCAGCATCTGCGCGGTCTCGGCCGATAGAAGATCAACCACCTCGATATGCACCCCCCGTGCGACCCGGCTCAAGGTCGCCCATCTCGCTGAAGATGGACGAAAGTGTTTCAGCAGAAAAACCGACGGGGAAGCGTCGATGGGTGAACGGTTATCTAAAAGGCGCGGGAAGAGCAGCCAGGTGGCATAGGCGACGATGATCATCCGTGCTACTGGTAGCACGAAGATATGCAATAAGACATAGGCGAGCGGCGGGGCTTCGTGCGCAATGCGTTGAGCCACTGTCACTGTCAGCACATTGCCCGGCCGAGGGGACGGCTGCGAATTCAAAAGCAAGATCCGGAGTGCGCACCGGCCGGGCTGCGACTACATTGCCGGCAGATTTACACGCAGTCACAAGGAGGGGACGATGAAAACCGCCATCGAGGCCGACCCGCGATGGGCCGCCGTACTCGCGCGCAACGCTGCGGCTGACGGACGATTCGTCTATGCGGTCACGACCACGGGTGTCTATTGCCACCCTTCCTGCGGGGCGCGCACCCCGCGACCGGAACACGTACGCTTCCACCCTACCCCCGCCGACGCCGAACGGGCCGGGTTTCGCCCCTGCCAGCGCTGTCTGGCCGATCAGCCGCCGCCAGCGGTGCGCAATTCCGCCTTGGTGACTGGGCTGTGCCGCTTCATCGAACAGGCCGATCACGTTCCGAGCCTGCAGGAACTGGCGGACCACGCAGGACTGAGCGTCTACCACCTGCACCGCGTCTTCAAATCCGTCACGGGTCTGACCCCCAGGGCCTATGCGGCGGCGCACCGCTCGCAGCGTGTCAGATCCGCGCTGGAGCGCGGGGCCGCCGTCACCGACGCGATCTACACGGCCGGCTACGCTTCCAGCGGACGCTTCTACGCCGGCTCAAACCAGGTTCTCGGCATGACACCGAGCCGCTACCGCAACGGTGGTTCCGCCGACGCCGTGATCCGCTTCGCCGTCGACCAACGCTCGCTCGGGGCAATACTGGTCGCGACCAGTGAGCGCGGCATCTGCGCCATTTCCTTGGGCGAAGACGCCGATGCGCTGGTCCGTGATCTGGAGAACCGATTTCCCCGCGCCGATCTGCGCGACGGCGACGTCGCTTTCAAGCAGCTTGTCACCCGCGTGGTGGATTTTGTCGAGTCCCTTGGCAACGGACTTGATCTTCCGCTCGACGTGCGCGGCACCGCGTTCCAGCAGAGCGTCTGGCTGGCACTGAGCGAGATCCCGCCCAGCGAAATTGTCACCCATTCGAGGCGCCCTATAGACAGCAGAGGAGGCAGGTCCATCAGGGTGAGGTAAATCCATCAAAAGGAGGAGGTAAATCCATCGCGGTACTGAAACAGTAACCAATCGTTGTGGTGATAACTAGAAAACTGAGGAGAGTCTTCACATGGCAACAGAAATAAACGAGCGCGATGAGGCGTATTGGAGGCACAACGTGCGCCTTATCGTGTTCTGTCTTTCGGTATGGGCACTTGTGTCCTATGGGTTTGGTATGTTGCTGCGCCCACTCTTGATGGGCATCAGTGTCGGGGGGGCTGATATTGGGTTCTGGTTTGCCCAGCAAGGCTCCATCCTCACTTTTGTTGCGCTTGTGTTCTTTTATGCCATGCAAATGAACGCACTCGACCAGAAGTTTGGAATGGAGGAATGATCGATGAGTCAGTTTGCCATCAACTTAATCTTTGTCATCGGCTCATTCACTCTCTATACGGGCATTGCCATTTGGGCACGCGCACGCTCCACCCGCGAGTTCTACATCGCCGGCGGCAACGTGCATCCCACCGTCAACGGCATGGCTACCGCGGCGGACTGGCTGTCGGCGGCGTCGTTCATTTCCGTTGCCGGTCTGATCTCCGTCGGTTACGTCAACTCTTCCTTCATCATGGGTTGGACGGGTGGGTACGTGTTGCTCGCCACCTTGCTCGCACCGTACCTGCGTCGATTCGGTACCTACACGGTGCCCGACTTCGTCGGTAAGCGTTACGTCAGTCGATCGGCACGTGTGGTGGCCGTTGTTTGCCTTATCGTCATTTCCCTGACGTACGTGATCGGGCAGATGACCGGTGCCGGAGTAGCCTTTGCCCGCTTCCTTGAAGTGAGCAGCGACGTCGGCCTGATCATTTCCGCCTGCGTGGTCTTCGCTTACGCCGTGCTCGGCGGCATGAAGGGCGTGACCTATACCCAGGTAGCGCAGTATGTCGTGCTGATCCTGGCGTTCACCACCCCCGCCATCTATCTGTCGCTGATGATGACCGGCCACTTCCTGCCCCAGTCCGGCCTGTTCGGCACTCACGCCGAATCGGGTCTGCCGCTGCTGCAGAAGCTCGACGAAGTGGTGCGCGACCTGGGCTTCCGTGACTACACGGCGGATGTCTCGAACAAGTGGAACATGTTCTTGTTCACCCTGACCCTGATGGTCGGTACCGCAGGCCTGCCGCACATCATCATCCGCTTCTTTACTGTCCCGGACATCCGCGATGCCCGCAGGTCCGCTGGCTGGGCGCTGGTATTCATCGCGCTGTTCTACACCACGGTGCCCGCGCTTGCCGGCATGTCGCGTCTGAACCTGCTCGAGACGGTCTATCCGCACGGTACCACTCAGCCGGCGCTGGCCTATGACGAGCGCCCCGATTGGTTCGAGAACTGGGAAAAGACCGGTCTCCTGCGCTGGGATGACAAGAACGGTGACGGCCGTATCCAGTTCTACAACGATGCCAACGCGGACTTCGCCGCCGGCACGGCCGCAGAGCGTGGCTGGGCGGGCAACGAGCTGACCGTGAATAACGACATTCTGGTGCTGGCTTTGCCAGAGATCGCCAATATGCCGATGTGGGTGATCGGTCTGATGGCCGCCGGCGGTGTCGCGGCAGCGCTTTCCACGGCGTCGGGCCTGTTGTTGGCCATTTCCTCAGCGGTCAGTCATGACTTGCTGAAGAATACGCTGATGCCAAATCTCTCTGATGAACGGGAAATGCTGTTTGCACGACTATCGATGGTAGGCGCGATCGTCATTGCCACTTGGTTAGGATTGAATCCACCGGGATTTGCCGCACAAACGGTGGCGTTGGCCTTCGGTATGGCCGCCGCGACCTTGTTCCCGACGATAACCCTGGGGATCTTCGTCAAACGCATTAACAGCAAGGGTGCGATTGCCGGCATGTTGGCGGGCGCGGTTACCACCGTGGGCTACATCTTCATGTACCTCGGCTGGTTCTTCATCCCGGGTACCAACAACTTCCCGAACACGCCGGAATTCTGGGTCCTCGGTATCTCGCCGTTGTCGGTTGGTGTCATCGGCGCGGTGGTCAACTTCACAGTGGCCGCCCTGGTGTCATTGGCGACGGAAACGCCGTCGCAGGCAGTCCAGGATATGGTGCGTCGAGTACGTTACCCGACCCCGGCGCCGGTCGCGACCGCGGGCGCGACACGCTAATCGTTTGGTTGTAACTTGATCAAGCGGGCTTTCCTCGGAAAGCCCGCTTTTTTCCAGTTGTTGGGCAGACAAGATTCCAATGAAACCGGCTTGCCTAGCGTTTTTGGTTACGGGAGATTGATCGTGATCTGGAATCTGATCGGTGTTTTCATCATGGGTATCTGCGCCGGGGGGACTATGTTCTTCCTGCGCAAGGTATCGCGTAATCGCCTGCCGAGATGGTTGATATCGATGTCGGCCGCCGCGGGCATGTTCGGCTATCTTGCCTATTACGATTACAGCTGGTTTGAATTCAAGTCCGGGCAAATACCGTTCGAAGCCAGCCTCATCTCGACACAACAAAACAAGAGTTTCTTCCGCCCTTGGGGCTATATCTGGCCATCCACCAACGCGTTCACAGTGTTCGACGGACACAGGAGCGCAGTGCAGCAGAACGGTGAATTATTGGTTGAGTACTACTTGTACACCTTTCACAAAGATCCCATTGAGCGCCTGGATACTGAGTCGTATGTGATCAACTGCAGTCGCAAGACGCGCGTACTGTTCGATAGGGAGACTCCTGGGCAAGCGCTGCGGGTGGAGACGGTCACCGAGAGCGATCCAATGTACCAAAAGCTCTGCGTCTAGATTCCGGCTGCTGGCACAGAGAATGGGGAGCAGGTCGGAGGCCAGCGACCGTATAATCCTTCCTTCGTTTGGCTTGCGCGGCTTCGACAAGCAAGACTCTGGACTGGGCAAAGTGCTCGCGGGGCCTGCCCCGACGTCCCGCAGCTTTCGTATTTCACGGGGCCGTTGCCGGACCTCCGAGACTGTCACCCTTGGGTAGCTGCCGGGTTTGAACTGCTTCTTGACTCCCCCGGCTAGATCGTTGCACCGATGGCCCCAGGCCTTTGAACCGTCCGGATTGACGTCAGCCTCAACTCGCGATGTTCGCCGTCGTCGGTGAGAATGTTGGCCCGGAGGTTCTGATTTACGCTCTCTCCCGACGCTTTGGCGCGAGATGTCTCTCGCTCCCGAATCGCGGCTTGCACCGTTGGCGACTGGTAGCGGAGTGCGTCGCCGCCTTTTGCAGTAAGTGACATGGAGCGATCAGCTGGAAGTTGTGACGACCAAATGTTGCCCTGAAACCTACCCTTTGGCGGTCGATCAGAGCAGATTGTCTTGATGGAAGCAATGATTCGCGCATGAAGAGAAATGCAACTAACTTGTTGTTTTTAAAGCACCGCTTGACTTCATATCTTCAATTCACACAATGACCTCTTCGGGCGATTTAAGCAAGCACACCCCCATGATGCAGCAGTACCTCGTGCTGAAGGCTCAGCACCCGGATACCTTGCTGTTCTACCGCATGGGCGACTTCTACGAGCTCTTCTTCGAGGATGCCGAGAAGGCTGCGCGGCTGCTGGACATCACGCTCACTACGCGCGGCCAGTCCGCCGGCACGCCGATCAAGATGGCCGGGGTACCTTTTCATGCGGTCGAGCAATACCTCGCGCGCCTGGTCAAGCTCGGCGAATCCGTGGTCATCGCCGAACAGGTCGGAGAACCCGGTGCCACCAAGGGGCCGATGGAGCGCGCGGTGTCGCGCATCGTCACGCCGGGGACGCTGACCGATGCCGCGCTGCTCGACGACCGGCGCGACGCGCTACTGCTGGCGGTCAGCCTCCACCGCGGCAAGCTTGGCCTCGCCTGGCTCAATCTCGCCAACGGCGATCTCGCCGCCATGGAATGCCCCGCCGAGCAGTTGCAGACCCAGTTCGAGCGTCTGCGTCCGGCCGAGGTGCTCGCCCCTGACGGCCTGTCGCTGCCCCTGCTCGACCAGCTCTCCCCAGTGCTGCGCAAACTCGCGGACTGGAAGTTCGACAGCGAGACCGGACAACGCCTGCTCACCGCGCATTTCGGCACCCAGGATCTCGCCGGCTTCGGTGCCGACGACCTGCCGGTCGCGATTGCCGCCGCCGGTGCGCTGTTCGACTATGCGCACGGTACCCAGCAGCAGGCCTTGTCGCACATCACCTCGCTGAGGGTGGAGAACGAGGGCGCCTACCTGCGCCTCGACGCCGCAACCCGGCGCAACCTGGAACTGACCGAGACCCTGCGCGGCGAAGCCTCGCCCACCCTGCTTTCGCTGCTCGACACCTGCGTCACCAGCATGGGTTCGCGCTGGCTTCGTCATGCGCTGCACCACCCATTGCGCGACACCACGCTGGCGGCGGAGCGACAGCAGGTTGTGGCCGAATTGCTCGGCGAAGGCGACGCACAGGCGCTCGCCAGTCTCCGGTCGGTGTTGCGCGGGGTGGCCGATATCGACCGCATCTCCGCGCGGATCGCGCTTCGCAGCGCCCGGCCCCGTGACCTTTCGGCCCTGCGTGACAGCCTGGCACGCCTGCCTGGGTTGGCTGGTCTGGCGACCGAGTCCTCCTCGGCAATGCTGCGCCGCCTGCTTGCGGACGCGACCGTACCGAGCGGACTGCTCGAATTATTGCAGCACGCGATCGCGCTGGAACCGTCGGTCGCGATTCGCGATGGTGGCGTCATCGCACCGGACTACGATGCCGAACTCGATGAACTGCGCGGCATCCAGGACAACTGTGGCGCGTTTCTGCTCGAGCTCGAGGCGCGCGAGCGCGAGCGCACCGGCATCAGCACGCTCAAGGTCGAATACAACCGGGTTCATGGTTTCTACATCGAAGTCGGTCGCACCCAGGCCGACAAGGTGCCGGACGATTATCGCCGTCGGCAGACGCTCAAGAACGCCGAGCGTTACATCACACCGGAACTGAAGAGCTTCGAAGACAAGGCCTTGTCGGCACAGGAGCGCGCACTTGCACGCGAAAAGCTGCTCTACGAAGCGCTGCTCGACGAACTCGCCCAACACATTCCTGCCCTGCAACGCATTGCACGCGCACTCGCCACACTGGACGGCCTCGGTGCCTTTGGCGAGGCGGCGGCGCGCTACGGCTACGTCCGGCCGGTGTTCGTTGACCGCGCCGGCATCGAGATCGTCGGTGGACGCCATCCGGTCGTCGAACGTCAGGTCGAGCACTTCATCGCCAACGAGTGCCGCCTGAGTCATACCCGACGCATGCTGATGATCACCGGTCCGAACATGGGCGGCAAATCGACCTATATGCGCCAAGTGGCGCTAATCGCCCTGCTCGCCCACATCGGCGCTTTCGTGCCGGCTGACAGCGCCTGCATCGGCCCGCTGGACGCCATCTACACCCGCATCGGTGCTTCGGACGACCTCGCTTCGGGCCGCTCCACCTTCATGGTCGAGATGACAGAGGCGGCCGCGATCCTGCATGGCGCCACCGAGCGCAGTCTCGTGCTCATGGACGAGATCGGGCGAGGCACCTCGACCTTCGACGGTCTCGCACTGGCGATGGCGATCGCACGCCAATTGCTCGAGAAGAACCGCTGCCTCACACTGTTCGCAACCCACTACTTCGAGCTCACCCGTCTGAACAGCGACTACCCCGAATGCGCCAACGTGCATCTCGACGCAGTCGAGCATGGCCATCGCATCGTGTTTCTGCACGCAATCGAGGAAGGTCCGGCGAGTCAGAGCTACGGTATCGAAGTCGCCGCTTTGGCCGGCGTACCCGGTGCGGTCATCCGCGACGCGCGCCGCCGTTTGCGCGCGCTCGAGAACCGCGAGATCGGTGCCGGCCCCCAGGGCGATCTCTTCGCGGCCCTGCCCGATAGCGAGCCGGTCGTCCTGTCCCACCCGGTGCTGACTGCGTTGGGCGACATCGACCCTGATGCCTTGTCTCCACGCGAAGCGCTCGAGCGGCTCTACCAACTCAAACGCCTTGCCGGCGACGGCGCGGACTGACGTACCCATGGCGACCCCGATCGACATCAGTGAATCGTCTGGCGTGCGCTACCTGCACTTCGGCTCGGAGTGGGTGCAGGGGGCGATGCGCATTCGCACGCCCTTCGCACTCGAACTCGCCTACACCCGCGAGATGATGGCCGGACTATTGCTTCGAGAAGCGCCGTGGCCGCGCAACGCGTTGGTGATCGGCCTCGGTGCCGGTTCGGTGGTGAAGTTTCTCCATCGCTACTGTCCGGACACCCGCATCGAAGTGGTCGAGATCGAGCCGCAAGTGCACGCAGTAGCCAGGCAATACTTCGCACTCCCGCCCGACGACGAAAGATTGCAGGTGCGCATCGGCGACGGCGTCGAACATGTGCTGTCCTGCGCGCGACATTACGACTGCATCCTCGTCGACGGTTTCGACCGCAACGCACGCGCCGGGGGGCTCGACACCCTTCCTTTCTATCGTGCCGCGCGCAGTCTGCTGACTCCCCGCGGTCTGCTGGCGGTGAATCTGTTCGGGCGCTCCCGCGGTTTCCAGGCGAGCCTGAGACGCATCGCCGACGCCTTCGACGGACACGCTCTGGCGTTTCCCTCCTGCGACAGCGGCAACGTCATCGCCTTTGCTGCAGGCGACGACGCGGTTGGCGTCTCGCTCACAGAGCTTCGCGAACGCGCAACGCAGCTGAAGGCGGACACCGGTCTCGACCTGCTGCCCACTGTAAGCCGACTCGAAGAATCCGGCCGCTTCCCGGGCGGCCAGTTGGCGCTCGGAACATCATGAGCCAGGTCACCCACATTCGCGACGAGGAGACCGAAACGGTCGACTGCGTGGTCATTGGCGCAGGTGTCGTCGGACTCGCCTGTGCCCGGGCAATGGCGCTCGCCGGCCATCAGGTCCTGATCCTCGAGGCGGCGGGTGCGTTCGGCACCGGCGCATCAAGTCGTAACAGTGAAGTCATTCACGCGGGGCTTTACTATCCGGCCGGGTCACTGAAGGCACAGCTTTGCGTTCGCGGCCGCCACCTGCTCTACGAGTACTGCCGCGAGCGTGGCATCGCACATCGCCAATGCGGCAAGCTGGTGGTCGCGACCGGCGAAGCCCAGCGTGCCGCGCTCGAGGACATTCACGCCCAGGCACTCGCCAATGGGGTCGATGACGTCCGTCTCATCGAGGCGGCTGAGGCGCGCAGCATGGAGCCGGCGCTTGCCTGTGTCGCGGCGCTGCACTCACCCTCTACCGGCATCGTCGACAGCCACGGTCTCATGCTCAACCTGCTCGGCGACGCTGAAAACGCGGGCGCCATGCTGGTGCTGCAGACACCGGTCACGGGCGCGGACCATGCCGGCGCACGCATCGTGCTGCATTGCGGTGGCGACACGCCGATGCGGCTGGCCGCCACGACTGTGATCAACGCAGCCGGCCTGTTCTCGACCCTGCTGGCCGCTCACTTGCCGAGGCTACAGTCGGTAGTGCTCCCTTCGCCCCACTTTGCAAAGGGCAATTACTTCTCGCTCAACGGACGCTCGCCATTCTCTCACCTGATCTACCCGGTGCCCGAGCCCGGCGGGCTGGGAGTTCATCTGACGCTGGACCTGCAAGGACGCGGGCGCTTCGGGCCCGATGTCGAATGGCTTGACGATCCTGCCAGCGATGCGTCGCCGCAGCCGGTCGGCGTGCCACTCGACTACGTGGTCAATCCCGCGCGCATGAAGGATTTCGAAACCGAGATCCGCCGCTACTGGCCCGATCTGCCCACCGACGCACTGTCGCCGGACTACGCGGGTATCCGGGCGAAGATCGTCGGCCCCGGGGAGCCGGCCGCGGACTTCGTCATCGAGGACGAAACCCTCCACGGCACGCCGGGATTGGTCAATCTGCTGGGAATCGAGTCGCCCGGCTTGACTGCATCGCTGGCAATCGCAGAGGTGGTTGCGGCGCGCCTGCGCCGAGACTGATCCGAATCAGTTCAGCGCGTGATCCACAGGCAAGCGCCCTTGCTCGCCTTGTCGATTTCGGCCAGTACTGCATCGTGCTCCGACAGCTCGTCCTCGTTCGCCCGAAGGATCTTGATCGCCGGGCGGTCGTGCCAGCCCCCGGCACCGGAATCCGAACCCGGCAGGGGTTCGTCCAGTGCCATGATCAGGCTCTCCTGACCACGGGTCATCGCCAGATAGACCTCGGCGAGAATCTCGGCATCGAGCAGTGCGCCGTGGAGGGTTCGATGACCGTTCTCGATCTGGTAACGGTCGCACAGCGCATCGAGTGAAGCCTTCTTGCCGGGGTTCTGCTCCTTGGCCATTCGCAGCGTGTCGATCACGCCACTGCACAGCCCGCCCAGCTTGCCACGTCCGAGCAATCCGAGTTCGTGGTCCAGAAAGCCGACGTCGAAGCTCGCGTTGTGGATCACCAACTCGGCATCGCGCACGAAGTCCTCGAAATCCGCGACGACATCCGAAAAGCGCGGCTTGTCAGCGAGAAACTCGGCGGTGATGCCATGCACCGCAACCGCCTCGGCATCGATATCGCGATCCGGGTTGAGATAGACGTGATAGTGCCGACCGGTGAGATTGCGGTTGAGCAACTCGACACAGCCGATCTCGATGACACGGTCGCCGGTACGCCAGTCGAGACCGGTCGTTTCGGTATCAAGGACGATTTGACGCACTTTCTGATGCTCCTTGGTTCAGTTGGCTTCGACCGCTTGTCCACTCTTGCGAACCGCCTCGACTCCTCGCCGGGCCAGCTCATCGGCGCGCTCGTTCTCCGCATGTCCGGCATGACCCCTGACCCAGATCCATTCAAGCCGATGGTCGCCACAGGCAGCATCCAGCGCCTGCCAGAGATCCACGTTCTTCACCGGCGCCTTCGAGGCGGTTTTCCAGCCCCGCGCCTTCCAGCCGTGAATCCACTCGGAAATACCCTTCTGCACGTACTGGCTGTCGGTGTGGACCCGGGCATGAACCGGACGCTTGAGCAGCTCCAGCGCCCGAATGACAGCAGTGAGTTCCATGCGGTTATTGGTCGTGGCAGGCTCGCCCCCCCAGATTTCCTTCTCGTGCGAACCGGCACGCAGAATGGCGCCCCAGCCGCCAGGGCCCGGATTACCGCTGCAGGCGCCGTCGGTGAATATCTCTATTCTTTCCATCAGTCCGTCTTGTGGGTATGGCCCATG
>NZ_WTVM01000113.1 GCF_012910885.1 Azoarcus taiwanensis | reverse complement strand
CACCAGCCCCTCGTTCAGACTCATCGAGAACATCGCCAGCCCGACGAGTTCTGAAACCCGCAGGCCGGTGGCGTAAAGGACCTCGAGCATGGCGCGATCTCGCAGGCCGCCCGGGGTGTCGGTGTCGGGCGAGTCGAGCAGGGCTTCAACCTGGGTTTCGGTGAGCGTTTTGGGGAAGCGCTCACCGCGCGCCGGCGGGTCGAGCAGAATGGTCGGGTCTTCGCGGATACGCCCCTGTTCCAGCAGGCGCCGGTAGTAGCGGCGCCAAGCCGACATCAGTCGGCGCTGGCTTGCGGGGCGGGAGCGACGGGCGAACTCGGACAGATAGGCAGCGAGGTCATCGCTGGCAGCGTCCTGAAGCTGGAGGTTTCGACCGGCCAGCCAGCCTGCGAACAACGCGAGGTCACTGCGGTAACCGGCGAGCGTATTTCTGGATAGACCGTCCTCCAGCCAGAGGGCATCGCCGAAGGCGTCGAGCTCGGCCAGCACCTCCGGCGATAACGGTATCGTCGGGTTCGTGCCGACCGAGCGCCTGACCTGCTTCAGCGGCGGATCTCGCCGTTGCCGAAGACGATCCATTTCTGGCTGGTCAGCCCTTCGAGACCGACCGGACCGCGGGCGTGGATCTTGTCGGTGGAGATGCCGATCTCGGCGCCGAGACCGTATTCGAAGCCGTCTGCGAAGCGCGTCGAGGCGTTGATGATGACCGATGAGGAATCGACCTCGCGCAGGAAACGCATTGCGCGGGTATAGTTTTCGCTGACGATGGCTTCGGTGTGGCCGGAGCTGTAGGTGTTGATGTGCGCGATGGCTTCGTCCAGCCCGTCCACGACCCGGATCGCGATGATCGGGGCCAGGTACTCATCGCGCCAGTCGTCCTCGGTGGCAGCGACGATGCGCGCGCCTGCGATCGCGGCTTCGCGCAGGATGGCGCCCGCGCGGTCGCAGGTGCGCATCTCCACTTCCTTGGAGGCGAACATGCGGCCGATATCGGGCAGGTAGCGCGCGGCGACCGAGGCATCCACCAGCAGGGATTCTGCGGTGTTGCAGGTGCCGTAACGCTGGGTCTTGGCGTTCTCGACGATGGGCAGCACCTTGGCTGGATCGGCCTCGCCGTCGACATAGACATGGCAGTTGCCGTCGAGGTGCTTGATCACCGGCACCCGCGCTTCGCGTGAGATGCGCTCGATCAGCCCCTTGCCCCCGCGCGGCACGATGACGTCGACGAAGGCGTCCATGGTGATCAGGTGGCCGACCGCGGCGCGGTCGGTGGTGTCGATGACCTGCACTGCCGCCTCGGGTAGTCCTGCTTCGAGCAATCCGTCGCGCACGCAGGCGGCGATGGCCTGGTTGCAGTGCAGGGCCTCCTTGCCGCCACGCAGGATTGCTGCGTTGCCGGATTTCAGGCACAGCGCGGCAGCATCGGCGGTGACGTTGGGACGCGCCTCGTAAATGATGCCGATGACGCCGAGCGGCACGCGCATGTGACCGACCTGAATGCCCGAGGGGCGGCGTTTGACGTTGTTGATCTCGCCCACCGGGTCAGGCAAGGCCGCGATCTGCTCGAGCCCCTCGGCCATTGCGGCGACGCCTTTTTCATTGAGCGTGAGCCGGTCGATCAGTGCGGCTTCGAGCCCATCAGCACGGGCCTGCTCAAGATCGGCGCGATTGGCTGAGAGCAGGGTGTCACTGCGCTCGCGAATCAGGCGCGCGATGGCGAGCAGAGCGTTGTTCTTGGCCTCGGTCGAGGCGGCCGCCATCAAGCGCGAGGCCGCACGGGCTTGCTGGCCGAGTTGCTGCATGTAGGTCTGGATGTCCATGAAATGTTTGGCCGTAGCGCTAAGATTTCTCAATTCTATCAGCCTCGGGCGGTGCGTTTCGCTATGCTCAACACACCCTATGACATCAGGTGTCGTTGTCCGGTCGCCAATCCGTCATAGGGTGCGTAGAGGCGAAGCCGAAACGCACCGTTGTCCTCAGCTCCGACGCGCCACGCGGAGCGCAAGCAACTGGAACTCGTCCCATACCCGGCCCTCGCCAAGACCCTTGATCAGACGGTCGATCTTCGCGGCGTGCAGAAGTGCGGCGCGTAGTGCAGGCAGCGCGAGGCGGGGAAGGGCGCGCTGGATTGCCTGTTTGCGGCGGTCATCGAAGATGCGCTCGGCGCGCATCAGCTGCGCGAGCGGTTGTCCGGCGTCGAGGCCGGAGCGCAGCGAGGCCAGGATGCGGATTTCGTTGGCCAGCGCCCAAAGGACCAGAGGGGGGGCGGTGCCTTCGCCCTCCAGGCCTTCGAGCAGGCGGATGCAGCGTGCGGGGTCGCCTTCGAGAATCGCCTGGCGAAGCTTGTCGATGTCGTAGCGGGCAACGTTGAGTACCGCCTGCTCGACGTCGGCCAGAGTGAGCTCGCCCTCGGGGTGAAGCAGGCCAAGCTTGAGGATTTCCTGGTGTGCAGCCAGCAGGTTGCCTTCGACATGCTCGGCGATGAAGCGCAGGGCTTCCTCCGGTGCCCGTTGGTTCTGGCGGGACAGGCGCTGTGCGATCCATTGCGGTAGTTGTTCGCGCTCGGGTGCGTTGAGCTCGAGGGTGACGCCTGCCTCGATCAGCGCCTTGAACCAGGCAGTCTTGCGGGTGGCCCAGTCGATCTCCGGCAGCGTGATCAGTGTGACGGTTGCCGAGTCCAGGGTGGCGACATAGCGCTGCAGTGCCTCGCCGCCGTCACGTCCCGGTTTGCCGGTCGGGATGCGCAGGTCGATGAGTTTGCGGTCGCCGAACAGCGACAGGTTGCCGGCTGCGGCGCTGAGTTCGTTCCAGCGAAAGCCTTGGCCGACGACGAAGGTTTCGCGCTCGGTGAAGCCCTGGTCGCGGGCTGCAGCGCGGATCGCGTCGGCCGCCTCGAGCACCAGCAAGGGTTCGTTGCCATGCAGCACGTAGAGTGGCGCGATGCCCTTCTGCAGATGGGAGTGAAGCTGGTCCGGCCGCAGGCTCACGAGCGAATTGCGGCCATGCGCCGGAGCATCTGCTGGACGATGTCCTCTTCCATGTCGCGGATCAGCAGCGCTTCCTCCTGCTCGCGAGCGATGATCTGATCGTCGTCGAAGTTGTATTCCCGTCGAACCGTGACCGACGAGGGTGGTAGCAACTCGTTTCCGCCGCGGTCGATGACACGGAAGACCACGGTCTGGGTGAGCTGGTACTCGCGTACCCGCCCGGCGCCGGTCAGCGAGAGGATGTCGCGCGAGCGGTTGTTGCGCAGGATTTCCAGCCGGGCATCGGCTTCCCCGGCATCGGCGACCACCCGGGTGTCCGCACCGGCGGCAATCTGCTGGCGCAGTGCGGCACCGAATGGGGTCGTGAGATCCGCGCCAACGTAAAGGCTGTCGAAAGGCAGCGGCTGCGCGCCCCGCAGCTGGAAGCCGCAACCGGACAGCACGACGGCGGCCTGGAGGGCGAGGAACGAGGCGATGAAGGTGCGGCGTGACATTGGCTTCTCCCTGGAGCGCCGTTGATTCAGACCACGATGTTCACGAGACGGCCCGGTACGACGATGACTTTGCGTGGCGGTTTCCCCTCGGCAAACTTGGTCGCGGCCTCGGACGCGAGCGCGACCGCCTCGATGGCGGGCTTTGAAGCGTCGGCGGCAACCTTGATGCTGCCTCGCAACTTGCCGTTGATCTGCACCATGAGCTCGATTTCGTCCTGCTTCATCGCGGCTTCCAGCGGCTCGGGCCAGGGTGCGTCGAGGATGTCGTTGCCAAAACCGCAGTCCTGCCACAAGGCCTGGGCGATGTGCGGGGTGATCGGCGCCAACAGGCGCACCAGAATGCCGAAACCTTCGCGTGCGAGCGCCGCGTGGGCGGCTGCCTCGGCTCGCGGGGCGCGCTCGAGGGCGTTGAGGATCTTCATCGCGGCCGAGGCGACCGTGTTGAACTGGTGCTTGGCGAAGTCGTAGTTCGCCTGTTTGAGATGGAGGTGGATTTCACGGCGTACATCGGCGAGTGCCGGCGGCAGGCTGTCCACCGTGACCGCGCTGGCGGCGAGCAAGGGCAGCATCTCGCTGTGGTAAGCATGGCCGAAGTTCCACACCCGGCGCAGGAAGCGCGACGCACCCTCGACCCCGGAGTCCGACCATTCGAGCTGTTGGTCCGGCGGAGCGGCGAAGATGATGAAGAAACGCGCGGTATCGGCGCCGTACTGGTCCACCAGGGCCTGTGGGTCGACGCCGTTGTTCTTCGATTTGGCCATCTTCTCGATGCCGCCGATAGTGACTGCCTGGCCGTCGGCCTTGAGCCGGGCGGCGACGATACGGCCCTTGTCGTCACGGTCGACATCAACGTCGGCGGGGTTGATCCACTGTTTGCGACCACCTTCGCCGTCGCGGTAATACGTCTCGGCGACTACCATGCCCTGGGTCAGCAGGTTGGTGAAGGGTTCGCTGGCCTGAACCAGGCCGCAGTCACGCATCGCCCGGGTGAAGAAGCGTGAATAGAGGAGATGCAGGATGGCGTGTTCGATGCCGCCGATGTACTGATCGACCGGTGCCCAGTAGTTGACCCGCTCATCGACCATCGCGGTTGCGCTGTCGGCGCAGGCGTAGCGCAGGAAATACCAGGACGACTCGACAAAGGTGTCCATGGTGTCGGTTTCGCGTCGGGCCGGTTTGCCGCATTTCGGACAGCTGCATTCGTAGAATGACGGCATCTTGGCCAACGGCGAGCCTCGGCCAGTGACTTCGACGTTCTCGGGCAGCACCACAGGCAGCTGCTCGTCCGGTACCGGCACGTCGCCGCAATCGTCGCAGTGGATCATTGGGATCGGGCAGCCCCAGTACCGCTGGCGGGAGATGCCCCAGTCGCGCAAGCGGTACTGGGTGCGTTTGGCGCCGAGTCCCTTGGCTTCGAGATCGGTGGCGATCGCGTCGACCGCGTCCTGGAAGTGCAGACCGTCGTACTTGCCTGAATTGACCAGTTTTCCCTGTTCGGCGTACGCATCCTGCCACGGGGCGACAGTGTCTGCGTAGGCGTCGCGGGTCGAGCGCACCACCATCTTGATCGGCAGCCTGTACTTGCTGGCGAAGGCAAAATCGCGCTCGTCGTGCGCCGGCACCGCCATCACGGCGCCTTCGCCGTAGCCCATCAGCACATAGTTTGCGACCCAAACCGGCATGAACTCGCCGGTCAGCGGATGCTCCACACGCAGGCGGGTGGGCATGCCTTTCTTTTCCATGGTCGCGAGGTCGGCCTCGGCTACGCCGCCGCGCTTGCATTCTTCGATGAAGGCGGCGAGATCCGGGTCGTCATGTGCGGCGAGGGTGGCGAGAGGGTGCTCGGCGGCGACCGCGACATAGGTCGCGCCCATCAGCGTGTCGGCACGGGTGGTGAACACCTTGAGCACGCCGGATTCGCCCACCGTCGTCAAGTCATAGGGGAAGTGGATCTCGACGCCCTCGGAACGGCCGATCCAGTTGCGCTGCATGGTCTTGACCTGTTCCGGCCAATTGGGCATGCCGTCGAGTGCATCGAGCAGTTCGTCGGCATAGGCGGTGATCTTCATGTAGTACATGGGGATCTCGCGCTTTTCCACCAGCGCGCCGCTGCGCCAGCCGCGACCGTCGATGACCTGCTCGTTGGCCAGAACGGTTTCGTCCACCGGGTCCCAGTTGACCGTGCCTAGCTTCTTGTAGATCAGGCCTTTCTCAAACAGGCGGGTAAACAGCCATTGCTCCCAGCGGTAGTAGTCGGGTTTGCAGGTCGCGAGTTCGCGGGACCAGTCGATGGCGAAGCCGAGCCGCTTCAGCTGCCCCTTCATGTAGTCGATGTTGGCGTAGGTCCACTTCGCCGGGGGGACGTTGTTCTGGATGGCGGCGTTCTCGGCCGGCATGCCGAAGGCGTCCCAGCCCATCGGCTGGAGTACGTTGAATCCGCGCATCCGGTAGTGGCGCGCGAGCACATCGCCAATGGTGTAGTTGCGCACATGCCCCATGTGCAGCTTGCCCGAGGGGTAAGGAAACATGCTCAGGCAGTAGTACTTGGGCCGGGACGCGTCTTCGGTGACGCGAAAGGACTCGCTCTGCTCCCACTGCTGCTGGGCGGCGGTTTCGATCTCGGCGGGGGCGTATTTTTCCTGCATGGTCGGCGACGGCGCTCGAAGCTGATAAACGCGGGATTATAGCGTGCCGGGGTCGTGGAGATGGGGTGCGACTGTTTCGACCAAAAAAAGAGCACCCGGGCCTGCCCGGATGCTCAATCTCCAATGGAGGAGAGGAGGGAGTCGTTGTGGAACGCGTCAGACGCGTCCCATGCAAGTCAGGCCGCCTTGCGCGGTTCGCCGATCTGCTTCTGCCAGTTGGCGGCGAGCGCGACGCACATGTCTTCCATGGCGTTCAGCGGCAGCCGCCAAATGCGGTTCTGGGTGCGGACGAAGGGCGAGACGCTGGGGGTGCAGAGCGTGGACCTTTCTTCGCCCAGCAGGGTGCGGAAGGTATTCATCGCCTCGCCCCAATACTCGGCGTTGCCAACCCAGCCGGTGCGCTCGGTGGCTTCACGTACCGCTTTGCGCCACAGGCTCTCGGCGCGCTCAATCGATACCCCGGCCTTGCGGGCGTACCACGGAAGAAGTTTCGGGGTTTTCATGTCAATTCTCCTGTTGGCCGGTCGGCCTTACAAACCGCAATTTGGCCTTGTGGGTCGTGTTGCGGGCTCTCTGTTGCGCATTGCAGCGTTCGCACGATGTTACTGAATATACGCACTTCAGAATCTGATTTCTGTTAAAAAGTTCCTCAGATTGTTGCAATGCACAATCTAAAAACTAGAGCAACTTGCCAGTGAACTCAACCTCGATCGCACACTTGTTGCATCGGTGCAACAAAGCTTGCCTCAGCCGATGGCGAGATCATGTGGGCCCGAAGCGGATAGAATCGGCGGCTGTGCAAATGGATTCTCCTGATGTCTGACCTGCTGGCAAATCTCAATCCCGAACAACTACTCGCCGTCACCCTTCCGCCGCAGCACGCGCTGGTGCTGGCCGGGGCGGGCTCCGGCAAGACCCGCGTGCTGACAACCCGGATCGCCTGGTTGATTCAGACCGGTCAGGTCAGCCCTCAGGGCATTCTTGCGGTCACCTTCACAAACAAGGCCTCGCGCGAGATGCTGGCCCGGCTGTCGACCATGCTCCCGGCCGGACTCGGGCACAACGCGCGCAGCATCTGGATGGGAACCTTTCACGGTTTGTGCAACCGCCTGCTGCGTACCCATCACCGCGAAGCAGGCTTGCCCCAGTTGTTCCAGATCCTCGACAGCGCCGATCAGCTCGCCGCCATCAAGCGCATGCTCAAAACGCTGAACGTCGATGACGAGAAGTTCCCGCCGCGCGACCTGCAGCACTTCATCAATGCCCAGAAGGAAGCCGGTCACCGCCCGCATGCGGTTGATGTCTGGGACGACTACACTCGGCGCCGTGTCGAGCTTTACACCGAGTATGAAGCACAGTGCCAGCGCGAGTCTGTTGTGGATTTTGCGGAGTTGCTGCTCAGGAGCTACGAATTGCTCGAGCGCAACGAGCCGCTGCGCCGCCACTACCAGCAGCGCTTCCGGCACATTCTGGTCGATGAGTTTCAGGACACCAATCGCCTGCAGTATCGCTGGCTCAAGCTGCTCGCCGACGAGGGGCGCGATGGTGGCGCCTGGCTGTTCTGTGTGGGTGACGATGACCAGTCGATCTACCGCTTCCGCGGTGCAGAGGTTGGCAACATGCGGGACTTCGAGCGTGAGTTCAAGGTCAGCAACGTCATCCGTCTGGAGCAGAACTACCGCTCCTGGGGCAACATTCTGGATGCCGCCAACGCGATCATCCGTCACAACACCGACCGTCTCGGCAAGAGTCTATGGACTGAGCGGGGCAGCGGCGAACCGCTGCGAGTGTTCGAGGCCTTCAACGACGGCGACGAGGCGCGCTGGGTGGTCGAGGAGATCCAGTCTCTGGTGCGCGACGGCATGAGCCGTGCCGATATAGCCTTGCTTTACCGTTCCAATGCGCAGTCGCGGGTGCTCGAGCATCAGCTGTTCTCGTCAGGCATCCCCTACCGGGTCTATGGTGGCCTGCGGTTCTTCGAGCGGCAAGAGATCAAGCACGCGCTGGCGTATCTGCGGCTGATCGCGAACCCGGACGATGACACCGCCTTCGCAAGGGTGGTGAACTTCCCTACGCGCGGAATCGGTGCCCGCTCACTCGAAGTGTTGCAGGACGCCGCCAGAACCTGGCAGGGCAGCCTCTACGCCAGCGTGCCGCATCTTGCGGGCAAGCCGGGTACGGTGCTGGGGCAGTTCGTGCGCCTGATAGAGGATATGCGGCGCGACACCCGTGAGTTGCCACTCCCCGAGCTGGTCGACCATGTGCTCGATGCCTCCGGCCTGCGTGCGCATTACAAGAGCGACAAGGAAGGTCAGGAGCGGCTCGAGAACCTTGACGAGCTGATCAACGCGGCGGCAAATTTCGTCGCCGAGATGGGCGCAGACGGCGAAGCGCTGGCCCAGCCTCATGCGCTGCTCGCCGACTTCCTGGCCCATGCTTCGCTCGAGGCGGGCGAGCACCAGGCCGATGCCGGCACCGAGGCGGTGCAGTTGATGACGGTGCATTCGGCCAAGGGCCTGGAGTTCGACGCGGTGTTCCTGACCGGTCTGGAGGAGGGGCTGTTTCCGCACGAAAACAGCATCCTCGAGCGCGACGGGCTCGAGGAGGAGCGCCGCCTGATGTATGTCGCGGTGACCCGGGCGCGCGAGCGTCTGTATCTGTCCTTCGCGCAAAGCCGGATGCTTCACGGGCAGGTACGCTATAACCTGCGTTCGCGCTTTCTCGAGGAGATTCCGGAGGGGCTCACCAAGTGGTTGTCGGTGCCGAGCGCTCGTGGGCGCGGCGCGGGATTCGGGGGTTATTTCGAACCCTCACGTTCGCCGCGCGTGGCGGCAGCGCCGTCGCCGGCACAGCCCTCCCGCGACCTTGGCGGCTTGCGCGTCGGGCAACAGGTGAAGCATGCAAGATTCGGCCAGGGCGTCATCGTTGCCGCCGAGGGCGGCGGCGCGGACGCGCGGGTTCAGGTGAACTTCGGGTCGGCGGGGCTCAAGTGGTTGCTGTTGGCGGTGGCCAAGCTCGAGGCTTGTTGAGCAAACCCGTTTGTCCGTGGGGGCAGTCCGGTGCGTTTCGCTTGCGGCTCAACACACTCTATGGCTCTCAACGGGCCGCAGACTCATAGGGTGCGTTGAGCGAAGCGAAACGCACCGTGTTGCGGCGAGACCGGATGAGGTGCGCCGCCAAATGCACCCCGCAGCGCTTCCTCAGGTGCCGTATTTGCGCGCGAGGGTGTCGTGCAGGGCGAGGTATTCCTGCGAGAGCTTGTGCCTTGCGTCGAGGTGGATCATCGGCTTGGAGTGCTCGTGTGATTCCTTGATCTTCACCGACGACGACAGATAGGGCTCGAGCACCGGCAGGCCTTCCTCGATGAGTTCCCGAACCACTTTTTGCGGCAGGCTGGCGCGCGGCTGGTACTGATTGACCACGATGCCCTCGACCTCGAGCTCGCGATTGTGATCGGCGCGGATCTCCTGCACGTTTTCGAGCAGTGAATACAGCGCGCGGCGGGAGAAATCGTCACAATCGAACGGGATCAGGCAGCCATTTGCGGCGATCAGTGCTGAACGCGTGTAGAAATTCAGCGCTGGCGGTGTGTCGATATAGATCAGGTCGTAGTCTTCGGCCAGCTCGTCCAGAGCGTCGCGCAACTTGTAGATCTTGTAGCGCGATTCGAGCTTGCCCTGCAGATCTTCAAGATCCGGATGCGAGGGCATAACGTGCAGACCGGCAAAGGGGGTTTCGACGACGAACTCGGCGGTTTCCTTGGGACTGAGCTTGAAATGCAGCGTCTGGTCGAAGAAGTCTGCCAGCGTGTTCTCCAACTCCGCGCCCGGGCGACCGAGCAGGTAGTGGGTGGAGTTGCCCTGCGGGTCGAGGTCGATCACCAGCGTACGCAGACCACTGTGCGCGCTGATTGCGGCCAGATTGCAGGTAATGGTGGACTTGCCTACGCCGCCCTTCTGGTTGAAAACGACCCTGCGCATGAATGCTCCCCGCAACGATGACAGGCGTGATTGTGCCAAAAAACCGGTGCGATAGGCCGCGAACCACGCAAAGATCATCGCGTCGCGGTTACTGCGAAGTGGCCATCGGTGGGATAAACTTCACAATCTGCCGTATTGAGGGCCGACGCGTCAGCGCGGGTCCGCAGACCGCCACGAATGCAGGGCGACCATGCCCGGCACCAAACAAGAACGTTGCAGTCCTTTCGGTAGTGTGCCGCGACGACGAATCGTTGCCGTGTGCGCTCCAGACATTCAGATATGCTCCGAGAGGGGGAGAAACAGCATGGACCAGGACTTCATCGCCGCAGCACTCGACTATCACCGCGCTCCGACCCGGGGGAAGATTTCGGTCGTGCCGACCAAGGGCTTGACCAACCAACGTGACCTCGCCCTGGCGTATTCGCCAGGTGTCGCGGCTGCGTGCGATGCGATCGTCGCAGACCCGGCTCAGGCGCACGAGCTGACTTCGCGCGGCAACCTGGTTGCGGTGGTCACGAACGGCACCGCGGTGCTCGGTCTTGGCAACATCGGCCCGCTCGCCTCCAAGCCGGTCATGGAGGGCAAGGGGTGCCTGTTCAAGAAGTTCGCCAACATCGATGTGTTCGATATCGAGCTCAACGAGCTTGATCCTGACAAGTTGATCGACATCATCGCCTCGCTCGAGCCGACTCTCGGCGGTATCAACCTCGAGGACATCAAGGCGCCGGAGTGCTTCTACATCGAACAGAAGCTGCGCGAGCGCATGAATATCCCCGTGTTCCACGATGATCAGCACGGTACCGCGATCATTTCGGCGGCTGGTCTCATCAACGGCCTGAAGATCGTCGGCAAGAACATCGGTGAGGTGAAGCTCGTTTGTTCCGGTGCGGGTGCGGCGGCGATTGCCTGCCTCGACGTGATGGTCGGCCTCGGATTGAAGCGGGAGAACGTCTATGTGTGCGATTCGCGCGGCGTCATCCGCGTTGGCCGCGACGCGAACATGGAGCCCAACAAGGCCCGCTATGCGCAACAGACCGACGCGACCACGCTGGCCGAGGTCATCGAGGGTGCCGACGTCTTCCTCGGCCTGTCGACCGCGGGTGTGCTCAAGCCGGAGATGGTCGCGAAGATGGCCGACCGGCCGCTGATCTTCGCGCTGGCCAACCCCAACCCCGAAATCCTGCCGGACGACGCCAAGAAGGTGCGGCCTGACTGCATCATCGCCACCGGCCGTTCGGACTATCCGAACCAGGTCAACAACGTGTTGTGCTTCCCGTTCATCTTCCGTGGCGCGCTTGACGTCGGCGCGACCAAGATCACCGAGGAGATGAAGCTTGCCTGCGTGAAGGCGATTGCCGAACTGGCCCAGGCCGAGCAGAGCGACATCGTGGCCTCGGCCTACGGCGGAGCGGAGCTGAGCTTCGGACCGGACTACATCATTCCCAAGCCTTTCGACCCGCGCCTGATCGTCAAGATCGCGCCGGCGGTCGCCAAGGCCGCGATGGATTCCGGCGTGGCTACCCGTCCGATCGAGGACTTCGAGGCCTATGTCGCAAACCTGACAGATTTCGTTTACCAGTCCGGCATCATCATGAAGCCGGTGTTCAACGCCGCCAAGGCGCTTCCTCCCGAGCACAAGCGGGTGCTCTTTGCCGAGGGCGAAGATGAGCGGGTGCTGCACGCAGTGCGCGTCGTGATCGACGAGCAGCTCGCGCGGCCGATTCTGATCGGCCGGCCCAGCGTCATCGAAATGCGCATCCAGAAGATCGGCCTCAACCTGGTGCCCGAGCGGGACTTCGAGATCGTGAATCCCGAGTCCGACCCGCGCTATCGCGAACTGTGGAACGAGTATTACCGCCTGATGTGCCGCGACGGCATCACGCCGGAGATCGCGAAGGCCAAGATGCGCCGCGATACCACGCTGATTGGCTGCATGCTGCTGCGCCGTGGCGATGCCGACGCGCTGGTATGTGGCACCTACGGCACCTATGATTACCATCTCAAGCAGGTCGAGGATGTCATTGGTCTTGCCAAGGGGGCTAAGCTCTTCGCGGCCATGAACCTGCTGTTGCTGCCCAAACGCATGCTGGCGATCAGCGACCCCTACGTGAACGAAAATCCGGATGCTGAGCAGGTGGCTCAGATTACGCAGATGGCGGCCGAGGAGTTGCGTCGCTTCGGCGTCGAACCACGTGCCGCGCTGTTGTCTCATTCGAATTTCGGCAGTTCCACGTCAGCCTCGGCGCGCAAGATGCGCGCCGCGCGCGACCTGTTGCGCGTCGCCCAGCCAGACCTCGAATGCGATGGCGAGATGCACGGCGATGCCGCGTTGGCACCGGAGATCCGCGACCGGGTCCACCCCGACTCGACCTTGTCTGGCGAGGCCAACCTGCTGGTAATGCCGAACCTTGACGCTGCCAACATCTCTTTCAACCTGATGAAGATCGCCAACGGCGATGGCGTGTCGGTCGGCCCGATTCTGCTTGGAGCAGCGCTGCCGGTGCACATCCTGACGCCGTCGGCGACCGTACGTCGTCTGGTCAACATCACCGCAGTCTGCGTGGTGGACGCGAAGGAACAGCGCCTCAACGAAAGCGCGCGTTGAACAACAAACATACCTCGACAGGAGACAAGTGAATGACCCACGCAATCGTTTTTCGTGAAACTGGTGGCCCAGAGGTTCTCGAGTGGAGCAAAGTCCCTCTGCCCGAGTTGGGTGAAGGCGAGGTTCGTCTGCGCCAGGAGGCGGTGGGACTGAACTACATCGACACCTACCACCGGTGTGGGATGTATCCAGTGCCGATGCCGTCAGGTATCGGCCTGGAAGGCGCGGGCACCATTGAGGCCATCGGCCCCGGCGTGACCGAGCTGGCAGTCGGCGACCGGGTTGCCTATGCGGGCGGTCCGCTTGGCGCCTACGCCTGCGAACGCAACATGCCGGCCGACCGGCTGGTCAGGCTGCCGGACGCATTGAGCTTCGAACAGGGCGCAGCCATGATGCTGCAAGGCCTTACGGCGCAATATCTTCTGCGGCGTACTTACCG
>NZ_WTVM01000112.1 GCF_012910885.1 Azoarcus taiwanensis | reverse complement strand
GCCGGAATCCTGCCTGCTCGCCAGTGTATGTACCGGCTCATGGATCTACGCCCACATGGGCCTGCTCGACGGGCTCGCCGCGACCAACCGCAAGGAGCCGGACCGCCTCGAGGCCTCGCATCTGGGCAAGACCCCGATCGACCGCCTCGCCGAGATCGCCCCGGCCTGCCGCGTGAGTCATGCGCGGGTGGTCGACGCCGGCCGCATCGTCACCGCCGGGGGCATCAGCTCGGGCATGGAGCTGGGCTTTCACCTGCTGCGGCGCGCCGGCTACGACGAGAGCTTCGTCGCCGACGTGGCCCGCGTCATGGAGTACCAGCGCGCCTACGCGCTTTACGAGCACGACATCGAATATGCCGCGCCTGTTGCGGCAACCCGCCTCAAAACTGCTTGAACCCTTGAAAAGGAGCCGACCATGTCCGCCTTTCGCAACCCGTTCGACTACAAGGTCCGTCTGAATCGCGGAGGCTGCAGCTGTGGCTGCCACCACAGCCAGGCCGAGCATGACCACGCCGAGGTACTCGAGCGCCAAGCCGTGCAGGATCGTGCGGTCGAGAGCGCGATCATGCGCGCGATGTTCCCGCAGGACGAAGTGCGCCGCCGCTTTCTGAAGGCAGTGGGCGGTTCGACCGCGATGGCCGCGATTGCCAGCGTCTTCCCGCTCGCCGCTGCCAAGGAGGCCTTTGCCGAAACCCTCGGGCCGCTGGAGAAGACCAAGCTCAGCGTCGGCTTCATCCCCATCACCTGCGCCACGCCGATCATCATGGCCCACCCGCTGGGCTACTACGCCAAGTACGGCCTTGACGTCGAAGTGGTCAAGACCGCCGGCTGGGCGGTGATTCGAGACAAGTCGCTGGCCGGCGAGTACGACGCCGCCCACATGCTGTCGCCAATGCCGCTGGCGATCACCGTCGGAGCCGGCGCCAACCCGATTCCCTGGACCATGCCGGCGGTCGAGAACATCAACGGCCAGGCGATCACGCTGGCGATGAAGCACAAGGACCGGCGCGATCCCAAGGACTGGAAAGGCTTCCGCTTCGCAGTGCCCTTCGACTACTCGATGCACAACTACCTGTTGCGCTATTACCTGGCCGAGCACGGCATCGACCCCGACCGCGACGTGTCGATCCGCTCGGTGCCGCCGCCGGAGATGGTCGCCAACCTTCGTGCCGACAACATCGACGGTTTCCTCGCGCCCGACCCGGTCAACCAGCGCGCGGTGTATGACGGCGTGGGCTTCATCCACATCCTCTCCAAGGAGATCTGGGACGGCCACCCCTGCTGCGCGTTTGCCGCCAGCCGCGAGTTCGTCACCACCATGCCCAACACCTACCAGGCGCTGCTCAAGGCCATCCTCGACGCCACCGCCTATGCCCGCAAGCCTGAGAACCGGCGCGAGATCGCGGCCGCGATTGCGCCGACCAACTACCTCAACCAGCCGGTCACGGTGGTCGAGCAGGTGCTCACCGGCACCTACGCCGACGGCCTGGGCAACGTGGTGCGCAACCCGGAGCGGATCGACTTCGACCCCTTCCCATACGAGTCCTTCGCGATCTGGATCCTGACCCAGATGAAGCGCTGGGGGCAGATCAGCGGCGACGTGGATTACGCCAAGGTGGCGCGCGAGGTCTTTCTCGCCACCGACGCAACCCGTCTGATGAAGGAAGTCGGCATGGAGCCGCCGGCCGACCCGGTCAAAGCCTTCTCGGTGATGGGCAAGGAGTTCGACCCCAGCCAGCCCGAGGCCTACATCGACAGCTTCGCGATCCGGAGGAGCTGAGCGATGAATGCAAAACGACCCTGGCTGGCGCCGCTGCTGTCGCTGGTCTTCTTTGCGGTGTTCGTGGGGCTGTGGCACCTCGGCACCAAGCAGACCGTGGGCGAGGTCATCGTTGATCCCGAGTACGCCGCGCTGATCGGCGCGGCGGCAGCCACAGGCGGGCAGTCGGCGATGCCGGGGCCGGTGGATGTGGCGGTCAAGCTCTGGGAGCACATCTCCGACCCGTTCTACGATCGTGGCACCAACGACAAGGGCATCGGCATCCAGCTCGGGCACTCGATCGCCCGGGTGCTGGTGGGCTTCGGCCTGGCCGCGCTGGTGGCGATTCCGCTGGGCTTCGTGATCGGCATGTCGCCGCTGGTGTACAAGGCGCTCGACCCCTTCATCCAGGTGCTCAAGCCGATCTCGCCGCTGGCGTGGATGCCGCTCGCGCTCTACACCATCAAGGACTCGGGCATCTCGGCGATCTTCGTAATCTTCATCTGCTCGTTGTGGCCGATGCTGATCAACACCGCTTTCGGCGTCGCCGCGGTGCGAAAGGACTGGCTCAACGTCGCCCGCACGCTGGAGGTCTCGCGCCTGCGTACCGCCTTCCAGGTGATCCTGCCGGCCGCCGCGCCGACGATCATGACCGGCATGCGTATCTCTGTGGGCATCGCCTGGCTGGTCATCGTCGCCGCCGAAATGCTCGTGGGCGGAACCGGTATCGGCTACTTCGTGTGGAACGAGTGGAACAACCTGTCCATCGCCAACATCATCAGCGCCATCCTCTTCATCGGCCTGATCGGCATGGTGCTCGACAACACGCTGGCCCGCCTGGGTCGTGCAGTGACGTACAAGGAGTGACCCGATGACCCAGCATTTTCTGCAAGTCGAGGGCCTGGCCAAGCGCTTCCCCGGACCCAAGGGCAAGGACGATCTGACGGTCTTCGAGAACATCCACTTCGGCATCGACAAGGGCGAGTTCGTCTGCATCATCGGCCACTCCGGCTGCGGCAAGACGACCATTCTCAACGTGCTCGCCGGCCTCGACGAGGCCAGCGACGGCACGGTGATCATGGACGGCAAGGAGATCTACGGCCCCTCGCTCGACCGCGGCGTGGTGTTCCAGGGCCATGCCTTGCTGCCGTGGCTGACGACGTTGAAGAACGTGGAGTTCGGCGTGCGCTCGCGCTGGCCGGGCTGGAGTGCGCAGCAGATCGAGGAGCACAGCACCAAGTATCTCGAGATGGTCGGCCTCGGCAGCGCGCTGCACAAGAAGCCCTCGGAACTTTCGGGTGGCATGAAGCAGCGCGTGGGCATCGCCCGTGCCTTCGCGATCCAACCCAAGATGTTGCTGCTCGACGAACCCTTTGGCGCGCTCGATGCGCTCACCCGCGGCACCATCCAGGACGAACTGCTCGGCATCGTGCAGGCCACGCACCAGACGGTGTTCATGATCACCCACGATGTGGATGAGGCCATTCTGCTCGCCGACAAGATCATGCTGATGAGCAACGGCCCCTACGCCAAGATCGCCGAGATCGTCGAGGTGACCATGCCGCGCGACCGCACCCGCAGCACCATCCACCACGACCCGCAGTACTACCGCATCCGCAACCACCTGGTCGATTTCCTGGTGAATCGCTCCAAGGACTTCGCCGGAGCGGCTGCCGCCGGCCACGATGCGCGCCACCCGCCGGTGGTACGCCCAGGCCTCGAGGGTTCCGCAGAGGTCGTGCCGATGCCCGCCCATCTCCAGTCCCTTTCCGCCAAGGATGCCGACCGTCCGGCGCCTCTCGTTTCCAAAGCCTCTGCCTGAAGGAGAATTACCATGACCCGTGATGACGTCACCGCCCTGATCCTCGCCGCCAAACTGAAGAAGAAGCTGAGCTGGTCCCAGCTCGCCGAAGTGGTCGGTTTCAGCAAGGAGTGGAGCACCGCCGCCCTGCTTGGCCAGATGACCCTGACCGAAGCCCAGGCCAAGGCCGTGGGCGAGGTGCTTGAGCTGCCCGAAGACGCAGTCGCGCTGCTGCAGGTCGTGCCCTACAAGGGCTCGCTGCCCACCTCGGTGCCCACCGACCCGCTGATCTACCGCTTCTACGAACTGATCAACGTCTATGGCACTACTTTCAAGGAGCTGATCCACGAGGAGTTCGGCGACGGCATCATGAGCGCCATCGATTTCAAGATGGACCTCAAGCGCGAGCCCAACGACGCCGGCGACCGGGTCAGCATCACGATGAGCGGCAAGTTTCTGCCGTACAAGACCTACTGAGCGTCAAGCTGCGGGCGGTTGCGACCACCATTCGGGGTCGCAACCGCCTTTTTGCTTTGCACCGCGGGCTCAGTGCGTGACCCGGGTGACATCCTCGACGATCGGGGTGAGTGCCGCCCCGATTCGCGCGAATTGCGCGTCGGTGATCAACGCGCCCAGCACGGACTGGAAACGCTCGCCCTGCACGCCGGACACGATGTACTGCCAGCGGTATGCACGGAGTACCGTCGCGTGGATGCGCGCGGTCTCGTCGTCGCTCAGCCGGCGGTTCACCGACGTGACGAAGTAATCCGCGTCGGCTTTCGCCTGTGCCTGCAGGATGCCGTCGACCGCACCGACCAGGCCGATCAGGTCGTTGACCGCCGAGTCGCGCTCCTCTGCGCTCAGGCGTTCATCCTCGCGGCGCCACTCGAGCTCGTCGAGAATCGCGTGCTGGGACTCCTCACGAGCGTGATGCAGGAAGACATCCTTCCACAGCTCGGACAGGTTATCGTCCGGGTCGATGCTGCTGTGGTAGTGCTGCAGCACGAAAATCTCGATGTGGCAGATCAGACCCAGCACCGCCCATCTGGAGGCCGACAGCACCGCCTGGGCGACACCGTTCGGGTCGGGCACGAAAACATAGCCTTCCGGCATGCCGGCCGCGGCCATGCGTTCGAGCCGGCGGAACATCTCCTGATGCTTGATCTCCTCGTCGGTGAAGCGTACCAGGGCTTCGAGGGCGGTCTGGTCACCGAACTGGTGATCCCGACTCACGTCCAGCATCTGCGCGCTGATGAACCGCTCGACCAGGCCGAAGATGTTCGCGTACGACCGCCCCTGGACCTGCGACAGCAAGCGTCGCTCGGCCGGCAGCAGGAAGGGTAGTTCGTTGACGCGAGACAGGCCGTCGGGGAGGAATTTCTTGTCGAAATCGAACTGGCGGCCGCGGATGACGTCTCGATCGATGTCGAAGCGCACGCGTTTGGACACCTCCACTGCACGCGCATAGCGCTGGGCTTCGCCGTGATGATGGTGGCCGGTGGTGACTGGGGCGGTGTGGTTGATGGTATGCATGATGTTGCTCCTTTTGGGCGGGGGAAGAAGTCAGTACAGGGGCGCGACCGAGTCTGGGTGGGCGCGACGTCGAGTTGTCGGATGCTCACCATCAAGCTCGGCGACGACCGAGTTGATCTCGCTGCGATGCAGGCCGATGTCTTGCAGAGTGCGGTCGTCCAGGCTCGCCAGCACCTCTCGCTGGGCGCGAAGCGCGCGGCGAGTGCGTCGTCGGCGAAGGGCATTGCGAACGGTTCTGGTGATGAAGTCGGACAGTTCGATAGTCGAGCGAACGGCCCTGCGCATCAGGCCCGGCCGGGCGGCAGGCGTTTCATCGGGGTAGGTGTGCGTGGTTTCCATGGCGATCTCTCCTGAGTGAATGAAGCGATGTCGACGAAGTCGGAATGCAATCCGTCGCTTGCGTCGATGGCTGCATCCTCCTCGTTGCCGGTAACCGCCATCTTTCGCATTGGCGCGATGTGGTTTCGATTTCGTATCCCGTCTGTATCGGCCGCACGGGGGCTGCAGGCGTCCGGCCTTGAACATGTCGCCTGCAGCATCCACACTGGATACATGGTTGAACAATGAGCGAGGGCGTGGATGAGTGCGATCGGCCGGATACTGGTCGTGGACGACGATCCCGACATCCGCGACATGCTTTCGGAGTATCTCGGGCTTCATGGTCTCGAAGTGACCGCTGTAGACGGCGGCGCGGCGATGCGTGATGCGCTCGCGCAGGGGATTCCCGACGTCGTGCTGCTCGATTTACGCCTGCCCGGCGAGGACGGTCTCAGCCTGCTGCGCTACCTGCGCGAGAAACATGCCCTGGGGGTGGTGATGGTGACCGGCGCCGGCGAGACCGTAGACCGTATCGTGGGTCTCGAAATGGGGGCCGACGACTACATCGCCAAACCGTTCGAACCCCGGGAGTTGCTCGCGCGGATCAAGAGCGTGATGCGTCGTGTCCAGGGCGGTAGCCTCTCGTCGATACAGACTGCGACCACCGGTGTGCGAGGCGGCACTGGTGGCGACCGGGTTTCGGTTGGCGCCTGCTCGCTCGACCTGGGCTCGCATCGTTTGTTCGATGCGCAGGGCGAGGAGATGATGCTGACCGCGATGGAGTTCGATCTGTTGAAGGTCTTTGTCGAACATCCCAACCAGGTGCTGTCACGGGACCGCCTGCTCACCCTGACCCGAAACCGTGAGTGGGAGCCGTTCGACCGCTCCATCGACATCCGTATCGCGCGGCTCCGACGCAAGGTCGAACCTGACCCCGAGCGACCCAGGTTGATCCGCACGGTTCGCAGCGCGGGCTATATGTACGTCCCCTGAACCGCGAATCCGGGCGGGCGCATGTAATCGACGTGTTTCGATGGTAACCGCGAGGTAACAGCGCAGGGCGGCCAGTGCGGTGCCGACTAGACTGGAAGCGACTTGTGAGCCCGATGAGGCCGGACATGAAGCGAAAGGCGCGGCGAGGAAGCTCCTTCCGGATGCAGCGACAGGCCATGGATCTGCCCATGCTCGTGATCGCACGCGACATCGAAGACTGCAACGAGGCCGCATGTCGGCTGCTGGGTCGCGACCGTACCGACATCGTCGGACGTTCCCCGTTGGCGTTCTCGGCTCCCACCCAGGTCGACGGTGACAGCGCCGAACTCGGCGGGCGGCAGCGGGTCGATGCGGCGCTGAATGGGCAGCCGCAGTGGTTTCAGTGGCGCTTTCTGGTCAAGGGTGGGGAAGAGGTGGATACGCTGGTTCACCTCGAGGCACGCCGGCTGGACGACCGCCTTCGCCTGGTGGCTCACATCCAGGACCTGTCGCGGCTGCTGCAGGCAGAGACCACGCTGGTCGCCACTGAGCGACGTCTTCATCAGGTGCTGGATCAGGCCAGTGCAGTGGTCTTCTGGAAGGGTCTGGACGGGCGCTACCTCTTCGTGAACAGGGAATTTTGCCGGCTGGTCGGTCAGTCGCCGGAAGCAGTGATAGGCCGTCGCGACGGCGACGTGATGCCGGCGATGGTGGCCACAAGGCTGCGCGCCAACGACGCGCGCGTGCTGTCCGAGGGCCGGACGGTCACTTTCGAGGAGCAGATCGTCGTCGATGGTGAGTTGCGAACCTACCTGGTCGACAAATTTCCGCTGTTCGATCCGGACGGGCGGGCCCAGGCCGTGTGCGGTATCGCCAATGACATCACCGGCCGCAAGCGGATCGAGGATGCCTTGCAGAAGGCGTCGCTCGCGGTCTCGGAGGCTCGTGGTGCCAGCCTGTTCCAGGCGCTGACTCGCTATCTCGCCACCATCGTCGATGTGGACTGGGTTTTCCTCGCTGTTCGGGACTCCGAAGCGGCCACTCGCATGCACGTTCTGGCCCTGTGGAAGAACGGCGCGCTGGCGGAGAACTTTGATTACGATCTCTGCGGCACGCCGTGCGAGACCGTGATCGGCCAGGAGTTCCGCATCTATCCCGACCGTCTGTGTGAGCGCTTTCCTGACGACGCGGACTTCCTCAGCCAGCGCATGCAGAGCTACGCAGGGTATCCGTTGACGGATTCGCGCGGGCGACCATTGGGACTCATCGCGCTGGTGTCGCGCAAGCCGATGACCGATCCGTCCTTCATCGAGTCCGTGATGAAGATCTTTGCCGCGAGAGCGGCGGCAGAGCTCGAGCGAGATCGCATCGAGCGTGATCTGCGAGCGTCGGAGGCAAGCTATCGGGCGATCTTCGAAGCTGCCGAGGACTGTATCTTCATCCACGACATCGAGACCGGTGCTTTCGTCGACGTGAATCCGCGGGCGTGTGAGGTCTATGGATACGACCATGCGACCCTGCTCACGATGACGCCGGCCGATCTGGGCATCGGCGTCGAACCCTATTCGGCGCGCGAGGCCGCACAGTGGCTGGCGCGTGCGCGTGCCGGCGAGGTGGTTCGTTTCGAATGGCGTCGCCGCAATTCCGACGGGTCGCTGCACTGGGATGAAGTGTGTCTGAAGCGCATCCGCCTTGCCGGCGTGGATCGCATTCTCGCGGTGACGCGCGACATCACCGTGCGCAAGGAGTCGGCCGAGGCGATCGAACGCAGCGAGAACCGGCTCCGGGCCACGATCGAAGCTGCGCTCGACTGCATCATCACGATGGACGACGCAGGGCGGATCTGCGGATTCAATCCTGCGGCGGAGCGCTGTTTCGGATACCGCAGCGAGGCGGTCATGGGCCACAGTCTCGCCGCCACCCTGATTCCCGAGCGTTTCCGGGCGGCGCACGAGGCGGGCATGGCGCGATTTCTGGCGCATGGAAAAGGCAGCTTCATCGGGCGTCGGGTCGAGGTCGTGGCTCGCCGTTCGGATGGCAGCGAGTTTCCCGCAGAGCTCGCGATCGCAGTGGCCGAGGGCATCGCCGGCCGGATCTTCGTCGGTTACCTGCGCGACCTGACCGCCGCAAAGCGCGCCGAGGAAGAGCGTGAGCAACTCGAGGCGCAGTTGCGTCAGGCACAGAAGATGGAGGCCATCGGTCACCTGGCCGGCGGTATCGCCCACGATTTCAACAACATCCTGACCAGTGTCACGGGCTATCTTTCGCTTGCCGGGGAACGTCAGTCGGAACTGGGCGACCCACGGCTGGCGCGCTATCTCGACCAGACGGGCGTGGCGACGCGACGGGCGCGCGACCTGATCCGACAACTGCTCACGTTCAGCCGTGGTCAGCGTGGCACGCACCGCGAGGTTTCCTTGCGATCACTGGTGGAGGAAATGGCGCGCTTTCTCAAACCGATGCTGCCATCCACGGTCGGCTTCGAGATTGATCCGGGCCACGATTCCGCCTTTGTCGTCGCCGATCCGGTGCAGATCGAGCAGGTCGTGATGAACCTGTGCATCAATGCCCGCGATGCGCTGGACGGACGGGGTACGATCCGTATCGCGATCGAGCATCCTGCACCAAGTGTCGCGGTCTGTGCGTCGTGCAGGGCCTCGGTTGCGTCGTCGGGACATCTGGCATTGCTCGTCGCTGACGATGGGCCCGGCATACCGTCCGACGTGCTGGAACGGATGTTCGAACCCTTCTTTACCACCAAGCCGGTGGGCAAGGGCAGCGGTATGGGTTTGGCCACTGTTCATGGCATCGTGCATGAGCACGGCGGGCATATTCTGATCGATAGCAAGCCGGGCGGCGGCACCGCGTTTCGGGTGCTGCTTCCCCGCGTGACGCCGAGTGGTGAGGTCTGCGGGACCGGATGCTCCTCCCCGGAAGAGTCGTCCAGGCAGGCGCTGTCGGGGCGCATACTGGTGGTCGACGATGAGGCGATGGTGACCGGTTTTCTGGAGGAGCTGCTGCAGGTCTGGGGTCTGGAGGTGGTGCTGGCACATGACGGACTGGAAGGGTGTGAGCGTTTTGCGACCGATCCGGAGGGCTTCGATCTCGTACTGACCGACCAGACCATGCCGCACAGGACCGGATTGGAGATGGCCGCCGAGATTCACCGAGCGAATCCTTCGGTGCCCATTCTGCTGTTTTCCGGTTATGCCGAAGACGTACCCGAGCACGTCCTGGCTTCGGCCGGTGTTCGCGCCTTGCTCGCGAAGCCGGTCGAACCAGAGAACCTGCTCGCATTGCTGACCGAACTGCTCATGCCGTCACCGGCCTGATTGATGCCAACGCCGGGGCTGCGCCGGTTGCTCCTTTGGGGGTGGTGTCGTCGGGAGATGCCGCCTCACGGATCGGCAAGTGGAGGACTACGGCAACCAGCGCGAGCAGGATGTCGGCGTACCAGATCCAGTCGTAGTGGCCGGTGACAGTCACCGCGACGCCGCCCAGCCATACGCCGAGAAATGCTCCGAGCTGGTGTACCAGCATCACCACGCCGAGCAGAGTCGCCATGTGCCGAAGGCCGAACAGCTTGCCGACCAGCCCGGCCGTGGGTGGCAGCGTTGCCATGTAGGTCAGGCCCATCCAGCCGGCAAAGCCCAGCACGACCCACTCGGTCTTGGGCAGTGCGAGAAACAGTCCCACGCCGATTGCGCGCAGAGCGTACAACACGATCAGAGCGGTACGCATCGACCCGCGCCGGATCATCGACCCGGCTGCGAGACTGCCGACAACGTTGCACAGACCGACGACGGCGATCCACCAGCCCGAGACACTCGGTGGCAGCCCGCAGGCCGCGATCACGCCCGGCATATGCGAGATCAGGAAGGAGACATGGAAGCCGCACACACCGAAACCGAGCGCGATCAACCAGAAGGTGGGCGAGGCGAGCGCATCGCGCACCGGCATGCCGGTGGTCGAGGGCGATGGCATCGCCACCACAGCGGAACCCCGCCGGAACGCCCACGCAAGTGGTGCAGCCAGCAGCGCGAGCACCGCCAGGGCGAACATCGCCGCCTGCCAGCCGGCCCAGGAGATCATGCCCTGGGTGATCGGACCGAGCACGAGTTGCCCCACCGAGCCGCCCGCGCCGACGATACCGATCGCAAGGCCCCGGTGCTCGGCGTCAACCCGCCGGCTGACCTCGCTCAACAGGATGCCGTTGCTGCCCGCAGCGGCGCCGGTCACCGCGAGCAGCGACAACACCAGGACCAGTTCGGTCGCGCTGCGCGCAAAGGGCAGGAGGGCGGTCACCATCGCCAGCGATACGCAACCGACCACGATCACGCGTGTGACGCCGAAGCGCTCGGCGGCCAGCCCGGCTGCCGGTTGCGCGACACCCCACAACAAGTGGTTGAGCGCGGCGGCAAAGCTGATCGTGACCAGACCGAGTCCGGTCGTGGTATTGAGCGGGGAGACGAAGAGACCGAAGGATGAGCGCGAGCCCATCGTGACGCCCATCAACGCCGCGGCGGCGAGCGCGACGAGGAGGGTGGGGGTATGTCGATTGCGGTTCATCATGGACTCCGGGTGTTCCATGACGGGAAGGTGTTCCCGTCTTGTCGGAGCCCATGCTGGTCTGCGTGCGTAGCCGGACGATTTCGAACCGGTGCGGTTTTGTTATCGGTTGGTAACCGTAACCGAAAACCACGAACCGCTGCGGACGCGAGGTGTGTCGTGCCGTGCGCGCTTCTTCAAGCGAATCCGCGCAGTGAGACCTCGCGCCCAAACGGTGTGCGTAGGTCAGCCATGCACCGCCGAGAAGCCCGGCTCACCATCGAAGTGGTAGAGGTTCTCGGTCTTCACCACGTCCAGGCCGGCATCGACGACCCGGCGCTGGAGCTCGGCAGGCGCCGTCGCCGCAGGCTGGTCACCGATGAAGCGGCAGCGCCAGTGATCGACGCAGAAGGTCTCCGGAAAGCCGTTCGGCCACACCCGCACGCCACGGTTGGTGATCACCTCGAGCGCGAGACCGGTGCCGTGCTGTGCGCCCTTGAGCCGGGTGGCGAGGGTGTCGATGTCTGCCCCGCGCCAGTGCAGGAAGAGATCCACGCCTACGAGCTGCTTGTGTGCCCGGGCGGCGGTCGGCGTGAGTCGGGTCGGCGCTTGTTGCGGTACCGCGCTTGCCTTCGCGTAATGCACCGGTTGCAAAGCTTCGGGCTTGTGCCCGAGCCTGCGGATGACCTCGTCGGCGAAGCTCCGGGTGCCGACCAGCTTGTGGCTGGTCTCGGGGTCGTGGATGTCACGGGTGTGGATGCCGCGCTCGATCGTGCTCAACCAGGCGTTGTGGATGCGCTCGGCCACCTCGTTCTGGCCAATGTGCAGCAGCATCAGGATCGCTCCGTGGAGCAAGCCGGAGGGGTTGGCCACGTCTTTCCCCGCGATGTCGGGTGCAGAACCATGGATTGCCTCGAACATGGCGCACTGGTCACCGATATTGGCCGAACCGGCCATGCCCACCGAGCCGGCGATCTGAGCCGTGATATCCGACAGGATGTCGCCGTACAGGTTGGGTGTGACGATCACGTCGAACAACTCGGGCTGGTCGGCGAGCATCGCCGCGCCGATGTCGATGATCATGGTGTCGCGTTCGAGATCCGAGTACTGCGCGCCAACTTCATCGAATACCTGGCGAAACAGGCCATCGGTCAGCTTCATGATGTTGTCCTTGATCATGCAGGTGACCTTTTTCCGTCCGTGCCGGCGGGCGTATTCAAAGGCGTAGCGGACGATGCGCTCGCATCCCGGGCGGGTAATCAGTTTCAGACACTGCACCACGTCATGTGTCTGGCGATGCTCGATTCCTGCGTACAGATCTTCCTCGTTCTCGCGTACGACGACCACATCCATGGCCGGGTGACGGGTGGGTACGAAGGGAGCATAGGCAACGCATGGGCGGACATTGGCATACAGGCCGAGTGCCTTGCGGGTAGTCACGTTCAGGCTCTTGTAGCCGCCGCCGCGCGGGGTCGTGATCGGCGCCTTGAGGAACACCCGGGTCTCCCGCAGCGACGCCCAGGCCTGCTCGGGCATGCCGGTCTTGACGCCGGAGAGATAGCTGCGCTCGCCGATCTCGACGGTCTGGATCGCCAGACGTGCGCCGGCGGCGTCCAGGATGCGCAGCGTCGCCTGCATGATCTCGGGGCCGATGCCGTCACCCTCGGCGACGGTGATCGGTGTCTGGAGCGTGACGGACTGGGCCGGCAGGTCGTTGGGGTGCATGAGACTTCTCCTTGTCTGTCGGCCGCCGGGCTGGCGGCGCTACGGGAGAGATCTTGAATCCGGCAGTGAATTTAATAAAATGGATTATTTCTCTATAGAACATCTACAAACATAGATATATGGCTGATGCACTGGACACCCCAGGAGACGTACCGCCGCCCCGGCGGCGTTTTCACACGCGGCAGACCACCTTCCGCCAACTGGAGATCTTTCTCGAGGTCGCCCGACGGGGCAGTGTGACCGAGGCCGCGCGGGCATTGCATTTGGCCCAGCCTACGGTATCGACCCAGTTGGCCCGCATGCAGGAGGCGCTCGGCGAGTCGCTTTTCGATCAGGTTGGGCGAAGGCTCGATCTCACTGCCTCTGGCGAGATTCTGCAGCGCGGCTGCGAAGAGTTGTTCGAAGTTCTAGAGCGAATCGATAGCCGTCTCGGCGCGCTGCATGGCCTGACCGCCGGCACGCTGCGGCTTGGCGTGGTGACTACCGCCAAGTATCTGATGCCGGCCTACCTCGGCGCTTTCTGTCGTCGCTTCCCCGAGGTCGAGGTGCAGTTCAGCATCTGCAACCGGAACGAACTCGTCTCCCGGCGGG
>NZ_WTVM01000111.1 GCF_012910885.1 Azoarcus taiwanensis | reverse complement strand
GTGCCGCAGTGCGTCGCCCCTGGCTCCACAGCCAGTGTCCGACGCGGTGGCATTGCAGCGCATGAAAGCCCTTGTAGCAAAGGAACGGGGTCAGGATGTCTTCGGTCGCAGGATCTCGGGCGACAACCGCCACCAGGTCCTCCTGCGCCGCAGCGTCGACGGCGGGGCAACCCACCTTCGCCTCGGCGAACAGCGTCTCCCACATGCTCAATGGCAAGGTCGAATCGCACAGTTTGCGTGCCAGCAACCCGCTCAGAGCAGCGTAGAAATCCTGTTTCCCAAGGATGGCTTCGGTCATGATCGCACGCAGCGCGGGGTCGGTTGCGCACGCATGCTTCGCCTCGCCGACCAACCGCTCCCACACCGCATCCGTCGCAGCATCGCACCGGAAATGCTCTTCGAGCCTGTCGAACGAAAGATCAAATCCGTGCGTCAATGCAGTTCCCACCTGTCCTGATTCTGCGGCAGCGGCCTCGCCGACAACGGAAGGAGCTTATGGAGGGAGTCGCCGGCACCGCCACCCGAAACGGGATGGAATCGCCCGAAGGCGGATATTCCTGTCAGTTTGAATCAGTCGTGACGGTTCACGGATCGAGAGGAGCGACACGTTCGCCCAACACCGCATGCTGCCTCGATGACTGCCCTTGCACTCAATCGGCGAACAGGCCACCGCGTTCTCAGGACCAATTGGCAAACCGCTTCCGAATACGTGAACGAAATGCTTCGACCTCTTCCCCGGACAGACGCTCTGCCTTGTACAGCGACAACATATCGAACCGGCATGCGGGCGCACATGTACCAAGGAGTGCAGTCTTCAGCACCCGCTTCACAGGCTGCCGCATCAGCAGGCGATCCACCCACCATGGAGAGCCAAGCGACGCAATGGCGAGTCCGTACCGCAGCTTGTGGAGCCGTGGCTTGATCGGGCCGAGGTCGCTTGCATGGTCGTAGGCAATCCCGGGCGCCCATACACGATCGAACCAACCCTTCAAGACGGCTGGAAAGCCAAACCACCAAGTGGGAAACACCAACACCAATGCTTCGGCCGCGAGCAGGCGCTCGGCCTGGGGGTGGACAGCCGACTTGTCAAACGGGGAGAGATAGTAGGATCGGCGTTCGCTGACCGAAAGCGAGGGCGAGAACCCGGCCTGGCATAGATCCTCCACCTCGACGTCGTGCCCCGATTCCCTCAGGGCCTGGATGGCGGATTGCGCCAGGGAGTGGCACAGGCTGTCTGCAACGGGGTGGGCAATGACGACAAGGCACTTCATGTTGGATCCCGGTTGTACCTGAGCGGCTATGCTCGATGCGTTCCGAGAAGAGCATCACGATTGCATTCTGCGGATATCGGCCCGCCAAGATCACGGGGAAGCACGCTATGCATGACTGCGCTCTCCAAGGTCTTGCACAAGACCCCTATTGTCATCATGCGACAGGCCCTGTGCATACGACAAGACTCCTGACGCATCCGGTCGGCATCATCCGATAGTTCTACGCGAAGATCACCGGGCAAGGATCTCTTGAATCGGAGATGAGGCGAACGTGGCCGGAATTCGTCCTGCCGAGATGTCGGCGCAATCGGCAATCGGGGTACCCGCAACAACCCATTGTCGCTGTTCGTCGCCACGTCGCCCGTCTCCAATGCCGGCCATATCTGGACAAACGCCACCGAGCGTCAAGGAGTGCCCACCATGTCTTCGCAGACCGCCCTCGACCTTCCCGTCGAACGACGCATCCTGCGCCGCGCCGAGGTTGAGGCCAAGACCGGCTTCAAGCGCGCCCACATCTACAACCTGATGAAGGAAGGTAAGTTCCCCAAGGCCCTGCGCCTCGGGGTGCGTGCCGTCGGCTGGGATTCGGCCGAGATCGACCAATGGATCGCCGACCGCCTCAGAGAGCGCGTCTGAGCCCGCTCCTCCCGCCACTGCCATCGAGGAGCGACAACATGCAGGTGATCTCCATCATTTCGACCAAGGGCGGCGTCGGCAAGACCACGACCGCGGCTAATCTCGGCGGCTTCGTCGCCGACGCCGGGTTGCGCGTCCTGCTGGTGGACCTCGACGTCCAGCCGACCCTGTCGAGCTATTTCACCCTCGACAGGCGGGCGCCGGGAGGCATCTACGAGTTGCTGGCCTTCAACGAGCAGCGCGATGCGCAGCTGGTGTCCAGCACGGGCATCACCGGCCTCGACCTGGTGCTCTCCAATGACGACAAGGGCCAGTTGAACACCTTGCTACTGCATGCGCCAGACGGTCGGCTGCGGCTGCGCAACCTGCTCCCCGCCTTCGCGCCGCATTACGACCTCGTGCTGATCGACACGCAGGGTGCGCGCAGCGTGCTGCTGGAGATGGCCGTGCTGGCTTCCGACCTGGCCATCTCCCCGGTCACCCCGGAGATCCTCGCCGCGCGCGAACTGCGCCGCGGCACCTTGCAGTTGATCGACGACATCGCGCCCTATCGCCGCCTCGGCATCGTTCCGCCGCCGTTGCACCTGCTCATCAATCGCGTGCACCCCGTGTCGGCGAACGCCCGCGCGATCCAGCAAGCGCTGCGCCAGATCTTCCTGGACCACGCCGGCGTCCACGTCCTGGATACCGACATCCCTGCCGTCGAGGCCTATCCCCGCGCGGCGACACTTGGGCTGCCGGTACATCGCGTCGAATACCGGCGCCCCGCGACACGCGTCGCGCCGGCGGCGCTGGACACCATCCGCGCCTTGACCTGCGAACTGTTTCCCCAATGGCAGGAGCAACTGCACACGGTTGCGGGCAAGCATCGAGGGAGGCGTTCCCATGCCAAGCCCGCATGAGCTGTGTCGGGGCCACAAGCGCCTGCGACCGCTGATCGAGTATGCGCTGCGCGAAGGCTGGCAGGTCGTGCGAACACCGGGCGGCCACCTCAAGTTCACCAAGGTCGGACTGCCCCCGGTGTTCACCGGCTCCACGGCCAGCGACCATCGGGCCGACCGCAATGCCCGCGCGCAGCTGCGCCGGGCTGGACGGCGACCCGCCGCTGGCGATGACGACCTCAGCAGCGGGGGGCTCGAGCATGGCTGACCTGACCCCGCAGGACATGGCCGGCAAGCTGCTGACCGAAGGATTTGCGCGCAATGGCCCGGACGCCGCGGCCTTGACCGATCCGATCGCGGACACGGCGATGGTGGTGACTCTGGATCAATTGCGCCCCTATGACCACAACCCGCGCGTCACCCGCAACCCGCTCTACGACGAGATCAAAGCCTCGATCCGCGAGCGCGGGCTGGATGCGCCGCCAGCGATCACCAGGCGCCCCGGCGAAAGCGCCTACATCATCCGCAATGGCGGCAACACCCGGCTGGCGATCCTGCGCGAGCTGTGGAGCGAGACGAAGGATGAGCGCTTCTTCCGCATCCCCTGCCTGTTCCGGCCCTGGCCGGCACGAGGCGAAATCGTTGCGCTGACCGGCCACCTGGCCGAGAACGAACTGCACGGCGGCTTGAGCTTCATCGAACGCGCCCTCGGCGTCGAGAAGGCGCGCGAACTCTACGAACAGGAAAGCGGCCAAGCCCTCTCGCAATCCGAACTCGCCCGCCGCCTGACGGCCGACGGCTTTCCCATCCAGCAATCCCACATCAGCCGCATGCGCGACGCCGTGCAGTACCTGCTGCCGGCCATCCCGAACGTGCTGTACGGCGGGCTCGGTCGGCACCAGGTCGAGCGGCTGGCCGTGCTGCGCCGAGCCTGCGAGCGCATCTGGGAGCAGCGCGCCGACGGCAAGCGCACCGGCGAGGATTTCCACGCCCTGTTCCACGAGGTCCTGGCGATGTTCGACAGCGCGTCCGAAGCGTTCTCGGTACAGCGCGTGCAGGACGAACTGGTGGGCCAGATGGCCGAGCAACTCGACGTCGATTACGACACGCTGAACCTGGAGGTCGGTGACAACGAAAGCCGACAACGCGCCTTGGGCAGCGATCCCACCCCGGCCACGGCGCATCCGCGGCGTCCAGCCGCCACCACGCCGACTCGGCCGCCCTCGGAAGCCGCCGGTACACCACCCCATCATGCGCCGCCACCCTCTCCTGTTGCGACGACGGCCTCGTCTTCGACCGACGAGGCTGCGGCACCGGCGCAGGATACCTACGCTTCACCATCGCCCGATGCCGATCGCCTGCAGGGGCATATCGTTTCGCCGGCCCCGACCACCGAACGCCTGCAGTCCATCCAGCGCATGGTGGCCGACCAGTTGGGCGATACAGTGCCGGACTTCGAAGCCAACGTGCTGCGGGCCATCCCGGTGCAGGCCGGCGGGCTGTATCCGATCTCGGATGTCTGGTACATCGAGCCCGGCCTGGACGCACCCGAGCGCCTGCGCGTGCACATCGCGCAGTTCGCGCGCGAGATCGCCGAAGAGGCCGGACAGGCCGACTGCGTCGAACCCACCGATGGTGGCTTGGGTTTCGTCTGCAACGCCGATGCCCTGTCGGCGAACGCGCATTCGCTGCCCTTTCTTGCCCGGGCCGTGCTGACCCTGTTGCAGGCCTTGAGCGCGGGATACCTCGCCGCGCCGGCGCCACTCTCGACGCTGGACAACCTGCGCCTGACCGATGCACTGGGCCCGCTGCTGCAAGGGCGGCGGGACAGACCCGCCTCGGATCGTCTGAGCGACACCGGCCTGGTGAAGCTCTTCCGTCTGCTGCGCCTGTCGCGCCGCCTGCTGGATCTGGAAGCCGGCGTGAACTCGTCCGCCGCCACCTGAGCCCGGTATAGACACACCATGTCGGCTCCGCATCCCCTCAATCAGGCCGTGATCGCCCAAGCCCTGCACGACCTGCGCAACGGGCAGTTGCGTCGCTGCAAGGCCATGGGATTCGGCGAGCAGGAGCTGGAAGCCCTGAAGCATCCCGCGCTGGTCAGCGTATTGGTCAACGCCACGGTGTCCTGGTGTTCGGTGAAGGTGAACCGGGACGTGCTGCAGCGGCTGCTGAGTCAGGTCGGCGACGTCGAGAAGGAGATCGCCACCGTCGATCGCATGCTGCGCCTGGGCGCCAGCACCGAGATGGTCAGCAGGTTCTACGGACTCACCCACCAGGAGGTGGCACTGCGCCGGAGCATCCTGGGCCTGCCCAAGCGCAAGGGCCGCCATCCGGTGCTCAGCGAAGCGCAGGAGAACGCGTTGTGGGAGCGCTGGAAACCGGCCGTGCAAGAACATGGCATTGCGCTCGAGGACGACATCTCGATGCTGGAGCTCACCCTCGACCTTGCCGAGGAACTGGATCTTCCGGCTTCCGTCATCTGGGCCACCATCCGGAGTTGGATCGATCAGGGACTGGTGTAGGCTGTGGGCACCGGCGGATCCTCCTCGCGCGATGGCCCGATGCCATTGTCGGCGCTGCTCGATGATGCGGCCAAGCGTATCCCGTCGACCGCGAGCGGGCCCTTGCCCAGCGATGGCTTCCTGTTCAGCGGGAATCGCCACGACAGCGTGCCCCGCCAATTGCTCCTGGACACCCGGCTCACACCGCTGGAGCGCAATGCCTGGCAGGTGTTTCGTCTGCTGCTCAACGACGACGGGATCACCGCCTTCCCCACCTACGAAGCGTTGCGGCCCTACCTGGCATCGATGCCCTGCACCCCCAAGGCCTCCCACGAGACCGTAGCCAGGGCGCTCACCCTGCTGCGGCTGACCCGCTGGCTCAGCCTGGTGCGCCGGCGGCGCGATCCCAAGACCGGGCGCATCCAGGGCAATCTCTACGTGCTCCACGACGAACCACTCACGCCCTTCGAGGCGATGCAGCTCGACCCCGACTACCTGAGCCTGGTCAGCCAGGCGCTGACCCACGCCAGCAAGGCAGTGCAACGGGTCGGTCTGCATACGCTCAAGGAGATCGCCGAGGATCCGCTGCTCAATGGCCGGACGCTGCCCACGCGCCTGCAGGTGCTGGCGCAGCGCATGGCGCTGCGCGGCAGAATGTCAGATAGTTACCCACAGGATGGCGTCGACCACGATTCCGAAGAAGGCCGGAAGGGCTTGCTTCGGAATGCGGAAGACCCGTCTTCGGAATCCGAAGTGGGGCCAAAACCCGCGCCAGATGGCTCTCTTCGGAATCCGAAGGAGGACCGTACAGTACGTAAGGATCGTATTGATGAAGTACGTACAGTACCGCGCGCGAAGACGCTCCAGCACCTACGACTGCCCGAGCGATTCCTGCGCTTGAAGGAAGAACAGCAGGCCGGGGCGGTAATTGCCTTGCAGCAGGTGGAGGAGACCCAGCGGCAGGTGGTGCTCGACGAGTGGGCGGCGCGGTGCCGCGGCGGCACCGTTCGCAACCCGGCCGGCTATCTGTTCGGCATCATCCAGAAGGCGATTCGCGGGGAGTTCAAGGCGTGGGCCGCACAGGCGGAAAGCAAGACCGATCCGCCGCCACCGCTATCCCCGGGGGATAGCGCCTCAACCCTACCTGCCGACGAAGTCGTCCAGCAGCATATCGCCCGTTTGCAGGACATGTTGCGCATGCGGTGATCGGGCCTCCCCACCCCGCAGGACTAGATGCGACGCGACGAATTAGGCCTCGTCGCTCAACACATGGGACAACTGCCGTCGGGCATTCTCCGTATCGAAGTGAAAGACCTCCAGTAGCGCCAGTGCTCGCCTGACCTCCTTCACGTCCTGGTCGGACTCGGGTGCGCACTTCTTCAATGACAGGCCGTGCTCCGACAGCCAATCCTGCAACTCCGTGATGGCCACCGTAGTGATGCCGTTCTGAAGCAACTGGGAAGCAGTGATGTTCGACAGGTACTGCGGAGTGATTTCGAAGACATCCCTGACTCGCAGCACCTCCATCAAGCGTTTGACCAGATCTCTCCGCAACACGAATCGTGGGCTCCGTGCCATTTCGTCGATCTTGTCGAGATACGCACGAGGATCGGCCTGAATGCCCTTCACCGAATACGGCATCTTCATCTCTCGACAAATCCGGGACAGCAAGTCCCGGGCCCTACTGCCGCTGATGCCAGTCGAATCCGCAGCCTTCTTCAAACTTGCCCCGCTGGCGACAGCCTTGAGAATTTCGGCCTTTCTGGAGTTTGGAACCATTGGTCACCCAATCGATTTTGCATGTGGATCTGTACAGGCCGTAGTCATGTGCAGCGCATCCAGCGTCCACTTCCATAACGCATAGCCCTCACGTCCGTGGACGGCTATCATCGCATATCGCTGTTTTCCATAGGCAGCATTGATCGCCATCGGCCAGTGCCCGGACATCACGGTGGGAGGACGCGCCGCCGATTCCAACAGGAGGGGTCCAAACTTGAGCACCGCGAACGACGAACCTTTGCGCGTCCTGCACTTCTGGCGCGACCTTGAGATTTTCAACATCCCGACTGCCCCTTCCAAGCGTAATAACAACGATCAGACTGAGGTCGGAACTTTTCGTCGTGGCAAGTCCTTGCCCTGGCAGGCACGCAAGTTCGTTCCCACGGACAAGATTGGCTATGTCCATGTCGTCTATCTGGGCGTGGCCGACACGGAGGACCTGTCACGACTGTTGCTCCAAGGACTTTTCCCGGACCGCGACCTGAGCGAGCGCGAGCGCCAGCGTGTGACCGGCAATGGTTGGCTGGCGGCCTTCGTGGTGGATGAACAGGGGCGACCGAAACCCGACAGCTACCTTCCAGCCAGCTTCGCGTACGGTATGGCGGCACTCCGGGAAACAAAGGCGCTGGACAACATCAACGCTCGCCTGGAACGCGCGAAAGAGGAATTCGCCCAACGCCGTCACCAGCTCCCAGAGAACCAGGAACAGGAAGGTGGCAGCACCAATGCCGCGAACCGCGCTCCGACCGAGGCTGTCCTGGATTGGGAGGATCTCGATGAGGAACTGCGCATCGCGCGCGGCCTGCTCGGCGAAGCGGCGAGCGATCCGAGTCTGGACTGGCGTGTGGTCGTGCGGACCAGCCGGATCAAGCGGCGCTACCTGGATGACAGCCTGCAGGCCGCGACCGACTTCTTGAACTCGTTCTACCTGGACGACCTTGATCGTCTGATCGCTCAGGCGGAAAAGAAACTGTCGTTCGGCAAAGCCTTGAGTGCCTACCTCGGGCCGGCGCTGCCAGAACGCCAGCGTGTCGACATCCTCACCGACAATGCCGCCATGGCCGGGCTGGTTAGTGCGAAGCGCTTGCCCAGCGCACGATGGCCGGCTCCCCCCAAACACCCGCTCGTCCTCGCGCAGCAGGCTGCAGTCTCGCAGGTGATGAGCTCGCTTGGCAAGGCTGAGGGACTGATCGGCGTTAATGGCCCTCCCGGGACCGGCAAGACCACGCTTCTGTGCGATGTCATCGCCGAGATCGTCACCGAGCGAGCGCGGCGAATCGCGGCGCTGGATCGCCCGGTTGCCTTGTTCGAGGACAGGACGACCGTCGCTGGCAAGGGCTTCTTTCCGCTCAAAGCCAAGGTGGTTGCTGGAACCTCGATCGTGGTGACCAGCACGAACAACAACGCGGTCAATAACATCACCCAGGAGTTGCCCGCACGCAAGAAGGTCGCGGACGAGTTCAATTCGGCGGATTACTTTGCGGATGTCATGCACGAAGTCTTCCGGGCGCAAAAGGTCCTGGACGAGGACAAGCAGCCCATCGAGACCTGGGGCGTGATCGCCGCAGCGCTGGGCAACGCCGGCAACCGGCGCTCGTTCACGCAAGGCTTCTTTCGCGACGAATACATGCCGCCACGCCAAGTCGAGGTGGCGCAGGCGCAAGAGGACGAACAAGACACCGGCGCTGACCTGGCAGACGAAGTCACCGACGCGTCATCCCGCGGGGATGATCGGCCGCCCTCAATGAGGCAAATCCTCGAAGCGGCAGATGTCCCGGACAAGCGTCGGCAATACGTGAGTGAATGGCAGAAAGCCAAGGACGCCTTCCTGGAGTTGCAGGAGGAGTTCGAGAGCTGCCGAAAAGTACTGGAGCGAGCCGAGAAGGCTGCCCGGCACATCGATGACGAACGAAGCCACCTGACTGGCCTTATGGCCGAAGAGCAAGCACTTGGCCAGGAAATCCAAGCCGGCGAGTTGGCCCTTGCACAACATCGTGAAGCCGTGGCAACCCAGCGCACCGTCGTCGAAGGTAATCGGGCCGTGCTGGAGCAATTGCGTGCCGGTACGCCGCGCAACCTGTGGGACCGCTTGATGGGGCTGTTTGGCCGCGAGACCAGCCGGATGGCCGACTTGCGGCAATCGCTGGAGGCGCCGACGCAAGCTTTGGCTGACGCTTCGGCCGCCCTCGCAGAAATGTCCAAGGAAGTAGCGGTTGCTGAAGCCCAATTGGGCCAGCGACGAGAGCGCCAGAAAGCTGTTTCCTCCGCACGGGTAGCGCTAGAGCGCAAACTGGAACCCCATCGGCGAGCGCTGCAAGCCGGCTACGCAATGGGCGCCAAGCACTTCCCCGACACACAGTTCTGGGCCTTGCCAGCCGATGCACGTCACCGCGCCAGCATCGCTGTCGGCCCCAAGTTGGATGAACTGCGCGCCAAGCTCTTCCTGCAGGCGGTGGATCTTCACCACCTTACCATCCTGGCCAACGCCGGCAAGTTCATCGCCAACCTGCGGGCGGTGAATGGCATGCTCACCGGTGGCTCCCGCGACAAGCTGTCTCCCGAGCACCGTCCGCTGCTGTGGGACGCCTTCTTCTTCGTTGTACCAGTCGTTTCAACGACCCTCGCTTCGTTTGATCGGCTGTTCGTCGGCATGGGGCAGAACAGCCTGGGCTGGCTGATGATCGACGAGGCGGGTCAGGCCACGCCGCAGTCGGCGGCGGGTGCGATCTGGCGCAGCCGGCGGGCGGTCATCGTCGGCGATCCCCTGCAGATCGAGCCGGTTTTCACCGTTCCGAGGAGCCTGGCTGAGGAGCTGCGACGCCGCCACGACGTGGCAACGCACTGGTCACCCATCGACGAATCCGTGCAGACGTTGGCGGATCGCATCACCCCCTTCGGCTCCTGGGTTGAGAAAACCAGCAACTCGTCCCCGAACGACGCGCCCGAACGTCTGTGGACCGGCATGCCGTTGCGCACCCACCGCCGCTGCGACGATCCGATGTTCTCGGTGGCCAACCGCATCGCCTACGCCGGCCAGATGGTGCAGGGTCGTGTCGATGAGACCGGCCGTCCGACGCCCTGGGACTTCTCCTGTAGCCTGGGCGAGAGCGCATGGTTTGACGTGAGATCAAACCGCGTGAATCACCCCGTATCGGACGACGAGATCGCCTGTCTGCTCGACTGCCTGGCGCAATTGCAGAACGAAAGAAGTCGGAAGGCCAAGATCTACGTGATCTCGCCCTTCCGCAAGGTCGCCCAGGCGTGCGGGAAACGTGTCGGCAACGCCGGATTCGGCGGCATCGATTGCGGCACCGTCCACACGTTTCAGGGCAAGGAAGCGCATATTGTTTTCCTGGTGCTGGGTACGGCCCCAGGCCAGGCCGGCTCGGGCGCCCGTGGCTGGGCGGCGAGCAAACCGAACCTGCTCAACGTGGCAGTTACCCGGGCACAGTGCCGGCTATACGTGATCGGCGATGCCAGCCAATGGGGAGGACTGGACTACTTCCGCGAACTGCTGCGTGCGCTGCCTGAGGGAAGTGTTGCGGCGGCGCTGGATCGATGCCCCACGCAGGATGCGGCCTTTGCGCTCCTGGACGACCAGGAGCCGATCCCCGAGATATAGCGGATCGCACCGGGTTTGCCGCCAGCCATACCGCAGGCTGGCATCGCCCAGGCCATCTCCTATCTTCAGCATTCTGGCGTCGGCCCGCATTTGCCTATCCCCAGGGGATAGCCGGCAAACACAGCCTTCCATGCGGAATAAACCGGGCGCGCATTGGCTGCGGTTTGTTGACTGACAGCCTTCCAGCCGATGCGGATGCTGGCGAGCGGTTTCCTTCACCGCGAGTCGCCCCCATGGCCAACGAACCCCTGCAACTGAATCTCGGATCGCTGCGCAGCGCGATGTCGCTGACGCTGCACACCCACCACGCTTCGCGCATCTGGCATGGCCGCGCGCCGGCCGAGGGACGCCCTGGCATCATTGGCCTCAACGGCTTCATCAGTGCTATGAACAAGATGAAGCGCGGCGCCGAGCAGGACGATCCCTATTCGGACTGGTGGATGCTGCGCATCGAGGACAAGCTCACGCAGACCAAGGCCAGCCTGCAGGCGTTGCGCGAACCGGTGGATCAGGCGCTGGCTGACGTGCCGCCCGCGCTGAGCCTGGGCGAGAACCTGAACGTGCAGCCGGTGAAACTGCCGCTGTTCGTCAACGCGCAGCTCGGCTTCATGGCGGTGTACCTGCTGGCCGACTACGACGACCTGGCGCGCAAGCTGATCCTGGCGCACCACACGGCGCTGATCGACCGCAGCACGCTGGAGCGCTGGCTCAACGATGGCGCACATGCGCTGCGCAGCCTGTTCTCCCTGGCGCAGCAGTACCGCTACTCCGGCACAACGCGCGACGACTTCGCGGCGAAGAATGCCATGGCGCGGGCGGCGTTGGAGAAGTTCGGCGAGCTGCCGCAGGACGTGCTCGAAGGCACGCGCCGTTCGCGCTTTGCGCCACCCATCGCGCGGCGGGGGACCCGGTCCGAGGCACCGGTCGCTGATGATTTGGAGTCAGGCATTGCCGATGGCGCAGGCGACGCCGCGAGACAAGACGATGAGGGCGCCAACGCATGACGGCACTTTCTTCTTCCGGCCGCCCAGCGCGCTTCATTCCGCTGGGACAGGCGGACTTCCAGCGGCTGGAACACGCAGGCTACCTAAAAGGCCTTTTACAGCCTTTTAAAGGTAAGGGGAGTCTGGAGGCCTGGGCCAGCAAGAACATGGCGCTGCGCGACGAGCTGATCGTCCTGGCGCAACGGCAGGTGCTACCGCAGGCGCGGGCATATCCCTTCAATCTGCTCGATGTGCAACTGGCCCAGCAGACGACTGGCGCAGGGACGACATTTCTGCGCTGGCGCAACCTCGACCGCTCGGCCATGGGCGTGGCCTTGTGGGAGTCGCTGCTCGATCGCCCCGCGACACCGGCCTCGCTGATCGACGACCTGTATGCGATCGAACTGCAGCGCATCGTGCTGAACATGCAGATCAGCCTGACCCACAGCATCGCCCGCCTCGCCCTGGAATGCGCCAGCAGGATGGCCCAGGCCGAGGCGACTTATCTGCGGCGTGTCCACGGGCATGTCGCGTCCGCTTCTACCACACCCGCCACCACCCCCAAGGAGTCACCATGAGCACGCACTTCGTCGGCGAGGGCAATATCGGTTCCGCGCCGGAGTACCGCGAATTTCCCAACAGCAACGACGAACCGCACAGGCTGCTGCGCCTGAACGTCTATTTCGACAATCCCATCCCGAAGAAGGATGGCGAGTACGAGGACCGCGGCGGCTTCTGGGCGCCGGTGGAGCTGTGGCATCGCGACGCCGAACACTGGAAGGCGCTGTACCAGAAAGGCATGCGCGTACTGGTTGAAGGCCGTACTGTGAAGGACGAGTGGGAAGACGCCGACGAGAATGAGCGCGTCACCTTCAAGATCGAGGCTCGGCGCGTCGGCATCCTGCCGTATCGCCTCGAAGCGGTGACGCTCGGCACCAAGCCCGCCGGGAGCCAGTGACCAGGCATCGCGGGCGGCTGTAGCAACCGTCAGACGCCCGCCATGCACCAATGGGCTATCCCCTGGGGATAGCTCCACTGGGGTCCACCGAGTTCCAGCCGCCCTCTCGACTCGAATCTCCCGCCCCTCATACTGCCACGATCCGTGCAGACCGCTGCGGCATCACTTCCCCAGCCGATCACAATTCGGGGTCCATGCCGTCCGGCTTCCTCGCTGTCGGTCTCATCTGGGCCAGCCATGCTGTCGTTCACCTGATGAACCGCACATTCCGGAGGAGGCCTCATGCGCGTGTTCCTGTGCGAGAAGCCCTCCCAGGGCAAGGACATCGCCCGCGTGCTGGGTGCCCGCCAGCGTGGTTCCGGCTGCTACAGCGGTAACGGCATCGTCGTGACCTGGTGCATCGGTCATCTGGTCGAAGCGGCTCCGCCCGAGGGCTACGACGAGCGCTACAAGCGCTGGACCCTCGAGCAACTGCCCATCATCCCCGAGCGCTGGCGCGTCGAGCCCAAGGCCACGACCGCCGCGCAGTTCAGGATCGTCAAAGAGCTCGTCGGCCAGGCCAGCGAGTTGGTGATCGCCACCGATGCCGACCGCGAAGGCGAGATGATCGCTCGCGAGATCATCGAGTGGTGCGGCTACCGCGGGTCGATCCAGCGCCTGTGGTTGTCGGCGC
>NZ_WTVM01000110.1 GCF_012910885.1 Azoarcus taiwanensis | reverse complement strand
CGATGTGTTCGTGGGCTCGGGGCCGGGTGGTTTCTCATGTCCGTGACTCATGCTCAAGAGGCGTCATCACCCTGACGCCCAAGCTGTGCCTGACGCCCTTCCACCTCGAAGAACGTGTAGGACAAAGTAATGGTGGTCACGTCGCGCGGAAGGCTCGGATCGATCACGAAGGCCACCGGCATCTCGCGCACCTCGCCGGCGTCGAGCTGCTGCTGCGCGAAGCAGAAGCACTCCATCTTGAGAAAGTAGCGACCGGCATGTTGCGGCCCGTAACTCGGAATGGCCTGTCCGGTGACAGGCACGTCGCGGGTGTTGGCAACCTCGTACACCACGGTCGCGAGCTCGCCCGGGTGAACCCGCATCACCGTTTCGCGCGGCTTGAAGCTCCAGGGCAGGCCGTGGAGGTTGGCATCGAACTCCACCATCACCGTCCGTGACGTGTCCACCTGGGTGTTCACTATCCGATCCGGCTGAAGGATGTTGTTGATGCCGGTAACCTCGCAGATCTTCTCGTACATCGGCACCAGCAGAAAACCGAAGCCGAACATCGCCACCACACCGACGAGGAGACGTTTGAGTATTCGCTGGTTCTCGGCGGCCACGTCTCTCATGCCATCAACACCTTGTACTTGAACATGATGAAGAGGTAGAAGAAAAGCGCAATGGCGCCCATGAAGAGCCCGAGACGGATGTTGCGGGTGCGGCGCGGATCGCGCATGGTGGGTTCTCCAGCCTGCCCGGCGGGCTGGCCGGACAGGTTCGACGAGGTATCAGTCACTGCCGCCATGTCACTTCACCACCGGCGCTTCTTCGAAGGTGTGGTGCGGGGCCGGCGACGGCACGGTCCACTCCAGGCCCTCGGCACCTTCCCACGAGCGGGCGGGTGCCTTCTCGCCACCACCACGGGCGGCCTTGATCACCACCCAGAGGAAGATGAGCTGCGACAGGCCGAAGCCGAAGGCGCCGATCGAGGCGAGCATGTTGAAGTCGGCGAACTGCAGGGCATAGTCCGGCACCCGGCGCGGCATGCCCGCCAGCCCGAGGAAGTGCATCGGGAAGAAGGTGATGTTGAAGAAGATCAGCGACGCCCAGAAATGCAGCTTGCCGATACGCTCATCCGGCATGCGGCCGGTCCATTTCGGCAGCCAGTAGTAGGCGCCGGCGTAGAGCGAGAACAGACTGCCGGCGACGAGCACATAGTGGAAGTGGGCCACCACGTAATAGGTGTCGTGAATCTGGATGTCGATCGGTGCGATCGCGCAGATCAGACCGGTAAAGCCGCCCATGGTGAACACGAATATGAATCCGGTCGCCCACAGCATGGGGGTTTCGAAGGTCATCGAGCCCCGCCACATGGTCGCGACCCAGTTGAATACCTTGACGCCGGTGGGCACAGCGATCAGCAGGGTCGCGTACATGAAGAACAACTGCCCGGCGAGTGGCATGCCGGTGGTGAACATGTGGTGCGCCCAAACCACGAAGGACAGAATCGCGATGGACGCGGTGGCATAGACCATGGACGCATAGCCGAACAGTGGCTTGCGCGCGAAAGCGGGAATGATCTGGCTCACGATGCCGAAGGCCGGCAGGATCATGATGTAGACCTCGGGATGACCGAAGAACCAGAAGATGTGCTGATAGAGCACCGGGTCGCCGCCACCGGCGGCGTTGAAGAAGCTGGTGCCGAAGTGGCGGTCGGTCAGCAGCATCGTCACCGCACCGGCGAGCACCGGCATGACCGCGATCAGCAGGTAGGCGGTGATCAGCCAGGTCCAGCAGAAGAGCGGCATCTTCATCATCGTCATGCCGGGCGCGCGCATGTTGAGCACGGTCACGACGATGTTGATCGCACCCATGATGGAGCTGATACCCATGATGTGAATGGCGAATATCGCCATGTCCATGCCCATGCCCATCTGTATGGAAAGCGGCGGATACAGCGTCCAGCCGGCGGCGGTCGCGCCACCCGGCACGAAGAAGGAGGCAATGAGCAGGATCGCCGCCGGTGGAAGCAGCCAGAAGCTCCAGTTGTTCATCCGCGCGAAGGCCATATCGCTCGCGCCGATCATCATCGGAATCATCCAGTTGGCGAAGCCGACGAAGGCCGGCATGATCGCCCCGAACACCATGACCAGTCCGTGCAGCGTGGTGAGCTGGTTGAACAGCTCGGGCTCGACCACCTGCAAGCCGGGCTGGAAAAGCTCGGCCCGGATCGTCAGCGCCATCACGCCCCCCGCGAGGAACATGACGAAACTGAAGATCATGTACATCGTGCCGATGTCTTTGTGGTTGGTCGTGGTGATCCAGCGCATCAGCCCGGTCGGACCGTGATGGTGATCGTGCAACTGATCGGGAATTACCGCCGCCATGCTGCCTCCTTCGCTTGACGCATCGGGCCTCGCCCTTGCGCTCGAATGGTTGCTACCGTTCCGACATGGCGACCGCTTGCTGCGCTGCGCGGCCGCTCATCTTGACCCATTGCTCACACGCCCCGCGCTGCGGCGACTTCTTCCGGTGCGATCATGTCGCCCACATTGTTGCCCCAGCTGTTGCGCAGGTATGTGAGAACGGCCGCCACCTCGACATCGGAGAGTTGAGCGGCAAATGCCGCCATTGCTGTGCCCGTTTTGCCATTGAGCACGATGTCGACCAGCGGGCCATGCTCACCCGCCACCAGGGCCGACCCGTCAAGAGCAGGGAATGCGGGCGGCACGCCGCCGCCTTCCGCCTGATGACAGGCGACACAGGTTGCGGCATAGACCTGCTCGCCACGAGCAATCAGGTCAGACTGGTTCCATTCGCGGTCGTCGGCCTCAGCCTGGGCGACCGATGCCAACCGCAGACCCTCGACCCAGGCGGAGTACTCGTCCGCCGAAACCACATGCACTTCGATCGGCATGAAGGCGTGATCCCGCCCGCACAACTCCGCACAGACACCGCGGTAAATACCTTCTTGCTCGGCACGAAACCAGGTGTCGCGTATGAAACCGGGAATCGCGTCCTGCTTGACGCCGAAGGCCGGCACCCACCACGAATGGATGACGTCGTTGGCGGTGACGAGCAGGCGAACCTTCTTTCCAACCGGCACCACCATCGGGTTGTCCACCTCGACCAGATAGTGCTCGCCCTTCTCCTCCTGCCCTTGTATCTGCGCGCGCGGGGTGGCCAGATTCGAGACGAAGGCGATACCCTCGCCCTCACCGTGCAGGTAGTCGTAGCCCCATTTCCACTGGTAGCCGGTGACCTTGATCGTCATGTCGGGATCGGAAGTATCCTTCATGTCGATGATGGTCTTGGTGGCCGGCCAGGCCATTCCAACGAGGATGAATACCGGGATGATTGTCCACAGGACTTCGACGGTCGTGTTCTCGTGGAAATTGGCGGCGACTGCGCCGCGTGACCTGCGGTGCTTGAAGATCGACCAGAACATCACCCCGAATACGCCGACGAAGATCACCAGACAGATGATCAACATCAGGGTGTGAAGACTGTAGATCTGCTCGGCGACGCTGGTCACCGGTTCCTGGAAGTTGTACCTGCTTTGCGCAAAGGCACTGGGAATAGCCAGGAACAATACGACCGACCCTGCTAATCGACCGGCAAGACTCATGTCTCAACCCCCATCTCGTCCTGTTCGGGCAGGTCTCGAAAAACCAACCTTTACGCCAATACGTTACCCGAAAGGGTAATTTTGCGGGGGGTGTCTCCTCCAGCCCTGCGGCGCGAAAGGCTTTGTCGTAAAAGCTTTCGAAATCTAATATTTATGCGGTTCTTCGCCTGCTTGGGTTGATCATGCCATATCAAATTACCGAGCCGCAACACACTTTTTTGATGTTTATCAATATAGTGCGGCGCAATACCTGCTAGGCGAACAGATTCGGCTGGAATACGTGGGATCAGCCGCGGGGCTCGGGCGCTCTTGTGGTGCAGCGCACAATCGTAATGAGCCGGCTAACCCGTTTCGCGTGTTGCCGAAAGCCGACGCGTGAGCCAGCGCACCAACGGGCCGATGAGCGGAAACTTGGCGTAGAGTTCTTCACCGGTATCCCAGTAGTCTCGATGCAGGCGCACCCGGCCATCTGCATCGAAAACGACATGGCTCGCACCTCTCACCTCGATGTTCCGCCCGCCGCTGGAAAAGAGAAAGCGCCAGCAAAGCATGGCCTGAGCACCGTCCAGCAGCGACGAATCGACAACAAACCGCGGACGCTCGACCTGGCGGAACATGTGATGAAAGATGTGCTCTATCGCAGCGACGCCTTCGACCTCGTTGAAGGGATCCTTGAATCGGGCGCCCGGCGCATACAGCATCCCGACCTGGACAACCGTCTCCGGCGTCAGTTGCTCATAAAATCGCACCAACTCCGCCAGCGCCTCCTGCATCCGGCGCCTGCCCTCATCGCTGCCAGCGGTGTCATCGACCGGCACCATCAGCGACCACCCCCTGTCGCACGCTGCACGAGCGGGAAGAACCAACGATAGGGCAACAGCCGCAACAGCTTGAGCCACAGAGTGAAACGCCTCGGGAAGTGAATCTCGAAACGCCCTTGCGCAAGTCCCGCGACGATGGCGTCAGCGGCTTGCTCCGGTTGCATCAGCGCGGGCATGTGGAAATCGTTCTGCTCCGTCAGCGGCGTCGCGACGAACCCGGGGCTGACCAGATAGACCGACACACCCCGCGGTGCAAGATCGAAATATAGGCTCTCGGCGAAATTGATCAACGCCGCCTTGGAAGCGCCATAGACAAGCGCCTTGGGCAAGCCTGCGTAACCTGCGACGCTACCAACGATGGCGACACCTCCAGCGCCCTGCTCCAGCAAGGTGGGCGCCACTACCGAAACGCCGTCCATGACCCCCAGCAGGTTGAGCTCGATGGTCTCACGCGCGGCTGTCGGCGACAGCTCCTCGACATGTAAGGGACGGTAGGTGCCGGCATTGAGCACGACGAGGTCGATGCCGCCCCACTCCGCCATCAGCGCATCATGTGCCTGATCCAGACTGCCGGCGACGGTAACATCCAGCGGCAGCAGCATGCTGCCCGGACACGATACCGCCAGGGCCTCCAGTTTTTCCCGAGAGCGGGCTGACAAGGCCAGCCGGGCGCCACGCGCCGACAATGCGCGCGCGAGTGCAGCACCGATACCGGTGGACGCGCCCACCAGCCACACCCGGCGGCCCCGCCAGTCGGTAATCCGCTCGTTCAGCGCCATGCGTTCGCCAAGCCGCGCTTACTCGTCACGCTTGTAGAACGACAGCGTGACCTCGCCGAGACGAATGCCGAACTTGCTCATCACCGAGCGGTTGAGCATCACTCGATCGTCCATGAGAAACATCCAGTCGTCGAAGTCGACGTTATACACCTTGTCTCCGACCGGCAGCGCCAGCACATAGCGCCAGCGCAAGGCGTTGCCGCGGGCCTCGCCAACCGCCTCACCGACCACGTCGTCGGCGGTGCCAGTGTATTGCCCGCGACCGTGGCGGGTGATCGTCCACACCCGGCGCTGGGTTTCGCCATCCGAGTAGGTGAAATGTTCATCGAGCACGCCCACGTCACCCTCCCAGCTCGCCTCGATCAGCACATGGAAACGCCTCACGACCTCACCCGCGCGGTTCTGGAAAATGCCGTGCGCATCCAGGGTACCATCGAAGTAGGTGCGCAGATCCAGCTCGGGCTGTTCGGATGCGTACTTGTCCACATCCACCGAACTGCAACCGGCCAGACCCAGTACGCCCGCCAGCAGCAATGCACGCGTCGTGCTCATTTCAACCCTCCTTCAAAATCCAGTTTGTAACGCAGCGACCACAACAAGGTCGCGGCCAACAGCTTGAGCGCGACCGGCGCCAGCGCATACACCGCCGACAGTGCCTGCAGTCCATCGGGGTCGGTGCCACCGGACACGTAGCCGAGCATGCCGAGCAAGGGCAGCGCCAGGCCTGCCGCGAGCGCGAGATTGGCCTTGGTGACGAAGTTCCACCAGCCGAACCAGGCGCCGGCCCGTGCATCGCTTGGCGAGGTGTCGCGCGCCAGCAAATCGGCGAGCATGGCCGGCGGCAGGGCGAGATCGGCGCCAAGCGCGGCGCCGGACGCGACGCATATCAGCGCGAACGCAAAGGTGTCGCCCGCGCCGAGGAAATAGGCCCAGATGAAGGAGGCGATGGCGAGCAGCATCGAGCCGAACCATGCGCGGACCTTGCCGACGCATCTCGACAGCCTCACCCACAAGGGCAGGCTTGCAGCCCCCGCGACGAAGTACAGCACCAGGAAGAGCCCGGAAAGGCCCGACGCCTGAAGCACGTCGGCGACGAAGAAGAGCACCGTGGAAGCGGGTATCGCAGCGGCAATGCCGTTGGCACAGAACACCGCTAGCAGCAGCAGGAACGGCCGATGCACGAGTGCCGCCCACAAAGACGGCAGCACTCGCTGCATCGAGTGCCGTCGAGCCTGCGGCCGCGGTGTCGCGGCGAGCGTGACCAGCGCGCCGACACACAACAAGGGCAGGAAGATCCAGGTCAAACGTGCGAGACCGGCAACCTCGTCGCCGGGTGCGAGCACGGTCGGGAGCGACGCGGCCAGCACGACGCCCAGAAGGGCAAAGCCTTCACGCGAGGCGACCAGCCGGGTTCGCCCATTTGCGGTATGTGCCGCCTCTGCGCCCCATGCACCGTAGTTGATGGTCGCAACCGAAAAACCGAGCGTGACGAAGAAGATCATCGCCGCCATCCAGGCTGCCCCCGCGCCCGCCGGAGGCGAGAGCAAACCGAACATGCCGGCACCGAGCACCGGCAAGGACAGAGCGATGGCCAGCTTGCGGTTGGCCAGCCGATCGCTCGCCCAACCGATGAGCGGATCGGTCAAGGCGTCGAGAATCCGCACCGCGAGCAGCACCGCTCCCACGGCAGCCAAGGACAGGCCGAACCCCTCAACGTACAGGCGGGGTACATGAACATAGATCGGCAGGGCCGCAAAGGCGAGCGGCAAGCCGAACGCACCATAAGCGAATACCGGTCGCCAGGTGGCGGCTGCAGCCGACTCCGCCTCGTCCGCGGCGCCGGCATCGGCCGCGGAGGCGACCGTAGCTGCCGGTTCAGCCATCCGTGCGATCGCCGATCAAGCGCGCCCTGAGGCCGGGTTCGCGAGTCCGCTCGTCCAGCCAGATCGCGAAGAACGCCGCGGCGAAGTCGGGGTCGGTCACGACGCCGCTCGAACGCTCGCCATAGTGGAAATGCACGCCCTCGCCAGGGCGGTGAATACCGACGATGACATCTCCGGCGGAGACATCCGGAAAGGCCTGCTCGAGCGCCGGTCGCCACGACGCGATTCGCGCCTCGTCCGCCACGCCGAGGCGACGCATCTCGTCCTCCGTGGCCTTCACCAGCCTCGCCGAGGGGATGGTTCGCTCGTAGGCGATCGCCAGCGCGAACGCTCCGCCGTCTCGCCATGCCTGCGCATCCGGCGCCCACAGGGCGGCTTCGTAGATACGCAGACCGAACCAGCGCAGCGCCCCGCTGCCAAGCGGCTGCCAACCCTGTTGTGCGAGGGCCTGGATGGCTGGCACCTGTTGCCCGGGAACCGACGAGCCGTAGGACGCTCCGGCCAGCCAGAAGCCCAGCGCGACCGCAAGCGCCAGCGAAGCCGCATCCCGCCTGAACCGCAGGATCACGCCGGCCGCGGGCTCACTGCGGCGCATGGATGAGCTCGTAGTGGTGTACATCGATGTCACCGGTTTCGAAACCGGACTCGCAATAGGAGAGGTAGAAACGCCACATGCGGATGAAGCGCTCCGGGAATCCCTGCGCGCGAACCGCCGCGAGATTGGCGAGGAAGCGCTCGTGCCAGATCGCCAGGGTTGTCGCGTAATCGCGCCCGAAGGCGAAGTCTCCATCCACGACCAGCCCGGCGGCCTCGGCCTGACGGTGAAATACCGACGGGCTGGGCAGCATGCCCCCCGGGAAGATATGGCGCTGAATGAAGTCGGTGCCGCGCCGATAGCGGTGAAAAAGATCGTCGTCGATCGTGATCGCCTGGATGATGCAGCGCCCACCGGGACGCAGCAGCGTCGCCAGCTGCTTGAAATAGACCGGCCAGAAGCGCTCGCCCACTGCCTCGATCATCTCGATAGAGACGATGTGATCGTACTGACCGCGCACATCGCGGTAATCGCACAGCTCAAAACGCACCTTGTCGGCGAAACCACCCCGCTCGGCACGCTCGCGCGCGAATGCCAGTTGCGCCGGCGACAAGGTGAGGCAGAGCACCTTGCAACCGAACTCCTTCGCCGCCACTTCGGCAAACCCGCCCCAGCCGCAGCCGACCTCGAGAATCATCTGCCCGGGCTTCGCGTCGAGGCGTTCCAGAATCCGCCGGTACTTGCGCTGCTGTCCGGTTTCGAGGCTGTCGTGCGCCGACTCGAAGACAGCGGCCGAGTAGGTCATGCTCGGATCGAGCCAGAGTGAATAGAAGTCGTTGCCGAGGTCGTAGTGCGCCTCGATGTTGCGCCGTGCCCCCACCCGGGTGTTGGCCCGCAGCAAGTGCCACAGACGATGCCCGGCAAGTCGCAGTCTGCGACCATACACCGCGGCACCCAGGCGCTCCCGATTGCGAGACAGTAGAAGTAGCACCTGGGTGGGGTCGTCACTGTCCCACAATTCGTCCATCCAGGCCTCGGCGAGGCCGATGTCGCCGGTGGCCAGCGCGCGATCGAAGGTTTCGTAATCACGCACCCTGAACTGGGCGACCAGCGCGCCGTGGCCTGCCCGCAGCCGCTGGCCGTCGGGCAACTCCACAGCAAGCGCGCCATGCTCGAGCGTATCGAGCATCTCCAGTGCCAGCCGCGCCGAACGCGGCAGCGAGGCCAGCGTCCGCGGGCAGAAGCGGCTCAATGCCTCGTCGATCACGAGTTGCTCCGGGTTCATGTCGTCGTCTCCTCAAGAGGGGGCGGGGGTTTGCGATAGAAGCGCACCTTTTTCCACCACAGCCGCAAGGCCTGCCAATGGATGCGGAACACCACGCCGAAAGTCATCAACGGGAAGCGCAGCAACCAACGCCGCATCGCAGCGCCATCGAGCACCTGCTCACGGCCACCGACGCGGGTCGAGAGCTGCTTTTCGCCGTCGTGGTAGTAATCGATCGCGACCGCATTCATGCCGTCGCGGCTGTCAAAACGGAAGCGGTACTCGCCCTTCACCGGAAAGAAGGGCGAGACATGAAAGACCTTGCGCGCACTCAAGGTCTCGCCCGAGCTAATCGGCCGCAGATCCGGGTGGAAAACGAGGTAGCGGTGGGTTTCGCCAAATGTGTTATTGACCTCGGCCAGCACGACACGCAACTGGCCAGCGCGATCGTGGCAGTACCAGAAGCTGACCGGGTTGAACACATAGCCCAGCACGCGCGGCATGGTGTGCAAGACGACCTCGCCATCGGCATGGACGGCCAGTCCATGCTCGGCCAGCACGGAACGTACCCACGGCAGCAACGGAGAACCATCACGCGCGCCGTGATCTTCGGAGCGCAGGCTGAACACCCCGGCGCGTTCGATCCCGAGCAGCGGCGTACGCAGGCTCTCCATGCAAGAAAGCGGAATGCGCAGGAAGGCCACCGGATAAACGAAACGGTTGCCCGCCACCGCATGGCGCTCGTGCATCACCGCGCCGAAACAAACCGAGGGCGTCAGCGACCATGGCTGCGAGTTCATGCTGTCACCCTTTGCGCTTCGGCGGACTCACCACGCCAGGGCACAGTGCCTCCAAGCCGCTCGACGACGCTGAGCGCGGACTTCAGGCCATCCTCGTGGAAACCGTAGCCGGTCCAGGCTCCGGCAAACCAGGTGTGGCGTTTGCCCTGAATCGAGGAAAGACGGCCCTGAGCGTCGATCGCGGCCTGATCGAAAACCGGGTGAGCGTAATCGAAGCTGCGGATAAGCTTGTCCGGAGCGGGCTCTCGAAAGGGGTTTAAAGAGACTACGACCGGCGTCTCGGTCGGCAACGGTTGCAGGCGGTTGAGCAGATAACTGACCGACACCGGACGGGTACCCTCGTCCGCCGAACCCGCGAGATAGTTCCACGCAGACCACACCTTCTTGCGCCTGGGCAGCAAGGACAGGTCTGTGTGGAGCACCGCGCGATTGGCCTGATAGCGAACCGAGGACAGCACCATACGCTCGGCGGGCGACGCGTCACCGCCAAGGATTGCCAGCGCCTGGTCACTGTGGCAGGCGAACACGACATCAGCAAACTGCTCGGTGCCACCGGGCGACTCCACCCATACGCCGCGTTCGTCCCGCGACACACGATAGACCGGGCAGCCCAGTCGTGCATCCGGCAGAAGCTCGATGATCTTGCGAACGTACTCACGCGCACCACCGCGCACCGTCATCCAACGGGGGCGGTCATTCACCTGCAACAAGCCGTGGTTGTGGCAGAAGCGCGCGAAGGTGGCGACCGGATACTCAAGCATCGTTGCTGTCGGACACGACCAGATTGCAGCCGCCATCGGCAGCAGATACCAGTCGCGAAATGCCTCGCCGTACCGGTTGGCTGCCAGCCAGGCACCAAGCGGCAGTTCCGGCGCGACGCCGGACACCGCCATGTGGGTCGCCTCGCGATTGAAGCGCAGGATGTCGGCAATCATCCGCCACATGGCAGGCCGTAAGAGGTTGCTTCGCTGCGCGAAGACGGTGCCAAGATCGGTTCCGGCCCACTCGAGATCGGGCGAGTCCATACTCACCGCAAACGACATGTCGGACTCCACTACCGGCACGCCAAGGAGGGCGAACATGGCGCACAGGTTCGGGTAGGTTTTGCGGTTGAACACCAGAAACCCGGTGTCCACCCCGAAGGAATGGCCGTCCACAGTGACGTCCACCGTATTGGTGTGGCCGCCGAAGTAATCGCCGGCCTCGAAAAGCGTCACCGCATGGCTGCGCGAAAGCAACCACGCGGCGGCCAGCCCCGAGATGCCCGACCCGACGACCGCAACCCGCTTTTGGCCCCCGGTAGCAACCCGGCGGATGTCACCCATGTCCATGTGATGATCTCCCTCAACGCCGACCGTTGGTCAGCCTGCAGCGCGCCTGCCGGCGTGCCTGTACCGCAGCGTAGAGACGCCGGCTCAGTGGCGTTGGCAGGCTGAGGCTGCGCACCGCCAAGCCGCTGGTGACGAGTTGCTCTGCGCTCATATGTTCTTCCCCTCGATCAGCGCGTAGGCCGAGTGGTTGTGGATGGATTCAAAGTTCTCCGATTCGACCACCCACGCGGCGATGCGCCCGTCGGACTTGAGACGCAGCGCAATGTCACGCACCAGATCCTCGACAAACTTGGGGTTGTCGTAGGCGCGCTCGGTAACCCACTTCTCGTCCGGACGCTTGAGCAGACCGAAGACCTCGCACGAAGCCTCTTCCTCTGCCACGCGCACCAGTTCCTCGATGCTGACGTCCTCGCGCAGACGTGCGGTGATCGTGATAGCCGAACGCTGGTTGTGCGCGCCGTAGTCGGAAATCTTCTTGGAGCACGGGCAGAGACTGGTCACCGGCGCAATCACTTTCAGCGTTACCGAAGTATCCGCCCCGGCATGCTTCTCGACACTGATCGCAACATCGACGTCGATCAGACTCTCCACACCGGAAACCGGCGCCGCCTTGCGGATGAAATACGGAAACTCGAACTGAGCACGACCCTCCTGCCCTTCCAGACGCTCCAGCATCTCGACGAACATGACTTGCAGCCCGGACAGGTCCAACGGCTCGCGCTCGCACTCGAGAATCTCGACGAAGCGGGACATGTGCGTGCCCTTGACCTCCGGGGGCAGGCCCACCGTCATCTCGACACGCGCCACGGTGTGACTGATGCTGCCATCTCGATTGCGCAGCTTCAACGGATAGCGCAAGCCACGCACACCCACTCGCTGGATGGCGAGGGAACGATGGTCAGCCGAAGATTGCACGTCTGGGAGAAAGATTCTTTCCGGGGCGTTCATATGTACTCCTGTCCAGATATGGGTCGATGTTGGCTGGGATCAAACGTCCAGGCGGAGCACTCTGGGAGCGACGTCGGGGCGGTGCACCAGAAGCTTGAGGTCTATGCCGGGGTACGGATTTTTGTCTACGACACGCTCCATGCCACATGCACGATCTTCGGCCTTGTCCTGCATCTCGGCATGGGCCGGGCGTACAAGCCAGAACGCCGCGATAACAACAGCGCTGCCAAGCAGTGCAGCACCTGCGGCCAGATTGGGTTTGGTCAGCGTTTTCATGATCGTTGTCCTAGACAAGTTGAGATTACGGTTCTAAGACAGAACCACTTAAAACACATGTCAAGCGTTTGTCTTGGACAAAATGACAAATCAAGAACTCTTCAGTATTTCTTCGGTTGAACGTGATACCGGCCTCTCGAAAGACACGCTGCGCGTCTGGGAACGGAGATACGGTTTTCCTCAACCGGATCGTGACGACAACGGTGATCGCGCCTACCCCAGGGAGCAGGTCGAGAAGCTACGTCTGATACGCCGGCTCCTCGACCAGGGAAAACGACCGTCGAAGGTCGTGGCCGCGAGCACCGCAGAACTTGTCGCAATGCTCGAAGAAACCGCAGTCGAGGCACCGCAAGCCGGTGACATTGGCGAAACCGACTTCCTCCGGCTTGTGCGCTTGCACCGCAGCGTCGAGCTGCGCACCATGTTGCAGCAACTGGTGCTCAAGCAAGGTCTGCAGCGTTTCGCCTCGGAGACCGTCACCGCACTCAATGTCGCCATCGGGCAAGCCTGGGTGCGCGGCGAGCTCGATGTCTGCGAAGAGCATCTGTATTCGGAGCAGATACAAAACGTGCTGCGCAACGCGATCGGCAGCCATTCCGGCGGAGGCTCCCGCCCGCGCATTCTGCTCACCACCTTTCCCGACGAACAGCATGGCCTGGGCCTGCTCATGGCCGAGGCGGTGCTCGTACCCGAGGGCGCGACCTGCATATCGATCGGGGTGCAGACTCCTCTCGGCGACATCCGCACCGCCGCGATCGCGGGCCAGTTCGACGTCGTCGCCCTGTCCTTCAGCGGCGCCTTCCCTGTACGTCAGGCGGTTGAAGGGCTCAATCAGTTGCGCGGCATGCTCCCGCCGGAGATCGCGCTGTGGGCAGGCGGCGCTGCGTTGCAGGGCCGCCGCGCCAAGCTCGATGGCATTCGCGTGATCTACGATCTGCACGACGCCCTGGCGGCGCTCGGCGAATGGCGGACAAAGCACGCGACCTGAGGGCAGCCCAGGCGCCAAAGCAAGAAGTCAGCTCCGCATTCGCGCCTCACGGCGCTTATATGGACGCCTCCCGGTTTGGCAAGTGAAGTTTGCATTTTTGACGTTCCAGAGTCTGGCTGCAGTCTTATATCCGGCCTGTTTGGCAGACCCGATGTCTGCTGGCCCTGATGGAATTCGCC
>NZ_WTVM01000010.1 GCF_012910885.1 Azoarcus taiwanensis | reverse complement strand
ATGAAGTGTTCGCGGTCAATCTGGATTTCGAAGTGCAGGCCGTTGTTCTTGAGCAGCACGGCCGTCGGCGCGCTAGCCTCACCCTGGAAGCCGGCGAACTGCTCCGGACGGACGAGACCGGTGGTGTTGCCGTTGTCGAGCGCGACCACCAGCTTGCCGCCTTCGATGCGATAGGCGGTGGCGGCGGCATGGCTGGCGTTGGCCAGCGGAGCGGCCTGATCCAGGAAGTTGCGGGCGAAGGCGATGACTCTGGCACCGCGCACCGCGTTGTAGCCGCCGGCACGCTCGGCGCCGCCGTCCTCGGAGATGGCGTTGGTGCCGTAGAGCGCGTCGTACAGGCTGCCCCAGCGCGCGTTGGCTGCGTTCAGCGCATAGCGGGCGTTCATCACCGGCACGACGAGCTGGGGGCCGGCCTGGCTGGAAATCTCGCTGTCGACGTTGGCGGTGCTCACCTTGAACGGCGCGGGCGCCGGCTGCAGGTAGCCGATGGATTCGAGAAAGCTGCGATAGCCGGCCGCGTCGCGCACCGGGCCCGGGTTGGCACGGTGCCAGGCGTCGAGTTCGGCCTGCAGGCGGTCACGCTCGGTGAGCAGGGCGCGGTTCTTCGGCGCCAGTTCGTTCGCGAGGTCGCTGAAGTTGTTCCAGAAGTCGGCCGCGTCAATACCGGTGCCCGGCAGCGCTTCGGTTTCGATGAAGCGCGCGAGGTCGGCGTCGACTTGGAGCCCCTTGTGCTGAATGCGAGAAGTCATGTTGCTTGCCTCGATGATGAATGAAAGGGTTGAGAAGAGTGAATCAATCCGCCCGAGGGTTCAGGCGACTTTTTGCGAAGCGGAACCGGCGGCCAGACGCCGGTCGATGAAATCGAGCAACTCATCCAGCGTGGTGCCGGTGGCGGATGGCGTCACATCGAGTTGCTCAGGCGGTTGGTTGCCGCGATTGACCCAGAAGCTCGTATAGCCGAACCAGGTCGCGCCGATCGCATCCCAGCCGTTGGAGGATACGAAGACAATCTCCTGAGGCGTGCAGCCTAAGGCCGCCGGCCCCAGTCCGTAGGCGTCGGGGTGGGTCTTGTAGGCGCCGACCCGCTCTACCGATAGCACATGGTCGAACAAACCGTGCATGCCGGCGCTGCGCACCGCGACATCGAGCATCTCGGGGGTGCCATTCGACAGGATTGCCAGCGGCAGTCCACGCTCACGCAGCTTGCGCAGCACGGCGAGATTTTCCGGGAAGGGCGACAGACAGGCGTACTGGTTCATCAGCTGGCGGCGAGCGCCGTCGTCGAGATCGAGACCGAGCTTGCGCGCGGCGAACACCAGGCCGTCCTCGGTGACTGCCAGAAAGGGCTTGTACCGGCCCGATAGCGTGCGGATGAAGGCGTATTCGATCTGCTTTTGGCGCCACAGGGCAGCGAGCGCTTCACCCTTGCCAGGGAAAAGCTGCTCGGCGAGCGCGCCCACCGAGTACACGTCGAACAAGGTGCCGAAGGCGTCGAAGATGACCGCGCGGATTCTCGGGGTGTTCGATGGCATGGCGGGGGAGCTCGAGTCTGCGGTATTGAGTTGGGTCTAGTCTATTGTGTTTGTTTGGCGCGTAGAATAAGCCAAAAAGTAAAACAATCTTGTACCAGGAGTAACAAGTGGATGCTTTCAAGCAGATCGAGAGCTTCGTCAGCGTCGCGGTGCGGGGCAGCCTGTCCGCGGCGGCCCGTGCCGCTGGTGTGACGCCCGCGGTCATCGGTCGGCGCCTCGATGCGCTCGAGCAGCGGCTTGGCGTGCGTTTGCTGATGCGCAGTACCAGGAGCATCTCGCTGACCTTTGAGGGGTCGGCCTTTCTTGAAGACTGTCAGCGCATCCTCAATGATCTCGCCAACGCCGAGGCGTCGGTGAGTCTCGGTGGCGTCAAGGCCAGCGGGCACCTGCGGGTATCGGCGCCGGCCGGCTTCGGCCGTCTGCATGTGGCGCCCTTGCTGCGCAGCTTTCTGGACGCCAATCCAGACGTGAGTTGCTCGCTGGATCTTACCGATCGTCTGGTCGATCTCGTGAACGAGAACATCGACTGCGCGATTCGTATCGGTGAGCTCGCCGACTCCAGTCTGGTGTCGCTGCGCCTTGGAGACAACCGGCGTGTGGTCGTCGCGAGTCCCTCCTTCGTTGCGCGTTACGGCCGCCCCGAACGTCCCGACGATCTGCCGCGTTTCGATTGTCTGTCGCTGGGACAGCAGCGCGGCTGGCAGTTCATGGACGAAGACGGTGAGGTGACAACGGTTAAGGTGGCGGGGCGGCTGGAATGCAACGATGGCGCGGTGCTGCACGACTGGGCACTTGCCGGACGCGGCCTGGCCTGGCGCTCGCTATGGGAGGTGGAAGCCGACCTTGCTGCCGGGCGTCTGGTCACGGTGCTTGAAGATTTCGCGGCGCCGATGATGGGCATCTACGCGGTTTTCCCACAGCGCAAGCACCTGGCCTTAAGGGTGCGGCTGATCATCGATCACCTCCGGAATCATTACAGCCGCGCCGACTACTGGTCTGCAGCCGCCAACGGCGCTTGAAGCCGCCACGGCGCTAGGGTATATTTCGCCCTCTTTGCTGGTGTAGCTCAGTCGGTAGAGCAACTGATTCGTAATCAGTAGGTCGGGGGTTCGATTCCTCTCACCAGCACCAATTTCGTGGAAGGGTCGGCCCGCTGGGTCGGCCCTTTTTTTGTTGTGTCGCCTGAATGGCGATACAGTTGGATACGTTGGTTGACGTAAACGTCAACCAAATCTATCTTCCCTCGACTGACATTGAACCTGCCGGAGGAAGTGACGATGAAGATCGAGAACAGCGTATTCGTGGTAACGGGTGGTGGCTCGGGCCTGGGCGCGGCGACCGGGCGCATGCTGGTCGAAGCGGGTGGCAGGGTGGTGCTCGCCGACGTCAATCGCGAAGCGGGCGAAAAGGTTGCGGCCGAGCTTGGTGCAAGCGCTGTGTTCGTCGAAACCGACGTGACCGACGAGGCGAGCGCGCGTGCTGCGATTGCACGGGCAGTCGAGGGCTTTGGCGGACTGCACGGCCTGGTCAATTGCGCAGGCGTGGCGCCGGCTGAAAAGGTCGTCGGTCGTGAGGGGCCGCATCGGCTCGAGAGTTTCTCGCGCACCGTGGCGATCAATCTGATCGGCACTTTCAACATGATCCGACTCGCGGCCGAAGCGATGAGCAAATCCGAGCCCAACGAAGGAGGTGAGCGGGGCGTGATCGTCAGCACCGCCTCGGTGGCGGCTTACGACGGGCAGGTGGGACAGGCGGGCTATGCCGCCTCGAAGGCCGGTATCGTCGGACTGACCTTGCCGGTGGCGCGCGAACTCGCGCGCTCCGGCATTCGGGTAATGACGATCGCTCCGGGTATCATGGAAACGCCGATGTTGATGGGCATGCCGCAGGAGGTGCAGGACTCGTTGGGCAAGATGGTGCCGTTTCCTTCGCGACTGGGGCGGCCGGCTGAGTTCGCCGCTCTGGTTCGCCACATCGTTGAGAATGCCTATCTGAATGGCGAGGTGATCCGTCTCGATGGGGCGATTCGCATGGCCGCGAAGTGATCGCGTGCCGGACGCGGTCCGGCGCCGTATTTCGACAATGGGGCTGCGGCCCCTTTTTCTTTGTGTTCGTGTCGGTCCGATGTTCGAACCTTTGATCTGTCTCATTGGTCAGCCTCTGGAAATGTGCTAAAAACCGTTGCCCGCGGCGCTGCCCGGGTCGATTGGAATGGAACCGGTACAGAGGCTTATGAGCAGTACAGCAGATGCAATGGTCGCCAACGGTGCCGAAGTCGCCGCCAGTGAGGAGTGTTACCACTGCGGGCTGCCGGTCCCGCCCGAGTCCAGCTTTTACGTGGCGATCGACGATGTCCGGCAACGCATGTGCTGCGTCGGATGCGAGGCGGTCGCACAGTCGATCGTAGACAACGGACTCACCGACTACTATCGCCATCGCGACGCGATGCCCGAGCCGGTGAAAGAGGCGATGCCGGCCGAATTGCAGGAACTGGGGCTTTTCGATCACCCGGATTTCCAGAAGTCCTTCGTGCAGCCGATCGGCGAGTTCGAACGCGAGGCATCGCTGATTCTCGAAGGCATCACCTGTGCCGCGTGCGTGTGGCTCAACGAGCAGCACCTCGCCAAGCAGCCCGGGGTGACGCTGGTGGAGGTGAATTACGCGACCCGTCGTGCGCGTGTCCGCTGGGATGAGCGGCAGATCAAACTGTCCGACATTCTGGGGGCGATTCAGCTCATCGGTTACCGCGCCTACCCCTATGATGCGGAGCGATCCGAGCAGATCGCTCAACGCGAGCGCCGCTCGATGCTGTGGCGGGTGTTCGTCGCCGGGTTCGGCATGATGCAGGTGATGATGTATGCCTACCCGTCGTACATCGCGGGCGAGGGCGATATCTCCGCGGATGCCGACTTGCTGATGCGCTGGGCGAGTCTGGTACTGACGCTGCCAGTGGTTTTCTATTCCGCTGCACCGTTCTTCCAGCGTGCGTGGCGCGATCTGAAGCATCGCGCCCTCGGGATGGATGTGCCGGTGGCCCTTGGAGTCGGCAGCGCCTTCGTCGCCAGTGTCTATGCGACTCTGATCAACGGCCCCGACGTGTACTTCGACTCGGTGACGATGTTCGTCTTTCTGTTGTTGTGCGGGCGGTATCTGGAGATGCTCGCACGGCAGAAGGCGGTACGTGGCGTCGAAGAACTGGGCAAGGTCATCCCGGTGTTCGCGGAACGAGTGGAAGCAGGGGCGGCTGTGGGCACCAAGGTGCCGGTGTCGCAGCTCGTGCCTGGCGATCTGGTGCGGGTCCGGCCTGGCGAAGTGATTCCCGCAGACGGTGTAGTGCGCGAAGGCGAGAGCCAGGCGAACGAGGCCCTGCTGACTGGCGAAAGCCGACCGGTTACCAAGCGTCCGGGGGCGCAGGTGACTGGTGGCAGCATCAACATTGCCAGCCCCCTGCTCGTCGAGATACGCCAGGTTGGCGATTCCACGCGTCTTGCGGCGATTCGCAAACTGATGGATCGCGCTGCATCTGAGCGTCCCGGCATCGCGACTCAGGCCGACCGGGTAGCGCGCGTTTTCATCTGGGCGCTGCTCAGTCTGTCGGCGCTGACGCTGATCGTGTGGCAGTTCATCGATTCTTCGCGCGCGCTGTGGGTGTTCGTGTCGGTGCTGGTCGTCGCCTGCCCCTGCGCCCTGTCGCTGGCCACGCCTACCGCGCTGACCGTCGCAACCGATACGCTCGCCCGGATGGGCGTCCTCGTCACGCGGGGGCACGCGATCGAAGGCCTTGCCACCGCCAATCGCTACGTCTTCGACAAGACCGGAACTCTGACCTACGGCGTGATGAAGCTGGACGCGGTGACGTCTCTGGGTGCGTTGGAGGAAGGCGAGGTGAGGGCGCTTGCTGCCGCGTTGGAGCAGGCATCCGAACACGCCATCGCGGAAGGTGTCCGTCAGGGGGCGGAAGGTATGTCTCTGCCAACGGTGAGCGATTTGCGTTCGGTCACCGGGCAAGGGGTGGAAGGGGTGGCAAACGGGCGGCGCATGCGTGTCGGTCGTCCAGAGTTTGTCGCCGAGCTGGCAGGCTCGCCGATTCCCGACGCCATTGCTGCACTCGAGGGCGACGGGGGTACGGTGGTCGCGCTGGGTTCCGAGGATGGCTGGTTGGCCGTGTTTCGGCTCGCCGATGCCTTGCGCGAGGATGCGCCGGTGCTACTGCGTCGGCTGCATGCCGAGCGCATCCCCACGGCGATCATCAGTGGTGATGCGCCTGCAGCAGTTGCCGCAGTCGCACGCGAGGTCTCGGTGGCGGAGCACCATGGCGGCATGACGCCGCAAGACAAGCAGAGCTGGGTCGAGACACGTCAGAAGGAGGCCGGCGCTGTCGTGGCGATGATCGGTGACGGTGTCAACGATGCGCCTGTGCTGGCACAGGCCCAGGTGTCGATTGCGATGGGCGGAGGCACCGATCTCGCACGAAATCAGGCGGACATCGTATTGTTGTCCGAAAATCTGGCTGGTCTGTCACGCGGCGTCACGCTGTCGCGTCGGACCCTGACCATCATCAAGCAGAATCTGTGGTGGTCCTTTACTTACAATTTCACTTCGGTGCCGCTAGCGATGGCGGGGCTGATCACGCCGTGGATGGCCGGATTGGGCATGGCGCTGAGCTCGCTTCTCGTGGTGGTCAATGCCTTGCGATTGCAGCGCCAGCCTGGTGGAGGAGGAATCTGATGGGACTGTATCTGCTCATTCCACTATCGGTGGTGCTGGTGTTCATCATCGGCGTGATCTTCTGGTGGTCGGTACGCTCCGGTCAGTTCGACGACATGGAAGGGCCCGCCTATCGCATGCTGATCGATGACCGCGACCCTGCGCCCCGGTCCGATGGCGGAAAGGCAGCGAGTCCGGATGACCACGACAGCGCAGCGCCGGTGGCCGACGACCAGGCCTCAAAGAGTGCGGAAAAGGACTCATCCGCGCCACGACCGGACTGATCCGTGCGATCCGCCAGCCCACATGAGCACAGGCGCCAGTGAGCTGCGCGGCGGGATTGCGCGGATGTTTTGACCTATGTCAACTTGCCGCAAGATGTCCAAAGGCATACTTCCATCATGGTTTTGGCGCAGGAGCCCGAGTGGCTGGCCAAGCGCTCGGATCATGTGTTTTTTGTCTCTCTGTTGGGGTTGGGGGTGCGTTTCAGACGCACCCTTTTTTTTGCCTTGGCCGGCGAACTTGATCTGGATCAAAGGTTGTTCGGACTGTTGATTGACGGGGGTCTTAGTCGTTTGTTTTGGACTTTAGACTCTGTACAATCTTGACCTCAATCAAGCAGGGCTTTCTTTGCCCACAAGCGCGATCGCGAGCTAATCTGTAACTGTTGCAACCAACGCGCCGCCGCCGAGCGAGATCGAATTTTCAAACCAAGAGGTGACTCACATGCAATCGCAAGCGACTTACAACTATAAAGTCGTTCGCCAGTTCGCCATCATGACGGTGGTGTGGGGTATCGTAGGCATGCTTGTCGGCGTGATCATCGCCGCACAGCTCGTCTGGCCCGCACTCAATCTGAGCGACGTCGGCGAATGGTTTCATTTCGGGAGACTGCGCCCGCTGCATACCAACGCGGTGATCTTCGCGTTCGGTGGTTGTGCGTTGTTTGCGACGTCATATTTCGTGGTCCAGCGGACCTGTCACACCACTTTGTTTGCGCCCAAGCTGGCCGCTTTCACCTTCTGGGGCTGGCAGCTGATCATCGTGCTCGCTGCCATTACGCTGCCGCTGGGCTTCACCTCCGGCAAGGAGTACGCCGAACTCGAGTGGCCGATCGACATCCTGATCGCCGTCGTGTGGGTCTCCTACGCCATCGTCTTCTTCGGCACCATCGCCAAGCGCAAGGTTTCGCATATCTACGTTGCGAACTGGTTCTTCGGCGCCTTCATCCTCACTGTCGCCCTGCTGCACATCGTCAATAGCGCTGCGGTGCCGGTGTCTGCATGGAAGGCCTACTCCGCCTACGCGGGTGCGCAGGACGCGATGATCCAGTGGTGGTATGGTCACAACGCGGTGGGCTTCTTCCTGACTGCGGGCTTCCTCGGCATCATGTATTACTTCGTTCCGAAGCAGGCCGAGCGGCCGGTGTATTCCTACCGCCTGTCGGTCGTGCACTTCTGGGCGCTGATCTTCACCTACATGTGGGCGGGTCCGCACCACCTGCACTACACCGCGCTGCCCGACTGGACCCAGTCCCTCGGCATGATCTTCTCGCTGATCCTGCTCGCGCCGTCCTGGGGTGGCATGATCAACGGCATCATGACCCTGTCGGGCGCCTGGCACAAACTGCGCACCGACCCGATCCTCAAGTTCCTGATCGTGTCCCTGTCCTTCTACGGCATGTCGACCTTCGAAGGTCCGATGATGTCGATCAAGACGGTCAACGCGCTGTCGCACTACACCGACTGGACCGTCGGTCACGTCCACTCCGGTGCACTCGGCTGGGTGGCGATGATCTCGATCGGCGCGGTGTATTACCTGCTGCCGCGCATGTACGGCAAGACCGAGATGTACTCGACCAAGCTGATTACCGCCCACTTCTGGATCGCGACCATCGGCATCGTGCTCTACATCGCTTCGATGTGGATCGCCGGTGTGATGCAGGGTCTGATGTGGCGTGCGACCAACCCGGATGGCACCCTGACCTACTCGTTCATCGAGAGCGTCAAGGCCAGCTACCCGTTCTGGACCATCCGTCTGGTCGGCGGCATCCTCTTCCTCGCTGGCATGTTCATCATGTTCTACAACATGGTGAAGACGATTTCCGGTGAGAAGGCCTACGAGGCGCCGGTGCTCGCTCCGTCCGCTGCACACGCCTGATTTGGAGAAGAGAACCATGTCCGAAAAGAAAAAATTCACTCATGACGTGATCGAGCGCAGCGTCGGTCTGATGATCGTGCTGACCTTGCTCACGGTGAGCGTGGGCGGTCTGGTGGAAATCGTGCCGCTCTTCTTCCAGAAGTCCACGACCCAGGCGATCGACCGTCAGGGCAACCCGCTCGACATCAAGCCCTATCCGGCGCTCGAGCTGACCGGTCGCGACATCTACGTTCGGGAAGGCTGCTACAACTGCCACTCCCAGATGATCCGTCCGTTCCGCGCGGAGACTGAGCGTTATGGTCACTACTCGGTTGCCGGCGAGTTCATCTACGACCGACCCTTCCAGTGGGGCTCCAAGCGCACCGGTCCGGATCTGCATCGCGTCGGCGGTCGCTACTCCGACGAGTGGCATCGGGTGCATCTGATCAACCCGCGCGCCGTCGTGCCGGAGTCGAACATGCCCGCCTTCCCGTGGCTGGAGCGCCCGATCCGTGCGGTGGACATGCGTACCATCGAGACGAAGATGGAGCGCCTTCGCATGCTGGGCCATCCCTACACCGACGAGCAGATCGCCAGGGCGCGTGCTGATCTCGAAGGCAAAACCGAGATGGATGCGCTGATCGCCTACCTTCAAGGGTTGGGCACTGCACTGTCGAACTTCAAGTAAAGAATCGGAGAAATCGCTGTGGAATTGAATGACTTCCGAATCCTGATCACGGTCGTGGGGTTCCTGTGTTTCGTCGGAATCTGCATCTGGGCCTGGAGCAAGCACGCGAAGTCGGGGTTCGACGAAGCAGCGCAACTCCCCTTTACCGACGATGATGTGCCGGGCTCGCAGCAGTCCCGGCATTCCAAGGAAGGATAAGAAAATGGCTGACTTTACGAGCGGCTTCTGGAACCTCTGGGTGATGGTGCTGGTGGCGCTGAGCCTCCTGTTCTGTCTGTATGTGCTCGTTTCGAACAACAAGCGGCACAGTGGAAAGGTCGAACTGCACGGCCACGTGTGGGACGAAAACCTCGCGGAGTACAACAACCCTCTGCCGCGCTGGTGGCTGTACCTGTTCTGGATCACCTTGATCTTCTCGGTGGTCTACCTCGCGCTCTACCCGGGTTTTGGCAACTTCAAAGGGGTGCTTGGCTGGAGTTCCACCGGTCAGTACTACACGGAGCAGGCGCAGGCCGAAGAGCGTTATGGCCCGATCTTCGCCCGTTTCCGTGGCATGGACGTCGCTGCCGTGGCCGCCGACCCCGAGGCGCGCGGCATGGGTGAGCGCTTGTTCCAGACCTATTGCGCCCAATGTCATGGCTCGGACGCGCGCGGTGCGCGGGGCTTCCCGAACCTGACCGATGGCGGTTGGCAATGGGGTGGCGAACCGGACGCGATCAAGGCGACGATCACCAACGGCCGCACCGGCGTGATGACGCCGTTTGGCGCAGTGCTCGGACCGGAGGGTGTTCGTGACGTGGCCAACTACGTCCGCTCGCTGAACGGTCTCGCTCACGACTCGCTGCGTGCTCAGCGTGGCGAAGAGCTCTTCCAGACCAACTGCGTGGCTTGCCACGGTGCTGATGCCCAGGGTATGGCCATGCTGGGTGCGCCGAACCTGACGGATAACAACTGGCTGTGGGGCTCCTCCGAGGCGGCGATTATCGACATCGTCACCAATGGTCGGATGAACCGCATGCCCGGCTTTGGCGACTTCCTGGGCGAAGACAAGGTGCACCTGCTCACCGCCTACGTGTGGGGATTGACCAACCAGTAATCGCACGACCGTATCACCCCCGGCCCGGAGCGGGCACTTCGGGTCGGGGTACCATAACGATAACGACAGATGCAGCATTGCCAGCGACGCCTTTTCAGTGCCGTTGGCGATACCCCAAACCTCCTGCAAATGGATCAAGCCCGACATGGCCGACCCGGCAAACAAGCCCAGCCCCGACAAGGCGGCTCAGGGCAGCGACAGCAATCCTGACACGCTCTACGCTTCACGCAAGAAGCTGCAGGTGCGGTCGACTTCAGGCGTATTCACCAATTGGCGTTGGGCCATGGTGTGGCTCACGCAGATCCTTTACTACGGTCTGCCCTGGCTGACCTGGAATGATCGCCAGGCGGTGCTGTTTCATCTCACCGAGCGCAAGTTCTACATCTTCGGCTGGGTGTTCTGGCCACAGGACGTTTTCTATCTTGCGATCCTGCTGATCATCTCGGCCTACGCACTGTTTTTCTTTACTGCGATCGCGGGGCGATTGTGGTGCGGCTATACCTGTCCGCAGACGGTCTATACCGAAATCTTCATGTGGATCGAGGAGAAGATCGAAGGCGACCACAACAAGCGGCGCAAGCTCGACGCGGCGCCCATGGATGCCCGCAAGTTCATGCTGCGCGGCGCCAAATTCGGCGCCTGGGCAATCTTTTCGCTGTGGACCGGCTTCACGCTGGTTGCCTACTTCAGCCCGGTCGAAGAACTGCTGCAGGCGCTCACGACCTTCGGATTCGGGCCCTGGGAGACTTTCTGGATTCTGTTCTACGCCGGTTTCACCTATGTCTTTGCCGGTTTGCTGCGTGAGCAGGTCTGCAAGTACATGTGTCCCTACGCTCGCTTCCAGGGCGTGATGTTCGACCCGGATACCCTTGTCGTGACATACGACGAGTTTCGTGGCGAGCCGCGTGGCACCCGGAAGAAGGGGGTTGACCCCAAGACGGTTGGCAAGGGGGACTGCATTGACTGTGGCATCTGCGTTCAGGTTTGCCCGACTGGCATCGATATCCGTCAGGGCTTGCAGTACGAGTGCATCGGCTGCGGCGCCTGCATCGACGCCTGTGATCAGGTCATGGACAAGATGTCCTACCCGCGCGGGCTGATCCGCTACTCGACCGAAAACGCGCTGAAGAAGCGCTGGGGCATGAAGGAGATCCTGGTTCATGTCGCCCGGCCGCGCACGTTGATCTATGGCGGCTTGCTGGTCGCGATCTGCATTGCGATGGTGGTCGGGCTGGCAACCCGCACCGACCTGCGTGTCGACATCCTGCGTGACCGGGCGACGTTGGCCCGCGAAGTCGAGGGCGGGTTGATCGAGAACGTCTACCGGCTGCAGGTGATCAACATGATCGAAGAAGCGCGCAACGTCACGATCTCGGTGTCCGGGCTGGACGGCATCCACCTCGACAGCGATGGCCTCGCAGCCTTGCCGGCTGCCACTACCGAGTCAGTGACGGTGCAGGTACGCGTACCCTACGATGCCGCCGAGCCGGGGGTGCACCAAATAGTATTCGAGGTCGTCGTCGATGACGACCCCTCCGTCGTGGTGCGTGAGGGCACCACCTTTATCATTCCGAGATGAGTCAGAACCAATGATAGCAACGATTCGCAGCACAGCCCGACCCAACGAAGACGGAGCGCCGTGGTACCGTCAAAAGTGGCCGTGGATCCTGATCGGGATCCCCGGAACCTCGGTGGTGTTGGGGTTCGTGCTGCTCTATTTCGCGATTACGACTGCAGATGGGCTTGTGGTCGACGATTACTACCGCCAGGGCAGGGCGATCGACCAGACCATGGCCCGCTCGCTGCTCGCGGGCGACCTCGGCCTTGTTGCGGACTTGTCCGTGCGCTCAGATCGCGTGTCGGTGAGCCTGTCGGCCAACAACACCGCGGATCTGCCCGAGGGGCTGATCGTCACCATCATTCATCCAACACGAGCGGGCATGGACCAGGTGCTGCGTCTTGCAGGCGATTCCGGGGTCTATAGCGGACCGGTTGCGCCGCTCAGGATTGGATACTGGCGCATTCAAATAGAAGATGAGTCCCGAAGCTGGCGCTTGAACGGGGCCGTGAACCTCCCTTCAGAGACGGAAAAAAGGATTATTCCCTATGATTCCTAACTGTGAGAAAGGAGGTATGGCATGGCAACCCAGGAGCTGTTTACGACGAGTATCGGACTGCTGAGCCTGTTCACCATCGTCTTCGTGCTCGTCATCGGCGGGTTTCTGTTCCGCTTCGCGATGCGCAACATGAAGGAGGACGAGCTCAAGGCGAAACAACAGGCCGAGAGCGGTGGGCAGTCTTCGGCCCCCGCAAGATAGACGTTCGCACGGTGCGAAGCGACGAAGGAGGCAACATGCTGAAATGGATTCAGGTTCTCTGGCCGTCTTTCATGGTGGCCTTCGTCGCAACGGTGTTCTTCTTCACCGTGGTGAATCCGCAGGAGCTTTATCTGTTGGGGGATCCGGTCGAGTACTCGCCGATCGCCACCTACTCGATCGGCTTCTTCGGATTCTGGGTGGTTTGTGCAGCGTCCAGCCTGATCAGCATTTATCTCGAGCCGCCATCGAAACGCGGCTCTTGACGGCAGGCGCAACCGCGTGACGGTCGCCCCCGGACGGGGGCGTTTTCAATTCCGTCAGCGGTAGATGAGTACCGGAATCTTCGAGTGCGTGAGGACCTTCTGGGTCTCGCTGCCCAGCAGCAAGGCACTGATGCCTCGGCGCCCGTGAGAGGCCATGAAGATCAGATCGCAGCCGTGCCGGTCCGCGGCGTCGATGACCGCTTCGTAAGGCACTTCATTGACGACCGTATCGCTGTCGGCAGTCACGCCGGCATCATCGGCCACCTTCTTCGCCGCTTCGAGAATGCGATCGGCTTCCTCTTTGGCGGATTTGGCGAATTGCTCGGGCGTGGTCGGGTCGATCAGCGCGCCCTCGCCGTAGATCGGCATCGGGAAGTCCGGTTGTGCATAGAAGAAGGTGACTCGGGCGCTGGTTTCCTTGGCGAAGGACACCGCGCGCTTGACCGTGGCTTGAGAGAGTTCCGATCCGTCCGTGGGGACCAGCAGATGCTTGAACATGATTTGCCTCCATGGCTGTGACTATGCTGCACTTATAGTATTCATGATGCCAGAGATTGCGGCATTTGGTGTTCCGCAGCTTGGTGCCAGGGGAGGGGCGTATGGGAGAGGGCAGGATGAGAGTCATGTTTCACGGAGCGGCCGGCGAGGTGACGGGTTCGTGTGCCAGAGTGGAGGCGGACGGCGTCCGTTTCCTGGTCGATTGCGGCATGTTCCAGGGCGGGCGAGGTGCATCGCAGAAGAATTTGCGAGCCCTGCATTTTCCGTTGCGTGATCTGGATTTCATGCTGCTGACCCATGCGCATCTTGATCACTCAGGCCTGATTCCGCGCCTCGTGGCACTGGGTTATCGGGGACCGATCTACGCGACGCAGGCCACCGTGGATCTGCTTGCAGTAATGCTGCTTGATTCGGCCTACATCCAGGAGAAGGAGGCCGAATGGAGCAATCGTCACCAGCGGGCGCGCAACCCGCGCAGCCTGTCAAACACCGCACCGCTGTACACGGTCGAGCAGGCCCGGGAGAGTCTGTCCCGGCTGGTGGGTGTGGCCTACGACGAGCCATTCGAACCCACGAAGGGCGTGACAGCGTGCTTTCGGGAGGCGGGCCACATTCTCGGGTCATCGGTGATCGAGGTTGCCGTCAATGATGACGGCAAGCGCCGCAAGCTGGTATTCAGTGGTGATATCGGGCAGACGATGCGCCCGGTGGTTCGGGATCCCGCGGTGATTCGCGAGGCTGACGTACTGGTTGTCGAGTCGACCTACGGCAACCGGGCACATCGTCCGATGAAGCAGACCGAGGACGAGCTCGTCGGGATCCTGAATGACACCCTCAAGCGAAGGCATGGCAACGTGATCATCCCGGCCTTTGCTGTCGGTCGTACGCAGGAGGTGGTCTTCGTGCTCACGGAACTGGTGCAGAAAGGACGTGTGGACAGACTGGAGATCGTCGTCGACTCGCCGATGGCCTCGGCGGTGAGCGAACTCACGCTGCAGTACGATGAGCTGTGGGACGAGCAGACGCGGGAGCTGCGTGACTGGGCGATGGCGAATCCCGAGCGGGTCAAGCTGCGATTTGTCCAGGATGTCGAAGAGTCGATCGCATTGAATGAACGGCGCTCCGGCCTGGTGCTGATTTCGGCCAGCGGGATGTGTGAAGCGGGGCGAATCAAGCACCATCTTCGGCACAACATCGACCGGCCCGAGTGCAGTATCGTGATCTGCGGTTTTCAGGCCGGCGGCACGCTTGGCCGGCGCCTGGTCGATGGTGCAAAGACTGTCACCCTGTTTGGCGATCGCCTGCCGGTGCGGGCGCGCGTACATACGATTGGAGGCCTGTCGGCGCATGCCGATCAACCCAGTCTGCTCGCCTGGCTGCGCCACTTCGAGAGGCCGCCGTCAAGGACCTTCATCGTGCATGGCGAGGTCGAGGCGTCCCGCATATTTGCTTCGGCGATCGAGTCTGAGCTGGGATGGCAAGCGGTCACGGTAGCCGAGCCGGACGTCTCGTATCCGCTGCATGACTGAGCCCGCATTCGCTGCATCGCGGCAAGGGGGCAGGCGAGTTGGCCATCGGCCGCATGTTATGATGCTGTGCAGTGCATCATCGCGTTCTGGAGGAGGGCAACATGCCGCGCAGCGCCAAAGCCGTCAATAATCCCCTGGAAACGCTGACTCGCGTCATGCGGGGTGCGCATGAGGCTGTCGAAGGGACGATTGATCCGTTGGGCATGGCCGCGCCGATCGTGCACGCGCAACTGGCATGGGCGTCGCACCCGCAGGAGCTTGCCGAGCATATGCTCGATCTGTCCGCGGACCTGTGGGAGCTGCAGATGCATTCGCTGCATCGGATGCTCGGCTTGCCACACCCCGATCCGATTCAGCCTCACCCGGACGACACCCGTTTTGCCGACCCCTGGTGGTCCGAAGTCGCGACCTGGGATATCGCCAAGCAGTGGTATCTCGCGATTACCCACCATGTCCAGGACATGCTTTACGCAACGCCCGGGCTTGACAGCAAGGAGCGACGTCGGGCCGCCTTCTGGTGGCGCAAGTGGCTCAACGCGATGGCGCCCACGAACTTTCTGCTGACCAATCCGGTGGCGATACGGAAAGCCATCGAGAGCAATGGCGACAGCCTGCGCCAGGGGTTCATCAACATGCTTGCCGACGTCGAGGCCGGCTCGGTGCGGATGACGAATCCGGACGACTTTCAGGTTGGCGTGAATCTGGCGACGACCCCCGGTGCGGTGGTGTTTCGCAACCGGCTTCTCGAAGTCATCCATTACGAACCCACCCGGGACCGTGTCCATGCCGAGCCGGTCGTGATCATCACACCGTGGATCAACAAGTTCTATGTGCTCGATCTCAACGAGAAGAAGAGCATGGTGCGCTATCTTCGGGATCAGGGGCTGGATGTCTTCATCACCAGCTGGAAAAACCCGGATGCCTCGATGCGCGACACCACATTCGACGACTATCTCGTCGATGGCGTGCATGCCATCGTCGAAACCGCGCGCGGACTGAGTGGCGCCGACAAGGTGCACGCAGTGGGTTACTGCATCGGCGGCACCGCGCTGACGATGTACATGGCTTGGGCCAACCGGCACTTCGATGCCGGGAGTGTGCCGGTGCGCGATTTTTCGCTGTTCACCACGCTGGTGGATTTCCACAAGCCGGGCGATATCGAGGTGTTCGTTGATGAGGCCAGTATCCGCTTTCTTGAGTCCGGCATGGCGCGCAAAGGTTTTCTCGACGGCAAGGAGATGGCTTCGTCTTTCCGCCTGCTACGCTCCAACAGCCTGATCTGGCATTACGTGGTGCACGGCTGGCTTTACGGCGAAACGCCTCCGCCGTTCGATGTTCTCTACTGGAACATGGATACCACGCGCATGCCCTACGCGATGCATGCGTGGTATCTCCGCGAGCTCTATCTGAGCAACAATCTGGTTCGCAAGGACGCGCTCGAGGTCGCCGGCGAGAAGCTGGATCTGGCGCGCATTACCCAACCGCTCTATGCGGTTACCGCGGTCGACGATCACATCGCCCCGTGGAAGCAATGCTACAAGGTCAACAACCATGTGACCGGCGACAAGCGCTTTGTCCTATCGAGTTCCGGGCATATTCTGGGCATCGTCAATCCGCCGGTCGATCCGCCGAAACGGCAATACTGGGTCGCGGATGCCCACCGCTCGGACCGTCCGGAAGTATGGCGTGCAAATGCGCAAGAGCACCGCGGCAGCTGGTGGACGGACTGGATGGCGTGGCTCAAGCCGCGTTGTGGACCACTCGTGGCCGCGCGACCGACCGTTTCAGAGCAGTATCCCGGCCATGCCGAAGCGCCGGGCACCTACGTCCTCGAACCCTGATTGATGCCCATCAAGGCCGCACCGACTGCCACGCAAGCACAATGCCTGGCAAGGGGCGGCCTTTGGCGTTTCGAAGCTCGCTGGGGTGCGGATCAGGATTGGTGGGCCGCCAGGCGCTTGGGGTCGAGCAGCGTGATCTGCTTGCCCTGCACCTGGATCAGGCCGGCTTCCGACAGTTCGTGAAAAATCCGTGAAAGTGTTTCGGGTGTGAGATTGAGTCGGGAGGCCATGACTTGTTTGCTTGTCGGCAGCTCGATCTGCTGTGGCGTCGGCCCAGGTTGTTCGGGCACCTGCTGCAGCAGGAAGCCGATGACGCGCTGGGTGCTCGAACGCAGGGAGTAGGTCTCGACGTCGCGAATCATGCCATGCAGGCGAATGGCCATGCCGGCGAGCAGTTTTCGGGCGAATGTCGGATCCTGGTCAATCAGTTCGGACACGACGTTCTGTGCGATGTGGAGCAGGTGAGTGGCGACCAACGCCTCGGCAAAGACCGGATAGCTGCGGTCCATGAACATGATCGCTTCGCCGAAGGTCTGCTCCGGATGGATGACCTCGACGATCTTCTCGTTGCCCTGGGGCGATGAAATCGCGAGCTTGATCTGCCCGGAAACCACGAAATAGAAGCCGTGCGCCGGATCGCCACGTTGGAACAGCAATTCACCCTTGTCGAGACGCTTCTCCCGGGTGAAGCGCATGACTTGCGCAATCTCCGCGTCGCTCAGTTCGGAAAAAAGCGGCACGCGCTGAAGCAGCGCGGCCAGGTTGGTGGTATCGGGCATCGAGAGCTCCGTCGTCGAATTGAAGCACGCATTCTAAATGGACAGTATGAACATGCAGAAACACGAATCCACTCCTTCGGTCACCCCGACGCTTTTTGCCGCGCCACATAGACCCATGTTCTTCGCGGGCGCAGTTCTGTTGCTTGCGAGTTTCGCCCTCTGGATACTAGAGCTGCTCGCTCGAACCGGTGTGATCGGGCCGCTTGGCTGGCTCTTGCCGGCAGGTTGGCTTCACGGCCTGCTGATGGCTTCGGGCGTGCTTCCGTTTTTCATGTACGGCTTTCTGCTTACTGCAATGCCGCGATGGCAGGGGCAGGGTGACCTGACCCGCGGGCGCTGGTTGCCGGCGTGGTATCTGCTTGCCTCGGGCTGGGCGCTGGTATTGGTGGGTGCCTTCATTCCTGGCGTGATCGTCGTTGCGCTGCTGCTGGTTGCGCTTGGCTGGGCGTGGTTGCTTCGCGTGTTCTGGCAGGTCGCCTATGCTGAGGTGGCGGATGGGCTTCATGCGCGCATTACAGCATGGGGCATGGTCGGTGGCCTCGTGGCGGTTTTGCTCTGGCTGCTTGCGGTGATCACGGGTCGTCTGCACCTGGCGCATTCCGCCCTCCAGGTGGCCGTATGGTGGAGTCTGTTGCCGGTCTTCCTCGCCGTCAGTCACCGGATGGTTCCATTCTTTTCCAGCAGTGTGTCGCCGGGTTACACCATCACGCGCCCACGCTGGGCCTTGTGGGCACTCGTGGGCGCGAGCGTCGGCCATGGTCTGCTGTTGGTGAGTGGTTTCGAACGCTGGCTCTGGCTGGTTGACTTTCCCGGTGCTGCGGTGGCGCTCTGGCTCTCGGCTGTCTGGCTGCGCGGCGCGCGCATGGCGGTACGCCTGCTGGCGATGCTGCACATCGGGTTTGCCTGGCTTGGCATTGGCCTGGCGTTGTCGGCGCTGCAATCCATCGCCGCGTTGGGTGGGGTGTCTCTGGGTGCGTATGGACCTTTGCATGTGATCCTGGTCGGTTACTTCGGTGGGATGCTGTTCGCGATGGTGTCGCGGGTGACGCTCGGGCATTCGGGCCGTCCGCTGCAAGCCGATGGCCCCACCTGGGCGCTGTTTCTCGGCTTGCAGGCGGTTGTCCTGCTGCGCGTCCTGGCAGATCTGGTGCCGGGCACTTTGGGGGCGGGGGTGATGCTGGTGGCGGCGGTGCTGTGGTTGGGTACCTTCGGTGCGTGGGCGCTGCGTTATCTGCCGATATACTGGCGGCCGCGTGTCGACGGCAAACCCGGTTGATCCTTGGAGTCCGCATGATCTATTACACTATCAAGCAGATTCACGTCATCGCGGTGGTCATCAGCGTACTCGGCTTCGTGCTTCGTGGCTGGTGGATGATGAGCGCGAACTCCTTGCTGGAACATCGGCTCACACGGGTGTTGCCGCATGTCGTGGATACCGTTCTGCTGGTCAGCGCGATCGTGCTCGCCGTGATGATTTCGCAGTACCCCTTTGTTGCCACCTGGGTGACGGCAAAGGTAATCGGTTTGCTGGTTTATATCGGGCTGGGGATGGTGGCGCTGCGGCGCGGCCCAACCCTGCCGGTGCGGGTTTCGGCCTGGGTGGCCGCGCTCGCGGTCTATGGCTGGATCATCTCGGTGGCGACCAGCAAACAAGCCTGGGGTTTTCTGGCTACCTGAAGGAGACGTTTCCGCATGACCAAGTCCCTCATTCCCGTCAGTCCGGGGTTCGATGAACCTCTCGAAATGCTTACTGCCTGCCATGAGCGTTTGCACGCCCAGCTCGAGACCCTGCGCCGTCTTTCGCGCTGGCTACCCGAGCACGGAGTGGATGAGCCGGCGCGTCGCGCTGCGGCCTCGGTGATTCGTTACTTCGATCATGCGGCGGTGAACCATCATATGGACGAAGAGCAGGATCTCTTCCCGTTGCTGTTGCGCAAGGTCAGCGCCGACAGGCGTTACGCGCTCGTGGCGCTGATTGACTGGATCAAGGAAGACCATCAACGCATGTTTGCCGCCTGGGCGGACATGAAGACCCGTCTTGAGGCGCTGGTTGCGGGCGAGGCATTCGAGTTGAGCAATGACGTGGTCGATGCGTTCTGCGAACGCTACGTGATGCACACCGACCGGGAGGAGAGTGAGCTCCTCCCGCACGCGCAGGCCCTTCTCGACGAGGAGGATCTGGCAGCGTTGGGACAGACGATGACGGCAAGACGGCGCCAGCCCGCCGCATGAAATGAACAAGGCCGCAAATCGCGGCCTTGTTCATTTCAGCGCCAGTGCGCGGTCGGATGGTCGCGTGTCTCAGCGACCCACCGGGTGCTGGATCAGCTTGCGCAGCTGGGGCAAGTCGACGAGGCGGACATGTTTTTGCTGAACCTCGACCATGCCTTCTTCCTGAAAGCGGGAGAATGCACGCGACACCGTCTCGAGCTTGAGCCCGAGATAGGATCCGATTTCGTCGCGCGTCATGCGCAGATGGAAATCGACGCCGGAAAAACCGCGGGCGGTGAAGCGTTGCGACAGATTCAGCAGAAACGCGGCCAGGCGTTCCTCCGCGCGCATCGAGCCGAGAAGCATCATCACTCCGTGGTCGCGCACGATCTCGCGGCTCATCACCTTGTGAAACTGATGCTGCAAGCCTTCGAACTCACGGGACAGTTCCTCGAGCCGGCTGTAGCTGATGACACAGACCTCGCTGTCTTCCAGCGCGATGGCGTTGCAGGAGTGGGTTTCGGTGCTGATCCCGTCGAGTCCGAGCATCTCGCCGGTCATCTGAAAACCGGTCACCTGTTCGCGGCCATCTTCAAGGACGACGTCGGTCTTGAACCAGCCGACGCGGATGGCGTAGATTGCCTCGAAGGGGTCGCCGGCACGGTACAGGGGTTGTTGACGTTTGACCTTGCGGCGAGTGCCGACCAGTTCATCGAGACGCTGGATCTCCTGCTCGTCCATTCCGAACGGCAGGCACAATTCCAACAGGTTGCACTGAGAGCATGCCGACCTGAGTTGCGCAGTAGTGATCGGAACCGTAGCCTTCATTTGCACAATGCTGATTCTCCGTGTTGCAGACCGCGCATGATTTCAAGCGATCTGCCCGATCTTCGTCGGGGGCTGAGAGTCCGTCGGACAGGGTGCCGACGGTTGGGGCTGGAGGTGCCATTTTGCCCGATTCACGGCGATTAAGGCTACGTTGACGCACGTCAAACACGGGTTGGCCGCTTTCTGGGATCGTAATGGCTGAGAAAAAATGGTGCTCAAATGAACACACAGACAGAAGTCGTATTCGACCCCCAGCTGATTCGTCGTTTCGACGTCAATGGCCCGCGATACACCTCGTATCCGACAGCCGACCGTTTCGTCGAGGCTTTCGATGCGGAAGCGCTCAAGAGCTGGCTGGCCAAGCGCGCCATTGGTGGTGCCAGCAAGCCGCTCTCTTTGTACTTTCACATCCCCTTCTGCAACACGATCTGCTACTACTGCGCCTGCAACAAGATCATTACCAAGGATCACGGGCGCTCGGCCAAGTATCTGGCCTATCTGGACAAGGAGATCGAGTTGCAGGTCGCTGCGCTCGGGGGAAGTCGTCAGGTCACGCAGCTTCATCTCGGTGGTGGTACGCCAACCTTCCTGTCGCACGACGAAATGCGACAGTTGATGGATTCGGTGCGCTCACGGTTCAACCTGGTGGCCAACGGCGAGTATTCGATCGAAGTCGACCCCCGCAAGGTGGATTTCGAAACCGTGAGTCTGCTTGCCGAACTCGGTTTCAACCGCATGAGCGTGGGGGTGCAGGATTTCAACCATGACGTTCAGGTTGCGGTCAATCGTGTGCAGAGCATCGAGGAGACCAAACTGGTCATGGACGCAGCCCGTGCGACTGGCTTCAAGTCGATCAGCATGGACCTCATCTACGGCCTGCCCAAACAGAACGTCATCAGCTTCAACCGCACGCTCGAGCAGGTGCTGGATCTCTCGCCCGATCGCATCTCGCTCTATAGCTACGCGCACCTTCCGGGCCTGTTCAAGCCGCAACGGCGTATCAACTCGATCGAGTTGCCGAGTGGCGATACCAAGCTGCAGATCCTCCAGCTCGCAATCCGCCGCCTTACCGAGGCGGGCTATGTATACATTGGCATGGATCACTTCGCCAAACCGGATGATGAATTGACGGTTGCGCAACGGCAGGGGCGCCTGCACCGCAATTTCCAGGGTTATTCGACCCAGGCCGAGTGCGATCTGCTCGCCTTCGGCGTGTCGGCGATCGGCAAGATCGGTCCGGTGTATTCGCAGAACGTCAAGACGCTGGATGAATACTACGATGCACTCGATCGCGACGAGCTGCCAGTGTTGCGCGGTATCGAACTGACGGCCGACGACTTGCTGCGGCGGTCGATCATCCAGGCCCTGATGTGTCACTTCGAACTGTCGATCGAGTCGGTCGAGATCGCGCATCTCATCCAGTTCCCCGAGTACTTTGCCGAAGAACTGGACGACTTGCGCGAAATGGCCAAGGCCGGGCTGGTGAAGGTCGAGGACGACTGCATCACCGTGCTGCCCGCCGGGCGCCTGCTGGTGCGCGGCATAGCAATGGTGTTCGACCGCTATCTGCGTGCCGACCGCGAGCGTGCGCGTTACTCCAAGGTGATCTGAACGGTTCTGCGCCCTGCGGTACAACCCAGCAGGGCGAGCGCCATTGCTCCCGGCGTGAGCCGGTCATCGGCGTGCAACCGACTGCCAGGCGATTATGTTCTCGTCCACCGATTTGCCAGCCAAGGCTGGTAGACTGGTCGGCAGACGTCCTCCCCCAGTGTCATGCTCGAAACCGGTTACATCGCCCTCTTTCTCATCGGCCTTCTTGGCGGTACCCACTGTGTGAGCATGTGTGGTGGCATCGTGGGTGCGTTGAGCGTGCAGATGCCTGGTCAGCAACGCAGGCAGTGGCCGATTCACCTTGCGTACAACCTTGGGCGAATCACCACCTACGTCGTGATGGGTGCGCTGTTGGGTGCCGTGGGCACCGCCGGCATGCTGTTCAACGACGTTCTGCCGGTGCAGATGGGCTTGTACGTACTGGCCAATCTGATGCTGATCGCGCTTGGACTCTACCTCACCGGTGTCACGCAGCTGCTCGCGCCCATCGAACGTGCCGGCATGGGAGTGTGGAAACGGGTGCAGCCGCTGACCAAGCGATTCATCCCCGCCCGAAACGTCGGCCAGGCTTTACCACTTGGTCTGCTGTGGGGTTTTCTGCCCTGTGGCCTGGTCTATAGCGTGCTCACGACGGCCTTGCTCACGGGTTCGGCTACACGCGGCGCCGGAATGATGCTCGCGTTCGGGCTCGGCACGCTGCCCAATCTGATGCTTGCAGGCATGCTCTTCAAGCGCTTCCGCGACATTACGCGCAACACCCGGGTCAGGTTCGTGGCCGGCATGTTGGTGCTTGGGTTCGGTGTTTTCGGTCTCTATCACGCGCCAACGCTGGGCGGCAATCTCTGGTCGGGTATCGTCTGCGAAGTCTGACCGGATTCGATTGGGGATTTTTCGTGCGTCACGCTGCGAAATGATTCAGAATCCCAATCCCCAACCGAGTACTGCGATGGAGGCGAGCATCCATGACTGAAGTGACGATCAAGGTTGCCGGCATGAGCTGTGGTGGATGCGTGCGCAACGTGACCGGTGTGCTCAAGGCATTGCCGGGGGTGACCGATGTGTCGGTATCGCTCGATGAGGCGCAGGCGGAGATTTCCTATGATCCGGGTCAGGTCAACGTCGAACAACTGCGCCAGGCCATCATGGACGCAGGTTTCGACTCCAACGACTGATTGCGGGCTCAAGAGCGCTCGAGCCTGAAGGCTACCGGTACCCGCACCCAACTCTCGATTGCATGTTCGCCGTCGCGCGCTGGCTCGAACCGCCAGTTCGCCACGGCACTGCGTGCTGCTCGGTCGAGACGCTCATGGCCGCTGCTTTCCGCGATTTCTATCTCGTTTGCGCGACCGTTGGCGCCAACCCTGACGCGGAGAATCACCAGCCCCTCTTCTCCGCGTCGACGAGAGGCTTGAGGGTAGGGCGGCGGCGAATTGCGCAGGTGAGCTGCGTCGAACCGGGCGTTGATCCGTAGCTCCACGTTGCTGGCAACCGGATTGCCCGTCGCCTGAGCAGGCGCCTCTCCGATCGTGGGCTCGGTCCGCTCCGCCACTGCCGCGGTCTGCGAGGCGGATGCGACCTCGGTCACCTCGCTGACTTGATGCGTCTGGGTAGTGGCAGGCGGTTTGCTCACGACCGGTTGTGACTGCGGCTCCTTCGGTGCCTTGGCGCGCGACGCAGTCGGTGGTTCGGGCGAGCTTTCATGCACAGGAGGCTCGGGAGCCGGGGCTGCGGTCGCGGGCGTCTCGACTCGATGCGTTCGGGCCACGGAGGCTTCCTGCTGCGCTGCGACAGGTGCAGGCTGTGGCGACTCACGTGTCTCGCTTGGCGTGGAGGGAGCGCCCAAGAATGTCTCGGTGGCCGGTTCGGCGTGGGTTGCTTCCGCGGCTGTCGGTGCGGTCGTGTCCTCGCGGGAGTCGATCACGAGAGAGACGCTGATCAACCCGCCCGCGGCATTCGCCGGATCCGGGTTGGCAGCGAGTCGATGTGCAATGTCGCTCTGGGTGAGGGCATAGATGCCGGCCGCATGGGCACTGGCGGCGATGAACAGCCAGCCCCAATGTAGCCCTGCAACGGGTTTGGCACTGTGGTGCCCACGCCCCAGAAACACCCCTCGATCGCTCCCTTTCCAGATCTGATCTGCGGGCGCGAACGGGCCAATGGCTCGTCAAGCATCGCCGGCCCGCAATGCATGGATGACAATTCTGCAGGCCGGTCTCCGGGCTCGGCGCCAATGACGCTTACCGTTGCGGGGGCAGCACAGGGTTCGCACCTGTTTCCCGATTCTTCACGTGCATTCGCACGCGACACCTGCATACGCGTCATTATAGCCCCTCATGCAAGTGGCTTCGTCGATCTGCTTGTTTGCCGGACGCATAGCCGGATTGTGCAGCGCAGAAGCGCTGTATAATTTCGCCGAACTTCGCGAAGGGAGGTAAACATGAGTTTTGAACTGGTCAAGCCTGGCAAGGACGTACCCAACGATATCAACGTGATCATCGAGATTCCGGCGCAAGCCGATCCGATCAAGTTCGAGGTCGACAAAGACAGTGGTGCGGTCTTCGTCGATCGTTTCATGGGAACGTCGATGCGGTATCCGATCAACTACGGCTACGTCCCGCACACGATCGCGGGCGACGGTGATCCGGTCGATGTGCTGGTGGTCACGCCTTTTCCGCTGCTGCCGGGCGTGGTGATTCGTGCGCGGCCGGTCGGCGTGTTGAAAATGGAAGATGAGTCCGGCATGGACGCGAAGGTCGTCGCGGTTCCGGTTTCCAAGCTCACGCCGCTGTACGACAAGGTCCAGAGCACCGACGACCTGCCGGAACTGCTGATGAAGCAGACCGCGCACTTCTTCGAGCACTACAAGGATCTGGAGCCGGGCAAGTGGGTCAAGGTGATCGGCTGGGGTACGGTCGAGGAAGCCCGCCAGGAGATCCTCGACGGCATCAAGAACGCCGCCAAGTAAGCCGGCAGACTGTGCACCGCTGCCGTTGTCAGGAACGCCCGCGCAAGCGGGCGTTCGTATTTGAGCTAGCAGTAGTGTCCTGGCGGAAAGGGGATCGCTCCGTCAGTTCGTCGAGATAGAATCCCACCCCCTCGCGCTCCCGCGCCAGGAATCGGTCGACCGCGTCACGAAAGCGCTCGTCGCGAATCCAGTGTGCTGAACGGGTAACCACCGGTTCCAGGCCGCGCGCCATCTTGTGCTCGCCCTGGGCGCCGCCTTCGAAGCGCGAGATGCCATTGCGGATGCAGTAGTCGATGGCCTGGTAATAACACAGCTCGAAATGCAGAAGAGGCAGGTGTTCGCTCGCTCCCCAGTATCGACCATACAGCGCCTCGTCGTCGCACAGGAAGAAGGATGCCGCCACGGGCTCGTTGCCTCGGCGTGCCAGCAGCAACCGGACCTTGTCCGGGGCTCGCTCGGCAAGCATCGGGAAGAAGTCGGCTGTGAGATAGGGTGTCGATCGGTGCAGAGCGTAGGTGGTGGCGTAGCAGCGGTAAAAGAAGCGCCAATCCGACGCTTGCGCGCTGGCGCCGTCCAGCCACTCGCAGGTCAGCCCGTGAGCGCTGACGCGCTTGCGCTCCTGGCGAATCTTCTTGCGCTTGTCATGGTTCAGCGCGGACAGAAAATCGTCGAAATCCCGGTAGTCGTGGTTTAGCCAGTGAAACTGGACGCCGGTGCGAACCAGCATGCCGCGTTCGCGCATCCATTCGGCCTCGGCTTCGCCTGGAAACAGGATGTGAAGCGAAGAGTGGCCCGCGTCTTTCGCGATCTGCAACACGGCGTCAAGCAGCTGGATGCGTGCCTGCGGGTTGTTGCCCAGCAGTCTCGCACCGGGCACCGGAGTGAACGGGACGGCCGAGAGCAGCTTCGGGTAGTAATCCAGCCCGTGTCGGGCGAAGGCGTCCGCCCAAGCCCAGTCGAAAACATACTCACCGTAGGAATGATGCTTTTCGTACATCGGCAACGCGGCCTGCAACGTGTTGCCGGACCACAGACCAAGGTGCCGGGGCGTCCAGCCGGTGCTCGATACAGCGCTGCCGCTGTCTTCAAGCGCCGAGAGGAATGCGTGCGAGAGGCAGGCGCTTTGCCCGCTCACCGAGTCCCAGGTGCCTGGGGAAATGCTTGAAATGGCTTCGGTGAGGCGTATCTGGTGATCGGTCTTCAAGGCAGCGTGTGCGTGCAGTCAGGCGTTTGGGTGCAGGGTGACCGATCGAACAAGGCGAAGTTCCGCTTCTGCTGCATTTTCAGGCAATCGGCTCAAGCCTTCAGCCGGCAAGGTCTTGGCAGGATTGCCCAGAGCTTATCCACAGGTTTTCTCACGGCTGCTGTGGGCAAACCGGGGTCGCACACCCCGGCTCGCGGTCAGTTCAAGTGAACCGACACTCGTTGGCCAGTGGCTTCTGGGTCTTGCCGTCGAGCAGCACGCCCTTCCAGGGCAGGTCGATCCAGACGAGGCCGCTGTTCACATCCTCGAAGCGCGGCAAGCCGGAGAATGAATGATCGCGCTCGAGCTGGTAGCGGGCGCCCTTCCATGCAATGTGCACGCGGTGGCTGACGCGATCGGCGACTTCACGTTCCACGCCGACGCTCAAGCCATGTTCGCAGGCGTACTCGCCGCTCGAGAGATCAAAGTCGAGTTGCCCGTCGCGATGAGAGTACTCCGGGATGGCGCTTGGTTCCACCGCAACAGCGGCGACCTGGGTCTGGGTGGCGCAAGCCGGAAGAATGAAGATGGCCGACAGAAAGGCGATGACAGGTGAGCGGATCATGGGCGGTGAGCTCCGAAGAAGAACTCCTTAAATTCTATGCCTTTTTCGCAAAGTGAAGTAGTGGCGGCAAGCGTTTTTCGAGGGGAAGTGGCAAGCATTGGGGATGCTTCATGCTGGGACGGTCCACGCGGCGGGCAATGGCGCCGCGTTGCGCGGATTCGACATCAGAAAAGGTATAGTTGCGGCCATGAAGAAAACACTGTCCATCTCGGTTGCACAGCTCAATTTCACTGTGGGCGACCTGGTCGCCAACGCCGACCGCATCATCGATGTCATCGCACAAGCTCGGGCTGCTGGTTGTGATCTGCTGGTCACGAGCGAGCTTGCGCTCTCAGGCTATCCTCCCGAGGACCTGTTGCTGAGGCCGGATTTTCACCGGGCCTGCAGGCGTGAGCTCGAGAGAGTCGCCTCTCGAGTGCAAGGTATTGCCGTCGTGCTTGGGCATCCGGAGTCGAATGAAGCCGGCTGCTTCAATTCGGCCTCGGTCCTGAGGAACGGGCAGATCGCCTGCACGTATCGCAAGCAGTTGCTGCCAAACTACGAAGTCTTCGACGAAGAGCGTTACTTCGACCGCGGCGGCGAACCCTGCGTGTTCGAAGTGGCCGGAGTGCGAATCGGCCTGACGATCTGCGAGGACATCTGGGCCGCCGGACCCGCCGGACAGGCTGCGGACGCGGGGGCCGAGTTGTTGCTGGCGCTCAACGCGTCGCCCTTCGAAATGGACAAACCCCAGCGCAGGCTCGAGGCAGCGCGTGCGCGCATTGCTGAAACCGGTCTGCCGCTGCTGTACTGCAACACCGTGGGCGGGCAGGACGAACTCGTGTTCGATGGGGCGTCGTTCGCAGCTGACCGAAGCGGCACGATGCGCTGGCGCGCCGCGTCCTTTTGCGAGGGCGTGGAGTCGATCCGCTTCACCGACGGCGACTGGGAGAATGCAAGCATCGCTCCGGTGCCCGGCATCGAGGCGTTGGTCTATGAGGCGTTGAAGACCGGCGTGCGGGACTACATCGCCAAGAATGGTTTTCCCGGGGCGATCATCGGACTATCCGGCGGGATCGATTCGGCGCTCACACTGGCGGTGGCGGTCGACGCCCTCGGTGCCGAGCGGGTGCGGGCGGTGATGATGCCCTCACCGTACACCGCACAGATGAGCATCGACGATTCTCGCGAAATGGTCCGGCTTCTGGGTGTGCGCTATGACGAAATCCCGATCGAGCCGGCGATGCATGTTTTTGGCGAGATGCTTGCCGCCCAGTTCGCAGGCTTGCCGCAAGATGCGACCGAGGAGAACCTGCAGAGCCGCATCCGGGGCATGTTGTTGATGGCCTTGTCCAACAAGACCGGCGCCATCGTGCTCACAACGGGGAACAAGAGCGAGATGGCCACTGGTTACGCCACGCTCTACGGCGACATGGCGGGTGGGTTCGCGGTTCTCAAGGATTTGTACAAGACTTTCGTCTATCGCCTGGCGAGTTGGCGCAATACCGTGGGCCCGGTGATCCCCGAGAACATCATTACGCGACCGCCGTCGGCCGAGCTCAAGCCGGATCAGCTCGATCAGGATTCGCTGCCGCCCTACGACATTCTGGACGCGATCATCGAAGCCTACATGGAGCGCGACGAGTCGCCACGCGAGATTATCGCCCGCGGCTACCCCGAAGCGGATGTGCGCCGCACGGTGTCCCTGCTCAAGCGTAACGAGTACAAGCGCCGTCAGGCGCCGGTCGGAATACGCGTGACCCGCCGCGGTTTCGGCAGGGACTGGCGTTATCCGATAACATCCCGTTATCACGACGAATTCTGAGCCGGGCGACAAGGCATCGGGGCAATCCCTGCAGTCATGTCGCTTGTGCGCTCGACAGCGCAGATCACGGGTCGTGCCCGCGACACGCTGACGAAGTCAAGTCATCGAGGAGAGAACATCAATGAAGAAGATTGAAGCCATCATCAAGCCCTTCAAGCTCGACGAAGTGCGCGAAACCCTGTCCGAGGTGGGCATCAACGGACTCACGGTCACCGAGGTCAAGGGTTTCGGCAGACAGAAGGGGCATACCGAGCTTTACCGAGGTGCCGAGTACGTCGTCGATTTCCTTCCCAAGATCAAGGTCGAGATCGTCGTCGGCGACGAGCTTGTCGAGCCGGCGGTCGAGGCCATCATCAAGGCGGCGCGCACCGGCAAGATCGGGGACGGCAAGATCTTCGTGACATCGGTGGAGCAGGTGGTGCGCATTCGTACCGGCGAGACCGGTGAAGACGCGATCTGAACGGCGACCAGCCTGCGGGGGCGCCGTGCCGGTGGCTCAGTCGCCGCGACGGCGCTCTGGACTCTGCCCGCGGATCAACACCATCAACGCACCGCTCCCTCCCTGATGCGGGCTGGCCTGGCAGAAGGCGAGGATCTCGTCGCGCTGGGCGAGCCAACCGCGTGACAGCTGTTTGAGAATCGACTGGCGGCCGGGCGAACCCAGCCCCTTGCCGTGGATGATGCGTACGCAGCGATGACCGCGAAGCAGGCAGTTGTTCAGAAAGGCGACCAACGCGCTGCGTGCCTCGTCACGGTTCAGCCCGTGCAGGTCGAGTTCGGCCTGACGCACCCAGCGCCCGCGACGCAGGTCGGTGAGCACCCTGCGCGGTAGTCCGGTCCGGATAAAGGCGGCTTCCTCACCGGTTTCCAGGCGATCCTCGAGGCTGACCGGCGCATGAAGGGTTTCCTGCAGCGCCGCCTGTTCGTCCTGCTCGCGTTGACGTGGCTCGGGAAGCGGGGCCGGCCGGTCGAGCAATGCCCGATCGACTTTGCCTAAGGTCCGGGTGCCTCGGAAGGCGAGCGCTAACAGCGCTGCCGCATCCAGATCATCGGCAGATGATGGTAGTCGTGGCGCCGGCGGGTCGGCTTCGAATCCGCTCAAAGTTTCCTGCTCACGCGCTTGTGGCATGCTGCCGCGTCGTTGATCCAGTGCCGCGCGGGACGCGGTGCGCAATGGCGTCACATCACTGAACATGGCCTGAAACAGAGCGTCGTCGGTTTGCGGAGGCGCTCGGTCGTCCTCTTCTCCGGACGGAGGCTCGGGTTCGTCCTTGCGGCGCGGAAGCGGTGCAGGCTTTGGTGCTTCGAGTTCGGCACGCCCCGAGTCCCGAATTGGTTTGATCTCGCCCAGACTCTTGCGCAGAAGTACTGCAGCGTCCTCTTCGGAAGGGGCTGAAGAGGGTGAGCCGGTGTCCTTGGCGAGCCCGGATGCGGTGCTTGCGTGACGCTTGCGATGTGGATGCTGGCCGAGTTGCTTGCGCAACTCGGCCAGTGCCTTGTGAGCGTCGTCCGCTGTCCCGCGCCTGGCCCGCATCGCTCACATCGTCACGGTTGCGGCCATCGATCTGTCCGCTTACTTAGCCAGTGCGTCCAGGTAGCGCTCGGCGTCCAGTGCCGCCATGCAGCCGGTGCCCGCCGAGGTGACCGCCTGCCGGTAGATGTGATCCTGCACGTCGCCCGCGGCAAACACGCCGGCTACGCTGGTGGCGGTCGCGTTGCCCTCGCGGCCGGCCTGGGTCACGATGTAACCCCCTTCCATTTCGAGCTGTCCCTCGAAGATGTCGGTGTTGGGTTTGTGGCCGATGGCGATGAACACGCCCTGCAGTGCGAGGTCACGGGTCGAATCGTCGAGGGTGCTGCGGATGCGCATGCCGGTCACGCCGGTGTTATCGCCGAGAATCTCGTCCAGGGTCGAATCCAGCGCGAGTTCGATCTTGCCGGCAGCGACCTTTTCCATCAGCTTGTCGATGAGGATTTTCTCGGCCTTGAACGTCTGCCGGCGGTGCACCAGGGTGACCTTGGCGGCGATATTCGCAAGATACAGTGCCTCTTCAACCGCAGTGTTCCCACCGCCGATCACTGCCACCTCCTGATTGCGGTAGAAGAAACCGTCGCAGGTCGCGCAGGCGGACACGCCGCGGCCGGCAAACTTCTCCTCGGAGGGTAGGCCGAGATACTTCGCAGTCGCACCCGTTGCGATGATCAGCGCATCGCAGGTGTATTCGCCGGAGTCGCCGATCAGCGTGAAGGGCTTTTCGCCAAGCCTGACCGTGTGGATGTGGTCGAACACCATCTCGGTGTCGAAGCGCTCCGCGTGGCGCTGAAAGCGAGCCATGAGGTCGGGGCCGAGCACGCCATCGGCGTCCGCAGGCCAGTTGTCGACGTCGGTCGTCGTCATCAACTGCCCGCCTTGCGCCATTCCGGTGATCAGGACCGGCTTCAGGTTGGCGCGCGCAGCATAGACGGCAGCGGTGTATCCGGCGGGACCCGAACCGAGAATGATCAAGCGTGCGTGTTTCGTCATGGCGGATGTCCTTCGATGAAAGTGCCGAGATTATAGCGGAGAGAGGGGGTATATTAGCTAATTATGATGTTGCGTGGTGTCAATGCGCGTCGAAACGCAGCGCCACTGCGAATGAGAACAGACCTTGATGCCCGATACGGCGCTATTAGTTTATACTGCGTGCGTTTTGCCATGGACAGCGACCTTTTTCTGTGTTTCTGCGGGTCCGGCGGGTCGCCAGAATCGAGACCTGATCTGCAGGGGCGACGCAATAACCGGATTGGATGTCCGGCCCGGCGCCGCGGGCTTGGTTGGGTCCGGCAATCTGCCAGGGGCGATCCGTCGCTCGATCCGGAGGTTACATGACCCAGACGTCCACAGTATCGACGACCGCATTGAAAACCTTCCCGCTGTTCCAGGGCTTGGCGGACGCCACTCTGAACGCGGTTGCCCAGTCCGCGGTCATGCGACGTTTCCCCCGCGGTCAGGCGGTGGTGCATGCCGGGGATCGCACCGACTACGTCTACTTCGTGCTCACCGGCAGTCTCAAGGTCGTGGTCAGCGACGAGAACGGGCGCGAGGTCATTCTCAGCATCCTGGGGCAGGGCGAGCTTTTCGGCGAGATGGGTATCTTCGGCGAGCATCCACGCTCCGCCTCGGTCGTGTCAGTCATGCCGTCCGACCTGATCATGTTGTCGAAGAGCGATTTCCGCCACCTGATGCACGACAACTTTGAAGTCGCCTGGCGCATGATGTGCAATCTTGCCGATCGACTGCGCAATGCCGACCGCAAGATCGAGAGCCTGGCACTGATGGACGTCTACGGTCGTGTGGCGCGGCTGCTCATCGAGATGTCGGAAGAGGTCAACGGCCAGTCGCTGGTGGTGAGCAAGATCACCAAGCAGGACATCGCCAAGATGATCGGCGCCTCGCGCGAGATGGTCAGCCGCGTAATGAAGGACCTCAGCCTGCAAGGGCTGATCGAGGAGACCGATCACGGAATCATCCTTCGTGAGCGTCTTCAGGAACTCTGAGCGTTTGTCGCGCTTGCAGTCTGTAGCATACGGCGCGGTTGCCCATCCTCTATAATCCCGGGCATTCGCTTTTCATCGGGTAGAACCCGCACTGACGTTGCCACGTAACCCTGCACGCTCCCAACCGTTGCCCGAGAAGATCTCCCTGCTGCTGCAGGAGGCCCGCTGGCTGATTCTCGGCGTCATGTCGCTCTATGTCGGGCTGGTTCTTCTCGGCTACAACGAGGCGGACCCCGGCTGGTCGCACGCCGCCGAGGTGGCTCGGGTGTCCAACCCCGGAGGGCGATTCGGTGCCTGGCTGGCCGACCTGCTTTACTACCTGTTCGGGGTTTCGGCATGGTGGTGGGTGATTTTTCTCGGTTACGGCCTGGTGTGGGGCTTCCGCCGCCTGCGCCACGAGCTGAAGGCCGACAAGCGCTCCTTCTTCATCATTCTCTCCGGCTTTGTCGTCGTCCTGCTCGCCAGCAGTGCCCTCGAGGCACTGCGCTTTCACTCGCACGGAGCCAGTGTGCCGCTCGCTCCCGGCGGTTTGGTCGGAATCGAGTTGGGGAAACTGATCAAGAGCTACTTCGGTTTCACTGGCGGAACGCTCTTGCTCATCGCCTTGGTTGCGTCGGGGCTCAGCCTGTTCTCGGGCATCTCATGGCTGTCGGTCGTCGAGCGGTTAGGCGGCCTGATAGAGTCCGCATGGCTGTCGACCCAGGCTGCCTGGTACAAGTGGCAGGACCGGAGGGCAGGCAAGGCCCTGGCTCAGAAGCGTGAGGCGGTGGTCGAGACAAAGCGCAAGAAGTCCGTCGAGAAGCCATCGGCGCCGCTGCGCATCGAACCTGCAGTCGCAGTCGTGCCGAAGTCCGAGCGGATCGAGAAGGAGCGCCAGCAGACCTTGTTCACCGAGTTGGCCGAAGGCGCGCCACCGCCACTTGCGCTGCTCGACCAGCCCAGTGACGACGTCGAGCCGCCGTCGGCCGAATCGCTTGAGTTCACATCACGTCTGATCGAGACCAAGCTCGCCGACTTCGGGGTCGAGGTCAAGGTGGTTGCGGCCTATCCTGGCCCGGTGGTAACCCGCTATGAGATCGAGCCGGCTGTAGGCGTCAAAGGCAGCCAGGTGGTGAATCTGAGCAAGGATCTCGCGCGGGCGCTTTCGCTGGTGTCGATCCGGGTGGTCGAGACAGTGCCCGGCAAGTCATGCATGGCCTTCGAGTTGCCCAATCCCAAGCGCCAGATGGTGCGCCTGTCCGAGATTCTCGGCTCCAAGGCCTACCATGCAATGAGTTCGTCGCTCACTGTTGCGCTGGGTAAGGACATCGGGGGTCAGCCGGTCGTTGCCGATCTGGCCAAGATGCCCCATCTGCTGGTTGCCGGTACCACCGGCTCGGGCAAGTCGGTCGGTATCAACGCGATGATCCTCTCGTTGGTGTACAAGGCCGATCCGTCCAAGGTGCGGATGATCATGGTCGACCCCAAAATGCTCGAACTGTCGATCTACGAGGGGATTCCGCATCTGCTGGCACCGGTGGTGACCGACATGAAGCACGCGGCCAATGCGCTGAACTGGTGCGTGGCAGAGATGGAGAAGCGCTACAAGCTGATGGCTGCGGTCGGGGTGCGAAATCTGGCTGGCTATAACAAGGCGGTGCTCGATGCGCAAAAGGCCGAGAAGCCCCTGACCAACCCGTTCACGATCAGCCCGGAGAATCCCGAGCCGCTGGATACGCTGCCGCACATCGTGGTGGTGGTGGACGAGCTGGCCGACATGATGATGGTGGTCGGCAAGAAGGTCGAGGAGCTGATCGCACGACTCGCGCAGAAAGCGAGAGCGGCCGGCATTCATCTGATTCTCGCCACCCAGCGTCCGTCGGTGGATGTCATCACCGGCCTGATCAAGGCCAACATCCCGACGCGGATCGCCTTCCAGGTGTCGTCCAAGATCGATTCGCGCACCATCCTCGACCAGATGGGCGCCGAGACCCTGCTGGGAATGGGTGACATGCTGTATCTGCCACCGGGCACCGGTTTGCCCCTGCGTGTGCATGGTGCCTTCGTCGCCGATGACGAGGTGCACAAGGTGGTCGATCATCTCAAGCAGAGCGGCCCCCCCGATTACGTCGAAGGGATTCTCTCGGCCGCCGAAGACGAGCTCGACGGCGGCGCGTTAGGCGGAGGCGGTGAAAATGGCGATGGCGAAGCGGATCCTTTGTACGATCAGGCGGTCGAAGTCGTACTCAAGACCCGGCGTCCGTCGATCTCGCTGGTTCAGCGCCATCTGCGCATCGGCTACAACCGCGCAGCGCGCCTGATCGAGCAGATGGAGCGGTCCGGACTGGTTTCGGCAATGGGCACCAACGGCAACCGCGAGGTGATCGTGCCCCCCAAGGAAGGCGACTGATGAACCGACTCCTGCGCCGCACGGCGGCGTTTTTTTTCAGCCTCTCGCTGAGTGCCGCGGTGAGTGCTGCCGACGACGGCATTGCCCAGTTGCAGCGTTTCATCGCTCAGGCCGGGAGCGCGGAAGGCCATTTCGAACAAATCGTGGTTTCCGGTGCCGCGCGCCGGCCCCAGTTGTCGAGCGGCAGCTTCGCGTTCGAACGTCCGGGCCGTTTCCGCTGGTTGGTCGATGCTCCGTACCCGCAGTTGCTGGTCAGCGACGGCGGGCGCCTGTGGATCTGGGACGAAGATCTCAATCAGGTCACGGTGAAGGTGCTCGATGATGCCCTCGGCAGCACGCCGGCAGCGATCCTGGCGGGGGAGGGCGCGCTGGAGGAGGCTTTCGAGCTCGTGGACGAAGGCGTGGCGGAAGACCTCGTCTGGGTGCGCGCGACGCCGCGCCAGGCCGATGCGAGCTTCGAGTTCATGCGCATGGGGCTGTCAGGCGACATGTTGATGCGCATGGAGTTGCGCGATCACTTCGGCCAGACGACGACGATCGACTTCGTCTCGATTCAACTCGGCGTGCAGCGCGCGCCTGAGTTCTTCCGCTTCGTTCCGCCGGAAGGGGCGGACGTCATCGGCGACTGAACCTGCCCGGGCATGGCTGACCTCTTCGAATCGGCTGCCACATCGGACGTGCCGCTGGCCGAGCGGATGCGTCCGAAAGCTTTGGACGAAGTCTTCGGCCAGCACCATCTGCTCGGCCAGGGCAAGCCGCTGCGACTTGCCTTCGAGTCGGGCAAGCTGCATTCGATGATCCTCTGGGGGCCGCCCGGCGTTGGCAAGACGACACTCGCAAGATTGATGGCGCGCGCGTTCGATGCCGAGTTCATCGCCTTGTCCGCGGTGTTCTCCGGCGTCAAGGATATCCGCGCCGCCATCGATGATGCGCGGGCGGCGCAGGCTCGCGGCCGGCACACGATACTGTTCGTCGACGAGGTGCACCGCTTCAACAAGGCGCAGCAGGACGCCTTTCTGCCCTACGTCGAGCAAGGCCTGGTCACGCTGATAGGGGCAACGACCGAGAATCCCTCGTTCGAAGTCAACTCCGCGCTGCTGTCACGCGCTTCGGTCTATGTGCTCGAGTCGCTCGACGAGGCCGCGATGGCGGCGCTCTTTGAGCGCGCACGTGAGGTCGCCTGCCCGACTCTGCGCTTCGACGAGTCTGCACGCGAACGCTTGATCGGTTTCGCCGACGGCGACGCGCGGCGTTTGCTGAACCTTGTGGAGCAGGTGCAGGTGGCGGCAAGCACCGCCGGGGTCGATCCGGTTACGGCCGAGTTTCTGGACGAGGCACTGGCGAGCAAGCTGCGGCGCTTCGACAAGGGGGGCGAGGCCTTCTACGACCAGATCTCGGCCTTGCATAAGGCAGTGCGCGGCTCGCATCCGGACGCGGCGCTGTACTGGTTTTGCCGGATGCTCGATGGCGGGGCGGATGGCGCCTATCTTGGGCGCAGGCTGGTTCGGATGGCGAGCGAGGACATTGGCCTTGCAGACCCCCGTGCGCTCGAGATTGCGCTGAATGCGTGTGCCGCTTATGAGCGTCTGGGGTCGCCCGAGGGCGAACTGGCGCTCGCCGAGGCGGTGGTGTTCATGGCCTGTGCAGCGAAATCGAACGCCGTATACAAGGCCTACAATGCCGCGCGCGCCTTTATTGCGAAGGATGGCTCACGACCGGTGCCGCTTCATCTGCGGAACGCGCCGACCCGGCTGATGAAGGAGTTGGGCTATGGCGAAGCCTATCGCTACGCTCAAGACGAACCGGGCGGGTACGCAGCCGGCGAATCCTATCTCCCCGAGGGGATGGAGGAGCCGGGCTGGTACCGACCGGTCGATCGAGGCATGGAAGTCCGGATCCGCGAAAAGCTGGTGCAGCTTCGTGAACTGGACAAGGATGCTGCTCGTCGTCGATGAACAGCACTCAATGGCTGACGGGATGGTCCGCCATGAAGCGCTGCCACACCCGCATCACGTGTTCGGCACGCGCGCAGTCACCGCGAATAACCGCCCGTTCGGCCAGTTCCTGCATGTACTGGGTCAGGAGTATCACGCCCTCGGTGGTCTGAACGAGTCCGCAGGCCAGTTGCGCTGCGGCGACGTCGGGGATCTCCTCGTGTTCCGCGATGAGTTCAATCTCCTCGTCTGTGAGGTCACAATAGTCGAGACAGTCCTTCATTGACAACATGCCGGCGCTCCTCCGATGTGTGTGCGATTCAATGTCGCACCTTGTCACTTCAAGCTTAGAAGCCGTGCGCGCGCCGTGCCAATGAAATGTCGGCATCATCAGTCCGGAAGCGATTGATTTCAGGAATATAATCAGTCGCTTGGACGCAATGGGCGGCTCCCCGGTAAACTAGTGCCTGCGTGCACTTGCGTAACGGGTTTCAAACTGATTCTGCGCAAACCGGCTCATGTTCTTGATCTCAAACTCTTATCGGATACACCATGCTAGACATCCAGCTGCTTCGCTCCAACATCCAGGTCGTCGTCGACGCACTTGCGTCTCGTGGCATGCGCTTCGATCCGGCGCCATTTCAGACTCTGGAAGCGAAGCGCAAGGACCTGCAAACCCGCACTCAGGATCTGCAGGCGCGTCGTAATGCCTTGTCGAAGCAGGTCGGTCAACTGAAGTCGCGCGGCGAGGATGCGTCTGCGGTGCTGGCCGAGGTCGGTGGCATCGGTGACGAACTCAAGGCCAACGAGCAAACATTGGCGGCGCTTCTCGAAGAGCTCAATGCGCTGCTTGCCGGCTTGCCCAACCTGCCGCACAAAACCGTGCCCGTCGGCCGTGACGAGAGCGGCAATGTCGAGGTGTTGCGCTGGGGCACGCCTCGCAGTTTCGCTTTCGAGGTGCGTGACCATGTCGACCTCGGTGCGGGACTCGGCGGCCTGGATTTTGAAACCGCGGCCAAGCTCTCCGGCTCCCGCTTTGCCCTGATGCGTGGCGGTGTTGCGCGACTCCACCGCGCGCTTGCCCAGTTCATGCTCGACGTTCACACCCGGGAGCATGGCTACACCGAAATCTACGTGCCTTACATGGTGAACGAAGCCTCGATGTTCGGCACCGGGCAGTTGCCCAAGTTCGAGGAGGACCTGTTTGCCGTGCACCGTGGCGACGAGGGCCGCTTCTTCCTCATCCCGACATCAGAGGTGCCAGTCACCAACGTCGTGCGGGGCGAACTTCTGGCAGCCGACGCGTTGCCGATGAAGTTCGTCGGACATACGCCGTGCTTCCGCTCCGAGGCGGGCAGCTACGGTCGTGACACGCGCGGCATGATTCGCCAGCACCAGTTCGACAAAGTGGAACTGGTGCGCATCGAGCATCCGGACAATTCCTGGTCCGCGCTCGAAGAACTGGTCGGTCACGCCGAGAAGATTCTTCAGAAGCTCGAGCTGCCGTATCGCAAGATCGTTCTGTGCACCGGCGACATGGGTTTCGCCGCTGCCAAGACCTACGATCTTGAAGTCTGGCTGCCGGCGCAGAATACCTACCGTGAGATCTCCAGCTGCTCCAACTGTGGCGATTTCCAGGCCCGTCGCATGCAGGCGCGGGTGCGTGCCAGCGGGCAGGGCAAGAACGAGTTCGTACACACACTCAACGGCTCAGGCCTCGCAGTCGGGCGCACGCTGGTTGCCGTGCTGGAGAACTATCAACAGGCTGACGGTTCGGTGCGGGTGCCGGAAGCGCTGGTGCCGTGGATGGGTGGTGTCGAGGTCATCGAACCGGTCGCCTGACCCGTCCCATTCGCCGCTCACGCGGCTCCCCCAGGCAGCGGAAGGCGCTTCCATCACCTGTAGGAGCGGCGTAAGCCGCGAAGCCTTGCGCGTGTTCAACCCCCGAGCGCTCCACCACGCCCCATTCGCCGCTAACGCGGCTCCCCCAGGCAGTGGAAGGCGCTTTCATCACCTGTAGGAGCGGCGTAAGCCGCGAAGCCTTGCGCGTGTTCAACCCCCGAGCGCTCCACCACGCCCCATTCGCCGCTCACGCGGCTCCCACAGGTAGTGGAGGCGCTTCCGTCATGTGCAAGAGTGCCGTAAGCCGCGAACAGCGCCCGTTCATTGTAGCTTCTACCTCCACAACGGGGTTCGATCGACGCGGGTGTTGATCTGAAGCAATGACAGTCTGCGCATTTCGGTGGTAATTTAGCAAATCACCAACTACTGAGATTTAGAGATGTCCGGCAAGTCATTCGTTCAGATCACCACCGACGTATCCAAGGCCCTCGGCACTTTGCGAAAGGAGGCGCCAGATACCATGGCCGGTTTCGGCGCAATGTCCGCCGCCGCACTGAAGGAGGGTAGTCTCTCTGCGCTGCAGAAAGAGTTGATCGCACTCGCCATCGGTGTTTCCTCGCGCTGCGATGCCTGCATCGGTTTTCACGTGAAAGCCCTGATCAAGCTCGGCGTGACCCGCGAGCAGCTCGTCGAGACGCTCGAGGTCTGTGCCTATATGGGCGGTGGTCCGACACTCATGTATGCCGCCGAGGCGATCCGCGCCTATGAGGAATTTCTGCCACGGATGACCAAGACCGACGCCGCATGAAGGTGAGCGCCGATTGGCGTTGTGGTGCGCGAATCATCTGCGTATAATTCGCGCTCCCGGTTGCTGCCGGGTCCGGAGAGGTACCGAAGTGGTCATAACGGCGCCGACTCGAAATCGGATGGTCAGGGAAACCTGGCACGCGGGTTCGAATCCCGCCCTCTCCGCCATCATTGCCACGCATCCCAGACTCCGCGTGAAGCGCTGCCGAGCACGCCATCCGCAGCGAGACCCGCTTTTCCCCCTGAGCCGTCCGGCCCCATTGCCCAAGAGAACGGTGCAACTTCAACGTTCGAGTTGTGTTGCATCTCGCTGAGTCGTCAACGGAATCAGGCCGCTTGCTGCGGGACTCAGCGGGCAATTCGATTGGTCCTGCAGACCGCCCACTTGTCGAATTTGACCATTGCAAGGCTGAACAGAGCGACCGCGACGTTCAGCGTCCGCCTGACGACCCGTTGGCCAGACCGCGGTCTTGGCCAACGTGCCGAGAAGCTGCCTGCCGTGATTCCGGCATGCGTCGCTACCGGCCCCGAAGTGCGGCGCTGAGCTGGTCGACAAGTTCGGCCCAGTCAGCGTCCTCGGCCAGTTCTTCGCGAAGAAAGGTGGCCTGCGCAGTCGTCCAGCACGGCGCATCGGCAATTCTGACCGCGTCGGGCAAGGGCGAATGCGCCTTGATGAAGGCGGCAATGTCTCCGTCTTCATTGGGTAGTCCGAGCTGAGCGAAAAGATCCTTCATTGTGTGGGTGGGCTTTTCCATGGTCGTCTCCTGTGATTGAACACGGCTGCAAAACACCAGCATCCCCTGCCTGGCCGGGTGCTTGCCTGCGCTGGCGATCTGGGCGCGGGTTGCTCACAGTGGCCAGATGACCAGCAGCATCGGCACTGAAACCGCAACCACGATGAGCTCAAGCGGTAACCCAAGCTTCCAGTAGTCGCCAAAGCGGAAGCCGCCCGGGCCGAGGATCAGGGTATTGTTCTGATGTCCGATTGGTGTCAGAAAGGCGCACGAGGCGCCGATCGCCACCGCCATCAGGAATGAATCGGGGCTTACGCCCAGTGCCGCGGCAGTGCCAATCGCGATGGGGCACATCACCGCGGCCGTGGCGGCGTTGTTCATCAGGTCGGACAGGAACATCGTGACCACGAGAATCAGCACCAGCCCGACGATGGCGTGACCCTGGGCAACGTTCTCGATCAGGAAGCGGGCGATGAGGTCGGCGGTGCCGGTGGTCTGCATTGCGCCGGCGACCGGGATGAGCGCGCCGAGCAGCACGATGACAGGCCAGTCGATTGCCTCATAGACCTTGCGCGGCGGCACAGTGCGCAGCGCCATCGAAGCGAGAACGCCGATTGCGAACGACACTGCTGCTGGCAGCAGGCCGAACGCGGCGCCGCCAATCGCAAACAGCATGATCAGGCTCGCCTCCCATATCTTGCGCTTGTTCGGGATGCGCAAGTCACGCTGGGCAAGCGGTACGCAGCCGTTGTCTGCCGCGAACTCGGCGATCGACTCCGGCGGCCCCTGCATCAGCAGCAGGTCTCCGGACTGGAGCGCAATAGAGCGCAGGCGTTTCATCGACCGTCTGCCTTCCCGGGAAAGTGCGAGCAGATTCACCCCGTAACGCGTTCGCAGGAGGATGTCGCTCGCGGAGCGGCCGGACAGTGGCGAGCCGGGCAAGACCGCAAGCTCCATTAGCATTACGTCGCCGGTCTTCGGCGGCGCGTCGGTATCGGACTCGTCCTGATCTGCGTTTTCTTCATCCTTCGCCGGCTTTTCGGCCTTGTCCTTGCGCCCATCTTTTCCTGCTGGCGCATCGTCAGCCTCGGGCTCTGCCGACTCATCCGGTTTGACCGACTCCTCCAGCTTGAGCCCCAGGATGGAGAGCACATCGGTAAGCGCGTCGGCTTCCGCCTCGATCATCAGGATGTCGCCGGCGTGCACCCGACGCCCCGGGTTGGCCGCGATCAGCCGTACCTCTCTCTGCACGATACCGATGATCTGCGCGTCCACGTCAGCCAGCTCGACTTCGATCTCGCGCAGGCTCATGTTCTCGGCCTTGCTGCCCTCGAGTACTCTGACTTCGGTGATGTAGGCACCGGACTCGAAGCCCTCGACACCTGCTTGCTTGCGTGCCGGCACCAGACGCCAGCCGACCAGCGCGACGAACACGACTCCGGCCAGGGCGACCGCCAGCCCGATAGGCGTGAAGTCGAACATCCTGAAGCTGCCCAGGCCGGCTTCGGCGCGAAATCCGGACACGATGAGGTTGGGCGGGGTGCCGATCAGCGTGGTCATGCCGCCGAGAATGGTGCCGAAGGCCAGCGGCATGAGCACCTGTCCGGGGGGCAGGTCCAGTCGCTGCGAGACATGGATCGCCACCGGCATCAGCAGCGCCATTGCGCCGACGTTGTTCATGAACCCGGACAGAAAAGCGCCCAGGCCCATCAGGGCGGCAAGGGTGACGAGTCGGCCCGCATTGGCGGGTAGCACAACGCGTGTCAGCGCATCGACCGCGCCCGAACTCTGCAGCCCTTGACTGAGTACCAGCACACAGGCCACGGTGATTACTGCTGGATGGCCGAAGCCGGCGAATGCCTCGGCAGGGGCGATCAGCCCTGCGAGGACGCAGGCGAGCAAGGCCCCGGCGGCCACCATGTCGTGACGCCATCGACCCCACAGGAACATGGCGACCGTTGCCGCGAGCACGGCCAGAATCATCCACTGGTCTTCAGCCATATCTGTGCAAGAGTCCTCGGAGCCACTCGGGTCGCGTTGGCAATAGCCGGGGGTGGGACCGGCAGGGCCGAACGCCTCGGACCGCGGATTGCGTAATCCACTGTTGAATCTTCGATGGCCCGCGTGGTGCAGTCAAGCGCGAGCCTGTCGCGACGGGTCCGTGAGAACGAATACCTTGCATCCCGGATGGAAATCGCCGAGACTCAATCGCGGAAAAACGTGATGTTTACAAGCTGTCGGGATGAACAACAGCTCAACTGTCGAGAACGAATCTATGAAACGGGTGCTGATCGTCGACGACGACAGAGTCATTCTCAACCTGCTTGCCGAAGGCTTGCGCGATTCTGGCTATGCGGTGTCGGCAGCCGTATCCGGCAGGGACGCACTCGAGGCTCTGGCGCGCGAGACGTTCGACCTGGCTGTGCTCGACATGCGTATCCCCGATATTTCAGGTCTCGAACTCGCACGCATGCTGCGTTCTTCGGGAGGGCCACCTTTCGTCTTTCTTTCGGCGTTCGGGGACGGGGCGATCGTCGAGGAAGCCGCGAAGACGGGGGCGATGGGGTACCTCGTGAAGCCAGTCGATGTGCCGCAGCTCGTGCCGTTCATTGAAGCGTCCATGGTGCGTGCCCAGGAGGTGGAAGGCTTGCGGACGACCACCGGGAATCTGGAAAAGGCCTTGTCGGTCGAGCAAAAGACCCGCACCGCGGTTGGAATATTGATGGTGAAGAAGGGGCTCGACCGCCAGGCTGCGTTCGATTTTCTTCGTTCCCGTGCACGGGCTCAGCGGCGCAAGATCGGCGATCTGGCCGAGGAGCTGATCTCGGCTGTCGAGGGCGTCAACCGGGTTTTGCGCGACTGATGCAGCGCGCTCCTGACGGAGTGCCCGTCAGGCTGACATCGAGACTCTGCGAAGCGTCAGCCTGAAGCGGGTTCGGCTTCTGCCGACCCTTCCACCGATTTCTGTATTTCCAGATCAGAAACCGATTCAGAGTCGAGATACGGATAACGCGAATGGCAGCCAGAATGACTATTGCTCGAATGCTTGCACTCGGCTTTGCCGTAATGGTTTTTCTGCTCGTCCTGGCGGTCGCCCTTGGTTTGAACCGGCTTGCGGTGCTGAATGCGCAGGTCGAGAATGTGGTGCTTGAAAGCTGGGAGCGCACGGTATTGGCAAACCGGGCGATTGATCTGATGAATGCGCAGACGCAGGATACCTTGCGGCTTTTCCTGCCGGGCGATCCGGGGCCGATTCGCCAGGCGATCTCGGCCCGGATCATTGCGATTCGGGACATCCTCGAACAGCTCGACGCGGAATTGAGCGATCCGCAGAGTCGCGCGCTGCTCAAGGAGATCATCTCGCAGCGAAGCGCCTATGTGGCCTCGTTCTTGCAGGTCGCGGAGCTGCTCGACGGCGGTCAGCGCGAGAGCGCCGAAAGTCTCATCGTCACGCAAACCATTCCGCGGCTCAACGCAGTGCTCGAGTCGATGGATGCCTTGATCGCGTTGAAGGGGAGCATCCTGGCGGAGACCGGATCGGACTCGCTTGCGGCGTTCAAACAGGCGCGGGCGCTATTGACGAGCTTTCTCGTCATCGCCGTCCTGGCGGCGCTGTTGCTTTCGAGCTGGATCACCCGAGCGGTGGTTCGTCCGCTAGGTGGCGAGCCCGCCGAGGTCAAGCGAATCGTAGACCGCATAGCCGCCGGCGACCTGGCAGGCGATATCCGGCTGCGGGATGGTGATGAGACGAGCTTGCTGGCCGCGATGAACCATATGCAGAGCAATTTGCGCAGCCTGATTGCGGACCGGATGCGTGCGGAGCGCTCGATGCACGAGAGCCGCCAGCGCCTGTTCGAATTGGTCGAGACCTTGCGTGACTGGATGTGGGAGGTGGATGCCGATTGGCGTTACACCTTCGTCAGTCCGCAGGTAAGGGATCTGCTCGGCTACGAGCCCGAGGAAGTGCTTGGACGGACGCCGTTCGATCTCATGGCGCCCGAGGATGCCGAGCGGCTCAGGCCTATGCTGGATGTGAATCGCGGTGGTTTGCATCCGATCGTCGCGCTGGAGAACGTCAACCTGCACAAGAATGGCCAGCGCGTGGTGCTCGAGACGAGCGGCAGGCCGTACTTCGACGCAGAGGGCCGCTTTGCCGGATATCGCGGCCTGGACAGAGAGGTGAGCGATCGCAAACAGGCCGAGGCGAAACGGCTGGAAGAGGCTGGGCGGTTGCGCGAAGCACTTGTCCGGGAGGTGCATCACCGCATCAAGAACAACCTTCAGACCGTGATCGGTCTGCTGCGCCGTGAGGCGGCGAGGCGGCCGCTGGCGCATGAGGCAATCGAGAGTGCGATCAATCAGGTGCAGGCAGTCGCCGTGGTGCACGGCCTCTATGGACGGGTCTCGGGCCACAGCATCCTGTTGTGCGAGTTGCTGCCAGCGGTCGTCAGCAGCGTATTCGATCTCACGGGCGTGCCGATCGTGCAGGAAGGCCTTGATGCAAGTGAGCGCCGCCTGCTTGTTCGCGAGAGCGAAACCGTTGCGGTTGCGCTGATTCTGAATGAGCTCCTGACCAATGCGGTGAAACACTCTTCGGGTGCACCCGAAGAGCAGATTCATGTCACGTTTGTACGTGAGCAGGCGCGAGGGTCTATCCGCATTCGAAACCCCGGTCGTCTGGCGCCGGAATTCGATTTCGATTCGGGCAAGGGCGTCGGTACCGGTTTGGGTCTGGTCAGGGCGCTGGTTCCGGTGCCGGGTGTGTCGCTTCGCTTCAGCGAATCGGATGCCGGGGTGGAGGTTGTGATGACCATCGAACCGCCTGTCGTTGTGTCGCCTCAGAACGGGTGATTCTTTGCCCTGGACAGGTTCAACCCGAACGAGTCCGAAAGGAACGATATTCTGCTAAAGATATTGTTTCCAAAGCCGTTCCAAGAGTATCGTCTTAGCGTTGTTCATGAATGCTTGCACGAGATCTGCAAAGGCCAGACCGAGATCCCCGTCACGGCCTTGAGCGAATTCTGCCGCCCGCTTCGCGGCTAATCGACACCGCAGGCCCAATTCCCGCCTTGTATGAATCGACGCGCCATCCCGGCTTTCGCCGGTAACGGTCGCGCGTATCTGCAGGGAGGAGACATGCTCGCAAGAATGACTATCGCCAAGCGGCTGGCGCTTGGTTTCGGGATTCTGCTGGTTCTGCTCGTTGTCGCTGTGGTACTCGGTCTGAGCCGGTTGGCGACGGTCGACAAGATGATCGACCGGATCATCGCGCTCGAGTGGCAGAAGACGGTGCTGGCCAACGACACCATCGACCTGATGAACGCGCAGACACGGGATACGTATCTGCTCTTCCATGTGCCCGACCAGGACCATCCTGCAATCCGGACCCGAATCACCGAACGTGTGCAGGCGATCACCCGTTTGCTCGAGCGGCTCGACGTGCTGGTCTACGTTCCTGAGGGCAAGGCCTTGCTCGCGGAGATCAGGGAGAAGCGCAAGATATACGTCGACTCGTTTTCCAACGTTTCCAGGCTGATGGAAGCCGGCCGTCGTGACGAGGCATCGCGCCTGATTGCCACCGAGACGGTTCCTGCGCTGGACGTGCTGCTGGGGACGATCGACCGGCTGATCCGATTGCAGGGCAGCATCCTCGAACAGACGGGCGAGGAGTCGCGTGCAGCCTATGTCTCGGCCCGTAATCAACTGATTGCATTCCTTGTACTTGCAGTCTTGCTCTCGGGGATCTTGTCGATCTGGATCATCCGAGCGGTGACGCGACCGCTCGGAGGCGAACCCGACGACGCCAGGGCAGCGGTCGAAAGGATTGCGAAGGGCGATCTGGCCGGGGAAATTCCGACCCGCAATGGTGACACGGAGAGCCTGCTCGCCGCCCTGCAGGCGATGCGGCAGAACCTTCGACAGATGATCGGCGAGCTGACGTCGAACGCAACAAGCGTCTCAAGCGCGGCCGAGCAACTTGCTGTCGTGTCGGAGCAGATCGCGACCAGCTCCGCGCACCAGAGCGACTCTGCTTCGAAGATGGCCTGCGCGGTCGAGCAGATGACCGTGAGCATCAGCCAGGTTGCCGACGGCGCGTCGGAGACGCGGAAGATAACTGGAGACGCTGGCAACCTGGCGGCAGCCGGCTGCGAGGTCATCGATCGCACGGTCGCCGAAATGCATGGCATCGCCGATGCGGTCTCCAGTGCGGCTCAAACCATCCGGGCGGTCGGTGACGACTCGCGGAAGATCTCGATGGTCGTGCAGGTGATCAAGGAGGTGGCCGACCAGACCAACCTGCTGGCCTTGAACGCCGCAATCGAGGCCGCGCGTGCAGGCGAGCAGGGGCGGGGCTTCTCGGTCGTAGCCGATGAGGTGCGAAAGCTTGCTGAACGCACTGCGCAGGCGACCAGCGACATCGCCACCATGATCCACGGCATGCAATCAACTGCGGAAACCGCGGTGAAGACCATGGAGCAGGCAGTCAGTCGGGTCGAGCACGGCGTCAGGCTGGCGGGCGAGGCCGGGGGGTCGATGCGGGAGATCACCGACGGTACTCAGCATGCTGTCGCTTCGGTCGTCGATATCTCGCATGCGTTGAAGGAGCAGAGTACCGCGAGCGACGAGATTGCTGCGAACGTCGAGAGTATCGCCCGGAAGTCGGAGGAAAACTCCGCGGCGACGGCTCAAGCGCATGCGACGGTGCTACAGTTGCAGGCACTTGCGGCGAGCACCCTTGGCGCGGTCAGGGTTTTTCGGATCTGATCGACAACCGTGCGGGCTGGTATGCGTATGCCGTAACAGGTGTCACGGTCCGGACTGTAAAGCGCTTGAATGTCGTCGTGTAATCTGCCAGCCTTATGGCCAAAGTTATAATCCTGTGCTGATCGACGCCTCCGCCGAAGATCCGCGGACTTATCAGTACCTGTTGTTTCACGGGGCCTAATCCCTGCCCCCTCTTCTGGTTTCCGAGAGCATTCGTCATGGTTTCGTACTTTGACGATCCAGTCCGGTATCGCTTGGGCGGGTCGGCAATGACCTGGCGGAGATCGCTCGAGGCGCCAACGAGGTAGGTTTTGACGGGTTTGAATCGGGCATGAAAAGCATACGTGGTCTGGCGTTGGCGCTGATCGGAGCATTTGCGTTGCTCTCGGCGGGAGCCGGCTTTTGGCAGCTGGCCGACAGCCGTGCGAAGCTTCGCGCGGTGGAGTGGACGCAACTGGCGAACCAACTCACCGATGTCGCTCAGCGGGCCAGCGCGAGGCTGGCACTCGAGCGCGGGGTGACTGCCGCAATCCTGGGCAACCCTGCCGAGGCCGATCCTGAGCTGCTCTTCGAACTGCACGGGGTCCGCCTGTTGGTCGACGAGCTCCACAGGCAGATGTGGGAGCTTCTGGGGGAGCTCGGGAATCGGTCGATCGACCACCCGCTTTTCGAGCGCGTGGGTGACCTCCAGCAAAGCCGGGCCGAAATGGTGCGTTTGCGGGCGCTCGTAGATGAGCAGTTGCTGGGAGTCGGGAACGGACTCGACGCGGAGCAATGGATTGCGCTGATGAATCGGCGCATCGATGAACTGCAGGATGTCGCGACGCACGCGATGCTGCCGCTGAGAGGCAACGTCTACACGCTGGTTTCGGCGCCAATCATCAAGGACGTGTTGTTCACCCTGGGCGAATACCTGGGGCGGGAACGGGCGATGGTTGGAGTCGCAATCGCCCGCAACCAGGCTCTGAGTGAAGCCGAACTGGCGCAACTGCATGACTACCGCGTGGTCGCGCTGCGGGCGCGCGAGCGCGCGCTGGCCATGATTCAGGACTTGCCCGCCAGTGCCGAGCTGGAACAGGCGCATAAACGGCTGGAACAAGATCTGCTTGCCGGCTACGAGAACTTGCGGGCCAGTGTGTATGCAAGTGTCCATACAGGTCGGCCGTACCCAATGGATGCCGCGCAGTGGTATCAGGACGCGACGGTTGGTATCGATTCGGTGCTCGGTCTGTCCCTAGCTGTCAGCAATCAGTTTGCACAGGACATCATGCAACTGCGCAAACATGCTGAACGGACGCTGATCCTGCTCAGTCTTGCGTTTGCCGTGCTTCTGGTGATGCTCTGGTTCACAGTGCGCAGTGTGAGCCGCCGCGTGCTGCGGCCGCTGCGGACTTTGGAGAAGGCTGCTGCGACGATCTCGCATGGCGACTTGTCTCAAGCGCTGCCGCGAATGGGCGATGATGAACTCGGACGGTTGGGAGGAGCCTTCGAGCATATGCGCAAGACCTTGCTCGGGGATATCGAACGGCGCGAACGCGACGCGACCCAGTTGCGCAAGTTCATGGCCCTCATCGAGCGTAGCGCCAGCGCGATGATCGTGACCGACCGGGAAGGCATTGTCGAGTATGTCAATCGCCAGTTCACTCAGGTGACCGGCTACGAGCGTGACGAGTCGGTCGGGCGAAAGGCGGGATTCTGGCGATCCGGCATGACGGCGGCCAGCCAGTACGACATTCTCTGGGAGGCGTTGCTGCAGGGCAGGGTCTGGGAGGGCGAGATGATCAATCGCCGCAAGGA
>NZ_WTVM01000109.1 GCF_012910885.1 Azoarcus taiwanensis | reverse complement strand
GTGAGAGGCTGACCGTGTTGCGGGCCTTGTTGCGATACAGACCGATGGTCTTGATGCACTCAGCCACGCCTTCCTCGCCCAGCGTGATCATTGCCTCGGGTGTCGGTGCCAACGTGAAGAGCTTGCGTGTGGCGATATTGACGCTGCGGTCTGTGGCCTGGGCCGACAGTACCACCGCGACGAGCAGCTGGTAGGGCGAACCGAACTCCAGTTCCGTCGTTGGCTCGGGATTGGCGTCCCGGAGGCGGCTGAAGAACGCTCTGATAGCGTCGCGCTTCATCGGCGCGCTTATCTCGCCGATGCCGAGGCGGCTTCGATTTCGACGGAGGCCTCACCCGCAGCGGGTTGCGTCTTGCGTTGAGACTTCGCGCTGGCACGGCTGTTGAGCCAGTTGAACAAGGCGATCAGGCAGCCGAGTGCGAAGAAGGCGCCTGGGGGCAGAATCGCCAGCAGAAAGTCGGGGTAGTCGTCGCCGAACACCTGAATGGCAGACATGGATGGAAAGATCATGTCTATGCCCTGCAAGAGGGTGCCGTTGCCGATCAGTTCGCGAACGCCGCCGAGCACTGCCAGCACCCACACAAGGCCGAGACCCATCATCACGCCGTCGAGCGTCGAAGACCAGGGATCGTTCTTCGCGGCATAGGCCTCGACGCGCGCGAGAACGATGCAGTTCGTGACGATCAGCGGGATGAAGATGCCCAGCACCAGATAAAGCTCGTGCAGCCAGGCGTTGAAGCTCAGGTCGACGATCGTGACCAGCGAGGCAATCACAAGGATGAACACCGGGATACGGATTTCGTAGGGAATGAAGTTGCGCAGCAGGGCGATCCCGAGATTGGCGACCGCCATGACAAGAATCGTCGCCAGTCCGAGGCTGACCGCATTCACCATGGTGGTGCTGATCGCCAGGATCGGACACAGGCCAAGTAGCTGGACAAGGCCGGGATTCTGCTTCCACAGGCCGTTGTAGGCGAGTTCGCTGACACGCGGCTTAGTCATTGTCTTGGCTCCGGGTGAATCGGCTGCCGGTTTCGGCCTCGAACAACGTTTCGCGATGTTCAAGGGTCCACGCGAGCGCGCGCCCTGTCGCTTCGGTGACCGCACGGGCGCTGATGGTGGCGCCTATGCGATATTCGAAGACGCCGCCATCGCGGCGCACACGCCATTGCTGTGGTGATATGCGGTCGAAGGATGCGCCGGTGAACTGAGTGATCCAGGGCCGGGCACGTTCCTTGTCCTTGCGAGGATCGATGTAGTCGCCCAGCCCCGGGGTCTCAGAGTGGGCGGTTGCACGCACGCCGGAAATCCGTCCCTCGTGGCTGACTGCCACGGCCAGCTGGATGCGTCCGGCGTAGCCGTCCGGCGCGATGGCCTCAACGATGAGGGCCGCGGGTTCGTCACCCAGGCGTGCCCGATACACTCTGGCCTGGCGGTCGACCCCGAGTTCCGGCGTGGGACCGACCACGACGAAGTCCTCGAGTAGCGCGTTGTCGTAGGTCTGGGGCGGGAGGATTTCGTTGATCAGCCGCATGCGCTCTGCGAACTCCGACGCCTCAATGGCCGGTCTGGTGAAGCGATACGTGGTCGACATCAGCGTGGTGAACAGCATGGCGAACAGCAGCATGATGCCTGCGGTGCGCAGCGAGGTCCGGGTCGCGGTGTATTTGCTCACGGTACGCGACTCCGTTTCTGTCCGAATACCGCTGGCTGGGTCTTCAGATCGATCAGCGGTACGCACATGTTCATCAGCAATACCGCAAAGGCAATGCCTTCGGGGAAGGCCCCGAAGGAGCGGATTAGATAGGCAAGTATCCCGATGCCGGCTGCGAAGATGATCTTGCCCAGCGGCGTTGTCGCACCCGAGACCGGATCGGTGATGATGAAGAAAGCGGCGAGCATCGCGCCGCCGGTGGCAAGATGGAAAAGCGGAGATGCGAACTGATCGGGGTTCACGAGCCAGAGGGCGCCGGAGATTGCCGCGAGCGCAGAGATGAAGGCGACCGGCATGTGCCAGGTGATGATGCCACGCGCGAGGAGGAACAGGCCGCCGATAATGTAGCCCAGCGGAATCCATTCGTAGCCTCGCCCACCGATGGCGCCGAAGGCGTTCTGTTCGAGAATGACGGCAACGTTGGCTTCGCCGACGCGCAACCCGGTACGCATGGCGTCGAGTGCGGTCGCGCCGGTGACGGCGTCGATTTCCCGTGCGCCGCCCATGATCAGGTTGAGTTGAGTCTGGAAATCGAGTTCGCCCGCTGGCGGCCACTGCGCCATCAGCGACGGGTAGGCGATGATAATGCAGCAATAGGCAACCATCGCGGGATTGAAGGGGTTTTGTCCCAGTCCGCCGTAAAGATGCTTGACGGCGACGATGGCGACGAGCACACCGATCGTCGTCACCCACCACGGCACGATGAGCGGGAAGCACAGCACGACCAGCCATGCGGTCACCACGGCCGAGAGGTCGCCAAGGGCGGGCGCAAGAGGGCGCTTGCGCAAACGCAGCACAAAGGCCTCGGCAGCAAGGGCGACGACCGTCGCGATGGCAAGGTTCACGAGAATACCCGCGCCGACGATCCACGCGTAGATCGCAACCCCCGGCAGCAGCGCTAGCAGCACCTGTCCCATGACCGCGCGGACACTGGCGGGTTTGCGCACGTAGGGCGAATGAATCATGACTGTTTGTCCTCGCCGCCGTTATTGTCGGTGGTCAGCACTCCGAGCGGTTTTGGCTCCGATCCGCCCAGGGCTTTCTGACGGCGCGCCTCGATCTCGGCGATCTCTGCTTCGGCCTCGGGCGGAAGGTTGTCGGTATTTGCAGGCTTGATCGCGGCTTTCTGCTGCTTCGCGCGGGCAAGGGCGGCGGCGATCAGCGCCTTCTTCGGATCCTCCGAGCCGTCCGCTACCTGCACTTTGTTATCTACACCTTCGGTTTCGGCGAGCTTTGCCTTGGTTTCGGCCGCCTTGGCAGCAAGTTTTGCGGCCTTCTCGGTTTTTTCGCGTTCTTGCCGGTAGTTGCGGAATTCGAAGCGGTCGCGTGCCTGATCAGCGGCTGCGCTCTCGCGTTCCCGCGCCCAGATTTCGCTCTTGGCGAAACGGTAGTAGTCGACCAACGGGATGTGTGACGGACAGACGTAGCTGCAACAGCCACACTCGATGCAGTCGAAAAGGTGATACTCCTGCGCCTTGCCGAAGTTGCGCGAGCGCGAGAACCAGTAAAGCTCGAACGGCTGGAGCTCGGCTGGGCAGGCACGCGCACACTCGCCGCAGCGGATGCACGGCAACTCGGCCGGCGGTGGCGGAAACAATGTGGGCGATGCCGCAATGATGCAGTTTGACCCCTTTACGATCGGCACCGAAAGGTCGGTAAGAGCGAAACCCATCATCGGGCCGCCGAGCAGGAAGCGATCGGTATCCGGGCGCGGTCCCATCAGAGGCAGAAGATGCTGGATGGGTGTGCCGACGAGCACTTCGTAATTGCCCGGGGTGTCGGCGTTGCCTGTCAGGGTCACGATTCGCGACACAAGCGGTTCTCCGAACCTGACGGCACGATGAACCGCATGCGCGGTACCGGTGTTGAAGCACTGCACGCCGAACTCGCCACCGAGCTTGCCGTGCGGGATCTCGATGCCGGTCAGCACCCGGATGAGCTGTTTTTCGCCGCCCGCGGGATACAGGGACGGTACCGCGATGACGTCCATGGGCAGCGCGGGGCGAGCTTCGGCAACGGCCTTGCGCATGGATTCGACCGCTTCGGGCTTGTTGTCCTCGATGCCGATAAGTACGCGCCGGGCGCCGATTACCTCGGCGAGAATGGCTGCGCCGTCGATGACCGCGTTGCCCCGTTCACGCATCAGACGGTCGTCGCAGGTTATCCACGGTTCACACTCGGCGCCGTTGATCACCAGTGTCTCAATGCCGATGCCAGTGCCGAGCTTGATATGACTGGGGAAGGCCGCGCCACCCATGCCGACGATACCTGCATCACGCAGGTTTGCGAGCATGCTGATGCGATCATTGGCGTCGTAGTCGAACGGAGTCAGATCGATCCACTGGTCCAGACCGTCGGGCCGGATATGCACCGCCGGTGCAGTGAGCCCGGAAGGATGCGCCATCGGGTGGTCGCCGATGGCGATCACCTCGCCGGAGGTCGGTGCATGCACGGCGGTACCCAGTTTGCCTTCAGCTTCGCCGATGCGTTGTCCCTTCAGGACGTGCTGTCCGACTTCGACGATGCAGCGTGCCGCTGCCCGCGTGCTCTGGCGAAGAGGTACGACAAGTTCGGACGGCATCGGGGCGGGCCTGATTGCCGCAGTGGCGGACTCGCTCTTGTGTGGCTCGGGATGCACGCCGCCGTGAAACTTGAAAAGCTTTCGGATCATGCCGTCTGCCTGATTTCGATCACCGGATACTTCCACTTCCATGTTTCGACTGTTTCAACGACGGGCTCCATCGTGATGCAGTCGACAGGGCAGGGCGCCAGACACAATTCGCATCCGGTGCATAGCGGTTCGACGACCGTATGCATCTGTTTTGCAGCGCCGACGATGGCATCTACAGGGCAGGCCTGAATACACAAAGTGCAACCGATGCAGGTTTGCTCGTCGATGAAGGCGACCGATTTGGGTTTCTCGATGCCGTGCTCTTCGGAAAGCGGCTTGAACTCGCGGCCAAGCAGGTCGGCAAGATGGCGGATGCCCTCTTCGCCGCCAGGTGGGCACTGGTTGATGTCGGCCTCGCCGTTGGCGATTGCCTGCGCATAGGGCTTGCAGCCAGGGTAGCCGCACTGGCCGCATTGCGTTTGGGGCAGGATCGCATCGATCTTGTCGACCAGCGGGTCGCCCTCGACCTTGAAACGGATCGATGCGTAGCCGAGCGCTGCGCCGAGTACGACCGCGATACCGGCCATCACCAGAAGGGCGGTCAGCATGCGAAAGTCCCGTGGTCTGAACGGAGCATGGCCGGCGACGACGTGTTCTTGCTCATCTCTCGAGACTCCCCGGTCAGTTGAACCGATCCAGGCCGGCGAAGCCCATGAAGGCGAGACTCATCAGGCCTGCGGTGATCATCGCTATCGCGGTGCCCTTGAAGGGGCCAGGGACATCGGCACCGTCGAGGCGCTCGCGAATACCGGCAAACAGCACCAGCACCAGCGTGAAGCCGACCGAACAGCCGAAACCGAACAGCAGTGACTCCAGCAGGTTGTGGTTCATGCCTGCGTTGAGAAGAGGTACTCCGAGCACAGCGCAATTCGTGGTGATCAGCGGCAGGTAGATGCCGAGTACCTGGTGGAGCAAGGGGCTGGTCTTCTCGACCACGAGTTCGGTAAGCTGGACGATGCCGGCGATGACGACGATGAAGGACAGTGTGCGCAGGTAGGTGAGGTCGTTCGGCCCCAACAGGTACGTGTCGATCAGATAGCTGGTGCCCGCGCCGAGGGTGAGCACGAAGGTCGTAGCAGCGCCCATGCCAATCGCCGTCTCGAGCTTTTTCGACACGCCCATGAAGGGGCACAGGCCGAGCATGCGAACCAGCACGACGTTGTTGACAAGGACGGCGCCGATGACGACGAATATATAGCTGCTCATGATGCGGTTTGGTGGTCAGCTCGCGATTATCCCCCGCGGCGTCGCCCCGCTCAACCCTGACGGGGTGAGGGATTCGACGCCGCGGGACGTCAACGGGTTTCGGCAATGCATTCTGTGACCAGGTCCGGGCCGCGGTAGATGAGGCCACTGTAAATCTGTACCAGGCTCGCACCGGCGTCCAGCTTCGCCTTTGCACCCTTGCCGTCGAGGACGCCGCCGGCCGCGATCACAGGCAACTCGCCCTGGAGGGCGCGCACCAGGCTGGCGACAACCTCGGTGGATTTTTCGAACAAGGGGGCGCCCGACAGCCCGCCCTGCTGATCGGCGAGCGGATCACCCGCGATACGGTCACGCGAAATCGTGGTGTTGGTCGCGATCACGCCGTCGATCCGATGACGGCGCAGTGCATTCGCGATGTCGATGATCTGATCGGCCTCGAGGTCGGGCGCGATTTTCAGCACAAGGGGTACGTAGCGTCCGTGTTCGTCGCAGAGTGACTGTTGACGATGCTTCAGACGGCTGAGGAGCTCGTCCAGTTCGGATACGCCCTGGAGCTGACGCAGATTCGCGGTGTTCGGCGACGAGATGTTGACCGTCACGTAGCTCGCGTCGGCGTACACCTTGTCCAGACAGGCGAGGTAGTCGTCGGTGGCCTTGTCGATCGGCGTGTCGAAATTCTTGCCGATATTGATGCCCAGAATACCGTTGAAGCGGCGATTGCGAATGTTCGCAAGGAGTGCATCGACGCCGTGATTGTTGAATCCCATGCGATTGATGATCGCCCGTGATGCGGGCAACCGGAACAGGCGTGGTTTGGGATTGCCTGGTTGGGCACGCGGTGTCACGGTGCCGATCTCTATGAAACCAAAACCCATGCGTGCCAGGCCGTCCACCGCCTCGCCATTCTTGTCCAGACCTGCGGCGAGGCCGATCCGGTTGGGAAAGCGCAGGCCCATGACCTCCACTGGATTCGCTTCGATTACGGGCTTGGGCGGCAGCAGCTTTCCGGCAGAAGCCAGACCGGAAATCGTCAGATCGTGAGAGCTTTCAGCATCGAGCAGGAAGAGCAGAGGGCGGACAAGACTGTAGAGCATGATCGAATCGGGCTAGATGACAGGTTTGGCGCGCGCAATGGTGGATGGCACATTGGTGGTGTCCGACCATGCGACAGGAGTTCGCTCAGGCCTGCGTGTCTGGCCCGATAACCTGCCATTGTCCTCCAATTCGACCCTCAAGTGGCTTGAATCGGACTTTGTAGGCCATCTTGGCGCTGTCGCGGATCCAGTAGCCGAGATAGAGGTAGGGCAGACCAAACTTCCGGCAGATTTCCACCTGCCACAACACGCCGTAGGTGCCGAACGACGCGGAGGGCACATCCGGGTCGTAGAACGTATAGACGCTCGACAGTCCGTCGGTGAGTCGATCGATCACACAGACCATCCGCAATACGCCGTTCGGTTCGCGAAACTCGACGAGACGGGTGTCGACGTTGGTCTGGAGCAGAAAATGCGAGTACTGCTCCTGATTGTCGAGGTCCATGCCTCCGCCTGCGTGACGGCTTGCCTGATAGCGCTGATAGAGCGCGTAGTGCTCTTCGTCAAAGCTCAACGGCCTTTCGCTCGCGACCAGATTCTTGTGCCGGTTGAGCGCCCGGCGCTGGCTTCGGTCCAGGGTGACACTGTTTGTCGCTAGCCGCACCGGCACGCATTGCCGGCAGTTGTCGCAGTAGGGTCGGTAGGTGAATACACCGCTGCGACGGAAACCGTTGCGTACCAGCTCACTGTAGATCGGGGTGTCGATGAGATGACCCGGGGTCGCGACCTGCGACCTGGCGACATGGTCGGGCAGGTACGAACACGCGTAGGGCGCCGTGGCATAGAACTGGATGAGGGCGTAGGGATAGTCATTCAGCATCGTGTGTGTGCTGTTTCGCCTGTTGCTGTCTCCGCCGACAAACCGTTGTCAGATTGTCGAAGTCCTTCGTTCAAAACGTGATGCCTTCGGGCTGCGCGGGCCACCGGCCGGGTTTCGCGCCGCCGGCGACGAAACCCTCAAGTGCCGACACGAACACATCCCTCGGCACCTCTTCCGCCCCCATGGAGAGCAAGTGCGATGTCGTCATCTGGCAATCTATTACGGCAAAATCGCGTGCGTCAAGAAATCGCGCAAGGCACGCCAGGCAGCATTTTGATGCGTCGCTCGCACGGCTGAACATCGATTCCCCGAAAAACGCCCGGCCGAGCGCTATGCCGTACAGACCGCCCATCAGCCGATCGCCTTGCCAAGCTTCGACACTGTGTGCATGGCCGAGTTCGTGCATGCGGATATAGGCTGCCTGCATTTCGGCTGTAATCCAGGTGCCGATTTGCGTCCCGCGTGGCGCCGCACACTCCCGGACCACCGCTGCAAAAGCGGTGTCAAAGCGGATCTGATATCGACCGCTGCGCAAGACCTTGCGCAGGCTGCGGGTGATCCGTATATGGCCCGGAATCAGCACCAACCTGGGGTTTGGGCTCCACCACAGAAGCGGTTCGCCGTCTGAATACCAGGGGAAGATTCCCTGCGAATAGGCGGCGAGCAACCACGATGGCGAAAGCTCACCGCCCGCGGCGAGCAAGCCGTTCGGCTCACGCAGCGCGCGCTCCACCGGCGGAAAGTCGGGGCGCTTGTCGAGCCACGGGATCATCAACAGGTCAGTGCGTTGATTGCCTGAGCGTGGGCGGCTTCTTCGGAGTCCTCGTGGAAGGTCACCACGTGGTCCACATCCAGGCGGATGCCGATCATCTCGCCAAGACCGTGGTTGTGATGGCTGGGCACGAGCGACAACACCCTCGCGCCGCTCGCGAGTTCGAGTGTGTACAGAATGTCGGCGCCCCGGAATGCCTTCTTGACCACCCGGGCTTTCATCGAGCTCGCATCGTCGTGAATGATATCGTCCGGTCGAAGCAGCACCTCGACCGGACAACTGTGGGTACTGTTTCCGCAGCCAAGCCGACACTCGACTGGAATCACGCTGTTGAGTGTCCCGAGCTCCATCCTCACCTGGTGATCGCTGATCACGTCGGCGGGCAACAGGACCCCCTGGCCGATGAAGTCGGCGACGAAGCGATTCGCGGGTCGGTGGTAGAGATTGTAGGGCGTATCCCACTGCTGGATTCGACCGCGGTTCATGATGCCGATCTCGTCCGCCACGGCGAAGGCTTCATGCTGGTCATGGGTGACCAGCACCGCAGTGGTATGGGTTGCCTTGATGATGTCGCGCACTTCATGGGACAGTCTTTCCCGCAATTCCACGTCGAGGTTGGAGAAGGGTTCGTCGAGCAGCAACAGGCGAGGCCGTGGGGCCAACGCGCGAGCAAGGGCGACACGTTGCTGCTGTCCGCCGGACATCTCGTGCGGATATTTGTTGCCCTGTCCGAGAAGGCCGACGAGCGCGAGCAGTTCGCGTACCCGACCATTGCGTTCGCCGCTGCGAATGTCACGGAGTCCGAAACCGATGTTCTCCGCGATGGTCAGGTGCGGGAACAGCGCATAGTCCTGAAAGACCATGCCGATGCGCCGGCGCTCGGGCGCGAGATGGGTTTCGCTGCTGCTGACCAGATTTCCATCGAGCAGAATGCGGCCGCTCTTGACGCGTTCGAACCCAGCAATACAGCGCAGCACTGTGGTTTTGCCGCAACCGGAAGGGCCGAGCAGGCAGCCGATGCGCCCTTGCTCCAATGAGAGGGACAGGTGATGCACCACGCTGTGCTCGCCGAAGGCCAGCTCGATATCGAACAGTTCGAGATGTGACATGTTTTTCGTGCGGCTCCATCTTCCGGGGATGACTCGCGCCCGATCATCCTGAATGCGATCCATTATAATTCCGTAATTCGCTTCCGGGCGACGGGCAAGAGACAGTTCCATTAGCCGGTGCGCTGAGTGTCCTTGCGCCGGGAGCGACCACGTGTCGATTTTCGAGCGTGCGGTCAGACAGGGATCAAGATGAAGGCTTCAGCCACGCTACGAAAGTTCATCACCGGTTGGTCTGCGCTGACGGTGTTCGGTTTCATTGTTGCGGTGCTGATCGCCATGCCGGTGCTGTCGGTCTTTTCCAATGTGCTTGTGGCCGGCACGTCCGACACCTGGTCTCACATGGCACAGACGGTACTTCCCGAGTTCATCCGCAATACCATCATTCTGTGTTTCGGCGTCGGCCTGGGTGTTTCCAGCATCGGAATCACCGCGGCCTGGCTGACCACGATGCATGACTTCCCGGGCCGGCGCTTCTTCGAGTGGGCGTTGGTGCTGCCGCTCGCGGTGCCAGCCTATGTGATGGCTTATGCCTACACGGATTTCCTGCAGTTCGTGGGACCGGTCCAGTCCTGGCTGCGAGAGACTTTTGGCTGGCGCGCCGGCGACTACTGGTTTCCGGACGTGCGTTCGGTGGGCGGCGCGGTGGCGATGTTCGTCTTCGTGCTCTATCCGTATGTCTACCTGCTGGCCCGCACCGCTTTTCTCGAGCGTGCCGGGGGCATGCTGGAAGCCGGACGGTCGCTGGGCCTGGGGGCGTGGCGTTGCTTCTTCCAGGTGTCGCTGCCGCTCGCGCGTCCTGCGCTGGTTGCCGGCACTGCGCTGGCACTGATGGAAACGCTCGCGGACTACGGCACGGTGGCCTACTTCGGGGTGCAGACCTTCACCACAGGCATTTATCGCGCCTGGTTCTCGTTGGGTGACCGCACCGCTGCAGCGCAATTGGCGGCACTGCTTCTTGGGTTCGTGATTCTGGTGCTGGTGCTGGAGCATCTCAGCAGAGGGCGCGCACGCTTCAACAATACCTCCAGACAGGCGGGCCCGCCGGCGCGAATCGAACTGGTCGGCGCGCGTGCGTGGCTGGCGAGCTTTGCCTGCTTCATGCCTTTGCTTCTGGGTTTCCTGCTGCCGGGCGGTTTGTTGCTGCACATGGCCCTCATCGAAGGTGATGCGCAGTTCGGTCCGCGCTTTCTTACGCTGGCGCGAAACAGCTTTCTGCTGGCCGCCGTGAGTGCGGTGCTCGCAGTCGGCATCGCGGTACTGCTTGCCTACGCGTCGCGGCTGGCGCGATCGCCGGTGCCGGCGGCCGCCAACCGGATCGTCGGTCTTGGCTATGCGGTGCCCGGTTCGGTGATTGCGGTCGGGGTCTTGATACCGGTTACCCGGCTGGACCACTTCATCGCATCGGGTTGGGAAAGCGTTTTTGGTGTCAATCCGGGTCTCGTGCTGACCGGTGGTATTGCCGCGCTGGTTTACGCCTACCTGACCCGCTTTCTGGCCATCGCGCTGCATACGGTGGATTCGAGACTTGGCAAGATTACGCCGAGCATGGACGATGCGTCACGCAGTCTCGGACATGGCAAGTTCGCCACCCTTCGGCGGGTGCACATTCCCTTGCTGCGCGGCAGTCTGCTCACCGCGGGCTTGCTTGTCTTCGTCGACGTCATGAAAGAGTTGCCGGCCACCCTGGTGATGCGGCCATTCAATTTCGACACGCTTGCAACGCAGGCCCACACACTGGCTGCCGACGAGCGACTTGCCGAAGCATCGACTGCAGCGCTGACGATCGTCGCCGTCGGACTGGTTCCGATGTTCATTCTCTCGCGCCAGATTGTGAAGACTCGTGGGGCGGGCAGGGCACGTGCAGCCACCGTAACCCCCGAAGCGGCACCGCTAACCCGTGACGGCATGGTGAGCTGATCGAAAGCCGTCTGTTGCCGACGACGCGCTTTCCGACAGATTCCTGCAATCCATCAAAAAAGCCGCCCGTAGGCGGCTTCGGCTGGCGCGATAGCGGTATCAGCGATAACCAGCGCGGTCGTAGATGCGCTGGGCTTCGGCGATGTTGGCTGAAAGCTGTTGCAGCGGAGTAGTGTCGGCCTTGAACTCGCCGAGGCTTTCAAGCGCGGGGTTGTCTGCTTTCACACCCGGCACGGCCGGCCATTCGTTGTTGCCGTCGGCAAAGTAGATCTGCGCCTGATCCGAGGCGAGATATTCAAGGAATTTCTTGGCCGCTTCCTTGTTGGGCGCATTCTTCAGCATGCCGGCACCGGAGACGTTGACGTGCGTACCCCAGGTTTCCTGGTTGGGCCAGACGTAGCGTACGGCTTCGATGACCTGCTGGTCTTCTGGCTTGTCGGAGTTCATCAGACGGACGAAATAGTAGCTGTTGGCAATGGCCACACCGCATTCGCCTGCTGCAACCCCACGGATCTGATCCGTGTCGCCGCCGCGCGGGGGACGCGCGAAGTTGGCGACAATGCCCTTTGCCCACTCCTCAGTGGCTTCAGCGCCGATTTGATTCATCAACGCGGCGCCGAGCGACAGGTTATAGGGATGGCTGCCCGAGCGGGTGCACACCTTGCCACGCAGGGCCGGGTCGGCGAGAGCCTCGTAGGTCTGAACCAGCGCGCCGTCGACCAGTTCGGGGTTGTAAACAATAACGCGGGCACGCTGCGAGAAGGCGATCCAGGTGTCGGTACGCAGGTGTTCGGGGATGCGTGCGGCCAGTGTTTCAGAATCGATCGGGGCGAAGAGATCAAGCTCGCCCGCTGCGGTCAGGCGGGCGGCGTCGACCGCGATGAAGACGTCGGCCGGACTGTTGGTGCCTTCGTTGCGCAGGCGCTCGAGCAGCTCGTCGTCACGCGCTTCGATTCGGTTCACCTTGATACCGGTCTGCGCGGTGAACTCGCTGTACAGGGCATCGTCGGTCTGGTAGTGCCGCGCCGAGTAGATGTTGAGCTCCTGATCGGCGCTGATGGCCTGGCCTGAAACCGCGACGAGCATCGCAGCGATCGAGAGGGCAACGACGTTCTTCTTCATGATGCAGACACCTTTTAGGTGGGTTGAAAGTGGAGAAATAATAACGAGAACAATTCCTACTTGCAAACAGTTTTGTTTTACTGCACGCTAATGCGAACGATTCGCAAAAAGGAGTCTCGCATGAACGCGTTAGTCGTCGGTGCCGACCGGCTTGGCAACATTCCGGAGGTGTTGAATCAGTTCGGAATTCGCATCGCCGGCCACGTCAGTGGCCGAGACAGTACGCATCAAAGACGGTCCGCACCGTTGCCGGCGGGAACTGACGTCGTGATTCTGTTCACCGATTTCCTTGGCCACAACGTGATGCAGCGCTTTCGCGAAGCTGCGCAACGCGAGCAGGTGACGGTCGTCTGCTGTCGCAGATCGGTGTGTGCGCTGCAACAGGCATTGGGTAAGCGTTTCGACTCAGCCCGGTGTGATGCTTGCGCCGTCAACGGGGTGAAGCCGGTCGAACTGGTGCGAAAGCGGGGGCGACGTCACTGAAGTGTCTTCACCGTTGGTGCCTGCAGATCTGTGGCTTCAGTTGATTGCGCTATCCGGCCGGTTCCGGGCGTCGAAGCGCCGCTGATTCAAACCGATCAGCCAAACGCATCCATCGTGGGCCGAGCGGCACGGGCCGGCCGAACATTGGCGCAGGAAGCGGCTGCGCGCATCGATGTCTTGATGGAGTCAAGCACAGCTTCGATGGTTGCTGTGTTCAGCTATTGCTTTCGTTGTCGATCAGACGACGGGCGCCGTTGTAGCGGGCGACCCAGTATCGTCCGTTCATGTCCTCGAGGCGCACCTGACCACCGCTGGAAGGGGCATGGAGAAATTGTCCGTCGCCGACATACAGGCCGACATGCGAGTACGCCTGTTTGCGCGTATTGAAAAACACGGGTATACGGATTTAATGGTTGATGGGGCACCTTCACCCCATCAATCTGATACCACCCTCAGATGGTTGATAGATCGACTCCGTAGTTGAGTTCCTCTGCGAAGTCCGGCAGTCCGTAACCGATGGT
>NZ_WTVM01000108.1 GCF_012910885.1 Azoarcus taiwanensis | reverse complement strand
TCCATGAACAGGGCGCGGTTGGGCAGCCCGGTCAAAGTATCGTAGAAGGCCAGGTTCTCGATGCGCGCATCGGCAGCCTTGCGTTCGGTGATGTCCTGGACGGTGCCTACAGCCTTTACCGGCTGGCGGTTTGAATCGAACTCGACCGCAGCCCGCTCCTCGACCCAGCGCGTCTCACCCTGGGTGTCGATGCGGTGCTGCAGATGGTAAGGTGCGCCCCTGAGTGCTGCCTGCCAGGCGGCATCCACCATTTCGCGGTCGTCCGGGTGGATGCAGGCGAGGAAGGTTTCATAACTGATCGCGGTACCCCGTGGGACGCCAAAAATGCGGAACACTTCGGGCGACCAGTCAAGCGCACCGGTGCCGAAATCCAGCCGCCAACTGCCGATATGGGCGACCTCCTGAGCATGAAGCAAGGTCGCTTCACTTTCCTTGAGCGCCTGCTGCAGGCGGGCCTGCTCGGTCATGTCCTCCACGATAACCAGCAGGCGAGCTTCTTCTTCTTCTTCTTCTTCTTCTTCTTCCGCAAGGCGAATGCCAGTGAGGGTCACGCGCACCGGCATGCGCGAGGATTCACCGGTCAGCCCCATTCCGAGCAGCAGATCGCGCACGACCTGGCCGGAGTCGCGCACTTCACGGAGCTTGGCCTCCAACCCGTCGGCGGCGACGATGGAAAGCAGGCACCGCCCGTGCGCGTCGTCTTCATCGAGGCCGAACCGCCGCAGAAACGTCCGGTTCGCCGAGAGGACGGTAAAATCGGAGGTCAGTACCACCAGCCCGTCCGGGATGGCGGCGAACACTAATTCCGCGTATTCCTTGAGAGCCGAGATCGCGCGCCGGTCGGCGTGGATATAGGTGTCGATGGCGAGCCCCATGTCCAGCAACACCACCTTGAGCAGGGCCTGCAGGGCGGCGATGAAGCGCTCGGAGTTCTCTCCCAGCCGCAGCCAGATCTCGGGCATGAGATCGACGAGGTATTTCGCGTAGGCGCCGAGATACCACTGGGCTTCCAGGCCGATGCGTTGATGGGCGATGCCTACGCGTAGCCGGTCGCGAACGTAGTCGGGGCCGTACTCTCCGGCGGTGAGCGTGTCGAAGTAGTCGGCCTGGGTCTGTTTCAGGCACTCCAGCGTCGTGGCATCGGGGACAAAGCGGCGCGTTTCCGGGAAACGCAACATGTGGTCATGGACGCGCTCGACGAACTCCGGCCCGAGCCCCGCAAGCGCTCGGTGCAATTCCTGGAGGTGGCTGCGGTCCGCCTCCGAAAACCCGAGGAAGGCCTGACGCCGCATGATGGCCGCGTCGTTCTGCAAGCCCAGGGCGCTCATCATGGAAGCGACAGCCTCGACAACCGGTTTCATCGTTCCGGCCCTCACCGCGCCCCATTCAGACGAGACAAAGCGGCCGTCAAGCTTGCTTGCTTGCTTGCTTGCGCAAGGTTTCTGCCATCTCACGATTCTGATTGTTATTCTTCATGGACTCATCCGATTGCACAGCGGGGGTACGCCAAAGGTCTCGCAGAAAGCGTTGTACAACCGCCGCTCCAGTAGACGCCAGTCTGCGTTTACCGCGCGATATCTGACCTTCGCCGCGCCTGTTACCAGAAAACTGGACAATAGTACATTACCATTGTTGCCCCGCAAATGATCGGCCAGGCGCTTGCGCAAGTCTTGTGTCGAGCCGATGTAGACAACCTGCGCTCGCTCTGCCGAAAGGCCCCCCTCGATAGGACATGTGTTCTCGCGGAATGCCGGTGAGCGGATTTCATAGACGCCCGGATGGGACGGGATCGATCCGATCACCGATTGCTGCGTCATCAGCAGCAAGGGGGAGAATCCCTCGGTCGCTGCCAGATAATCTTCGCGCGTGGCCCGGCGGCGCCAGTCCGGAATGGCCAGATGATGTCGAATGGCCGCCACTGATCGCCTGGACAGGGAGCTTCCGTATTGCTGCGCAAGAGCCTCCGCGATGGCCTCGTCCGGTAAGGGATGTTCGATCCGTCCTTCCAGGAGTAGCGATTGTTCCCTTTTGATCAGAACGTCGATGCGGTGGCAATGGAGCTGCCGCTCGCTGGGAAACAGCGTGTTCAATGGCTGCGGCTTCCCATCTTCCGTTTTGAAGGATAGGCCCCGAATGAGGCGGGACAGACGGCCGGCGTCGGCGACCATGGGAAGGTCGGCGCGCTCTGCGAGAATCTGCGCCATGCGAGCCTGCGGTAGTGCGACCAATGCCAATGGGTCGCCCGACATGAGGTAATCGGCCTGTACATCGAGTAGCGTCCGGACCAGGGCGTGAGTCAGCCGGTTACGGCTGTTGATGAGGCGGAGCCGGTGGAGCGTGGACATCATCTCAGGGGACAGCGCATGTGCCTGTCGCAGCCGCTTGATAGCAGCCTCATCGAACCGGTACTCGCGGACGAAACCGGGACGGTGATAAACGAATTCCGGGCGGCCCGCCGATAAGCGCACCTCACCGAGCACGCCTGCCGATGCAGGTCGATGTTCAGATGAGCCTTCGCGCAGGATGGCCCGGTCAAGCACCGATGGCTCCGCACAGGGACGGAGTGCCTGAAATGGGGTCGATGATTCAGTTTTCGCGACGCAGCGGTCATACGTCTTGAGAGGTAACGACAGGAATCGGGCGAAAACGATCTTGCCAAGCGTGGCAGCATCGAGTTTGTTGTTCTTCTCACCAATCACTTCCCTTGTCCTCTCTTCGTTACCCTGTATGAACGGTCCACTCTGATATGTGCAACTGAACGAAGCTGACCCGCAGTACAAGCAGGTCAGCCTACGCCGCCGCCCCGGACGCCCCGATCAAGAGGTCGTCATCGTCGACGCGCCCGCTACCTGGCCGGCGCCGACGCCGGGGACGTACTGGTGATGTGCCACAAGGACGAGGCGCACGCTGCACAAACGGCGGGATGGTATAGCCTCAAAACGGGCAAGGCGCGAATCGCTTTGGCGATAGGGCGCAGGCCGCAGCGGCGGGACACTCGTGACACTCGTCGACTGTATGGGTCCCATCCATGAAACCTGACGCCATGCCTGTTCTCTTCGGAGCAAATGTTGCCCCTGGAGGATTCCACAGGGAAATCCGATGCGCACGCGTCTGAGCTGGCTGAGGCGGGTTGTCGGAAGGCCTGCTCTTCCTGCCACTTCGCCCGACGACGCATGGCAGCACCACGTATCGGCGTTGGCCGGCCACGGTATTCCCGAGCCTGGTAGCACTATCGATCGCAAGCCGGCCACCGAAGCGGACGCCCTGGCGCTCTATGGCGTCGCGCCCTCCTTCGCCGACCTGCTGCCCTGGGTCGAGTACCTGCCCGACTCGAAATGCATGCTGCTCGAGGACAGCCAGTCGGTGGCGGCGTTCTTCGAACTGCTGCCGATCGGCACCGAAGGGCGCGAGCTGGCCTGGCTGTGGCAGGCGCGTGATGCCCTGGAGAATGCGCTGCAGGATTCCTTCAATGAACTGGACGAGAACCCCTGGGTGATCCAGTTCTACGCGCAGGACGAGACCGACTGCGACCACTACCTGCGCGCGCTGACGAGCTACCTGCATCCTCGCGCGCGGGGCAGCGTGTTCAGCGAGTTCTACCTGCGCTCGATGTCCCACCACCTGCGCGCAATCGCCAAGCCGGGCGGCCTGTTCGAGGACACCGCGGTCACCCGCCTCCCCTGGCGCGGCCAGACCCGGCGCATCCGCATGTTGGTCTACCGGCGCACCCCAGATGCTGCATCGGTGCGGCACGGACAGTCCCCCGAGCAGGCATTGACGACGATCTGCGATCGCCTCGTCGGCGGCCTGGCCAATGCCGGCGTGAAGGCCCTGCGCATGGGCGCGGCCGGCATCCACGACTGGCTGCTGCGCTGGTTCAACCCCGATCCGAGCATGCTTGGAAAGGCGCCCGAGGATCGCGAGCGCTTCTACGCGCTGACGCGCTACCCCGAGGAACTGGACGAGGGCGAGATCGAGCTGGCCAGTGGCACCGATTTCGCCCAGCGCCTGTTCTTCGGCCAGCCACGCTCGGACGTGGCCCATGGCCTGTGGTTCTTCGACGGCATGCCACACCGGGTCATCGTCGTGGACCGCCTGCGCACGCCGCCCACCACCGGGCATCTGACCGGCGAAACCCGCAAGGGGGGCGATGCGATGAACGCGCTGTTTGACCAGTTGCCCGAGGACACGGTGATGTGCCTGACGCTGGTCGCAACGCCTCAGGACGTGCTGGAGGCCCATCTCAACCACCTGGCCCGCAAGGCCGTCGGCGAGACGCTGGCCTCGGAACAGGCCCGCCAGGACGTGCAGCAGGCGCGCGGCCTGATCGGAAGCGCGCACAAGCTCTACCGGGGGGCGCTTGCCTTCTACCTGCGCGGGCGCGATCGGGCGCAGCTCGATGCCCGCGGCCTGCAGCTCGCCAATGTCCTGCTCAACGCCGGCCTGCAGCCGGTGCGCGAGGAAGACGAGGTGGCGCCACTGAACACCTACCTGCGCTGGCTGCCCTGCGTGTTCGACCCGGCCGCCGACAGGCGCCAGTGGTACACCCAGCTCATGTTCGCGCAGCACGCGGCGAACCTCGCGCCGGTGTGGGGGCGCAGCCAGGGCACGGGCCACCCTGGCATCACCTTCTTCAACCGGGGCGGCGGCACGATCACCTTCGACCCGCTGAACCGGCTCGACCGGCAGATGAACGCCCACCTGTTCCTGTTCGGCCCTACCGGATCGGGCAAGTCGGCCACGCTCAACAACATCCTCAACCAGGTCACGGCGATCTATCGGCCGCGCCTCTTCATCGTCGAGGCCGGCAACAGCTTCGGCCTGTTCGGCGACTTCGCCGGGCGGCTGGGTCTGTCCGTTCACCGCGTGAGGCTCGCCCCGGGTGCGGGCGTCAGCCTGGCGCCGTTCGCCGATGCCTGGCGCCTGGTCGATACGCCGGGCCAGGTGCAGACACTGGATGCCGACGCGCTCGACGAGGACCTCACCGAGGCCGGCGCGGCCGGGGGCGACGATCAGCGCGACGTGCTGGGCGAGCTGGAGATCACCGCGCGGCTGATGATCACCGGCGGCGAGGACAAGGAGGAAGCGCGCATGACGCGCGCCGACCGCAGCCTGATCCGCCAGTGCATCCTCGAGGCCGCGCAGCGCTGCCATGGCGAAGGGGGCCAGAAGCGCACGGTGCTGACCCGCGACGTGCGCGATGCGCTGCGCGATCGCGGGCACGATCCGAACCTGCCGGAAGCCAGGCGCGGACGATTGCTGGAGATGGCCGACGCGATGGAGATATTCTGCCAGGGCGCCGACGGCGAGATGTTCGACCGGCCCGGCACGCCCTGGCCCGAGGCCGACATCACCATCGTGGACCTGGCGACCTTCGCACGCGAAGGCTACAACGCCCAGCTCTCGATCGCGTACGTCTCGCTGATCAACACCGTCAACAACCTCGCCGAGCGTGACCAGTTCCTGGGCCGCCCGATCATCAACGTCACCGACGAAGGTCACATCATCACCAGGAATCCGCTGCTCGCGCCCTACGTGGTCAAGATCACCAAAATGTGGCGCAAGCTGGGCGCCTGGTACTGGCTCGCGACGCAGAATATCGACGACCTGCCCAAGGCGGCCGAGCCGATGCTCAACATGATCGAATGGTGGATCTGCCTGTCGATGCCGCCCGACGAGGTGGAGAAGATCGCGCGCTTTCGTGAGCTGTCGCCGGCACAGAAGGCGCTGATGCTGTCGGCCCGCAAGGAGGCGGGCAAGTTCAGCGAGGGCGTGATCCTCTCGAAGTCGATGGAGGTGCTGTTCCGCGCCGTACCGCCGAGCCTGTACCTGGCGCTCGCGCAGACGGAGCCCGAGGAGAAGGCGGAGCGCTACCAGCTCATGCGCCGGCACGGCATCGGCGAACTGGAGGCGGCCTTCATGGTGGCCGAACAGATCGACCGGGCGCGCGGCATCACGCCGTCCGCATCGACCCTGCCGCCGCAGGACCTGATCGCCTCCGGCGAAGCCGAAGGCACCACCTTGCCCGAATCCACCGAAATGCCTGCCGCAGCAAGCGGCGACATGCCCAGGTAGCCACGATCTTCAAGGCTACGGCGCGGCCCCGGCCGTGTTGATCCCACCCGTTCGCACCGCATCCCTTGCCGAACAGCCACCTTGCCGGTGGCGGATGCCCACCCTCATCCCTGCTGCCATCCCTCGGAGGATTCGTCCTCCACCGGGGAGCGGCGCCTCCGATCTCATCCATTGGAGGTTGCCATGCGCACTGTTCATGCCGTCGAAGACTCGTGCATCGAGTCGATCATCCATCCCACCAGGCAAGGCGACGACTGGATCATCCGTCAGGCCATCGCCCTGCTCGAGCGTCGCATCTTCGGCGAGAGCGCCGTACTCGGCAGCCCAGCCGAGGTGCGCGACTATCTTCGCCTGAAGCTGACGGGAGAGCCCAACGAGGTCTTCGCCGTCATCTTCCTCGATACGCGCCACCGGGTGTTGTCCTACGAACCGCTGTTCCACGGCACGATCGACCAGACCGCCGTGTACCCCCGGGTGGTCGTGCAGCGCGCCCTGGCAGCCAATGCCGCGGCCGTCATCCTGGCCCACCAGCATCCCTCCGGCTGCATCGAGCCCAGCATGGCCGACCGCGCGATCACCTCGCGCCTCAAGGCGGCGCTGGAACTCATCGACATCCGGGTCCTGGACCACTTCATCATCGGCAAGGGCGAGCCCTACTCGTTCGCGGAGGCTGGCCTGCTGTAGCCGGCATCACCCTGCACGGGCCTGTACTCAGGCCCGTGCAGGGTCGTCGTCTTGCAAGGCATGCCAGGTACACTCGAACGATGAGCTCCTCGCGTTGTTCCGAGGCCTCGACGTCTCGGCGCAGCAGGCCAGCCGGCGGTCGCACCACCACTGTCGGGTGCTGATGCCCCGCGACCGCGTCAGCGGTCCGCCAGCTCTCTCAGAAGGGCGTATTGCTCCGGCGTCAAGATGCCGCGCAGGCGATTCACGAAGTCGACGTGAATCTCGGCGATCTCCCGCTTGACCTGTTGCAGGCGACCGAGGGGTTCCGCCAAGGCGCGGCTGTCGACTCCGTCGAAAGCAGCAACCGCGATCTCCCGTTCCAGCCTGCCGGCCTCGGCCTGGCGGGACTTGGTCGGGCCGCGCACGTCGGTGATGAGTTGGTCAATGGCCTGCTGTTGGCCGCCTTCGATGCGAAAGTCATCGCCGTTGTCCTTGATGAAGCCCAGCACATGCGGCAGATGGAAGGGATGGATCAGGGAATACTGCGCGGGCGTCGGTTCGATGCGCGCGCAGGCCTCGCCGTCGGGGCGGACTTCGGCCCGAGCTGTCAGGCTGAGGAACGACGACAGGATCAGGACGACAAGCTTGCTGTTCAGGTTCATGGCGATACTCCTACAAGGGATAAACCGAGTCGTCGACGAGCCGCTATCAGCAGCGCAACCGCCAGCGACGCAGCGGCGAGCGCGGCCAGCATGCCGGGGTAGCCGAGGCGGTCGAGCAGCAGGCCAGCCGGCGGCGCGACAGCGATCCGGCCGAGCGTAAACAGGCTGGCCTGCAGGCCGTAGTCGGCGGCCCGCCAGCCATCACGCGCGAACTCCATCATCAGCGCGAAGGCGAGTGCGGAAGCCACGCCCATGGCGACCGCGAGAAATGCGGCGGCGGCCACCAGCCCGGCGGGCGTCCCGTACCCAGCCGCGGCGGCCAGCAGCGCAAGCGCAAGGGCGTTGGCGCCAGCGGAGAGCGGCAGTACCCGGAGGATGAGCGCGCGCGGCACATGTCCGGCGGCGAAACTCGCCAGCGCCCCGAGGGCGCCGCCGCCGACACCGGCGATCCAGGCGACCTCGCTGGCCGGAAAGCCGCGATCGAGCAGCAGCGGCTTGAGATAGACCCACGCGGCGGCGACGAAGGGGAAGTAGCCGAGCAGCACCACCGTCCAGATCCCCGCCCCCGCCTGTCGGAAGAAGCCGAGCCACACGGCGAGCGGCGTCGAGCGGTGGGAGCCGGCGACGCCGCCATCCTCCTGGATGCATCCGAGCAGCCCCAAGGCCACGAGCAGGCAGGCACCCAGTAGCAGGAAGGGCGCCGCCCAGCCAAGCGCCTGCTGCAACAGCAGCATCGCGCCACCGCCGACGATCGCGCCCGCGAACGTGGCGGCCGAGCGCACCCCGCCGGCGCGGGGGCGCTCCTCGGCGGGAAACAGCTTGATCGCCAGCGCATTGACCGGGATGTCCGCCCAGGTGGCGCACAGGGCGGCCAGCAGCGTCAGCGCGAAGAGGATGCCTTTGTGGGCATCCGCCCCCAGCGCGGCCAGGGACAGCAGGGCCAGGAGGTAGCCGCCGCCGGTCAGCCACGCCCAGCGCCGGTAGGGACGGCGTCCCGCCCGCCAGCGTTCGATTGGCAAGGCCAGGAAGAGCTTGAACACAGCCGGCAGGCCGGCCAGCTGGAAGAGCCCGATCTCCGCGCCCGACCAGCCCTGCTGCCGCATGACGAGCGGCAGCCCCAGCCAGAGATAGATGGCCGGCGCCGTCAGCGCGAAGTTGATCCAGCCGAACAGCACATGGCGCGCGCGCAGGCGGGAGAGGTTCGTGCTCATGCGACCTTCCGGGCGACGACGACCTGCAGCGGCGCCATCGGAAACAGGGCGGAGGCAAAGGTCTCGATGCGGCAGAAACCGATGCGCCGCAGTACCGCCGCCATGTCACCCCGGTGGCCGACATGGCGCCCCTGCATCAGCATGGGGAGGTAATACTGCAACACCTCGGCCGCTGCGGCCGGCTCGTCGCAGATCTCGGCGTGCGCGCAGATCAGTGCGCCGCCCGGCCGCAGCGCGGCCAGGATCTTGCGCAGGACCGCCTCGGTATCCGGCACGAAGTGCAGCACCGAGGAACACCAGATGAGGTCGTAGTCGCTGCCGCCAACACTGCCGATCGCGTCGACCGCCACGTCGCCGCCGAGCACGGAGAGCCGGTCTGCGAGGCCTGCGGCGGCGATGTTCTCGGCCGCGACGGTCACGGCTTCGGGGAAATCGAAGACCACGCCGGAAAGCCCGCCCTGTCGCCGCGCCAGTTCGATCGCCACCCAGCCAGGGCCTCCGCCCAGGTCGAGCAGGTTCGTCGCCGCCGCGAACTCCGGCAGGCGCGACACGATCTCCAACGCGGCCGGCACGGTGGCCGCATGCTGGTCCTGGGCCAGTTGCCCGCGCGCGGCGGCGGCCCACTGCTCGGCCATGCGTTCGAGGGCCTGCCCGCCTTCGGCCTGCGCCCCCTGCCGTACCTGATCGCGCAACAGTCCTGCGGCCTGCCTGAGCCGGGCCTCACGGTAGCGCCAGGCGTCGCCGGACCAAGTGGGAGACACGGCCAGGAAGTAAGCGCGTCCGACTTCCGCGAGGCCGTACACGGTCACCGATCCCCCGATGTGGTCCACGGCGAGGCGTGCGGATCGCTCCAGCAGACCCATGCCCCACAGCAGCTCGAGCAGGTGGGCGGTGTTCCGGGAATCCAGGTCGAGCTGGGCGGCGAGCTCGTCGGGCGTTCGGGGCTCGGCCAGGGGCTCGAAGATGCCCAGCGCCAGGGCTGCGCTCAGTGCCTCGGCCTGGATGGGCGCGGCCGCCAGCGCCCAGTAGCGTTGTAGAGGGTGCATTTGTTCAGGACTCATGTGCATTGCTCCGTTTACATGCGCCAGGTCAGCCGCACGCCCAGCTCGCGCGGCGGGCTGTAGATGGTGGCCACGCCGTTGAGGAATCCGACGGTGTCGTACTGCTTGTTCGTGGCGTTATGGACGTAGGCGGACAGCTCGGTGCGCCCGAAGGTGTAGCCCGCCAGCAGGTTGACGACGCCGTAGCCCGCCCGCCCATAGGTGTTGGCGGCGTCGAGATAGACCTTGCTCGCGCCACTCAGATGGGCCTGGGCATACCAGCCTTGCGGGGCGTCGTAGCGCACCCCGAGGTGGCCGGTGATATCCGGTGCGAGCGGGTTGTGCTTGCCCTTGAAATCATTGGCGCCATCCCGGAACTCGCGGAAACGGGTGCGATTCAGCCCCAGCGCGGCCTGGAGCTGCCAGCCCGAACCGAGCAGGTACTGCAGCTCGGCATCGATACCGACCGGACGCGCCGACGCGGCGTTGGTGAGGAGCATCTGGCCGGGCAGGCCGATCTGCTGGACCTGCATGTCGCGCACGTCCATGACGTAGGCGGCGACGCCGTAGCGCAGGCGCCGCGCCAGAAGCCGCCCCTTGACGCCAAGCTCGAAGGAGCGCACCCGTTCCGGCTGGTAGCGCCGGTAGGCCTCGGGCGCGAAGGCATTGAAACCGCCGGCACGAAAACCGTCGGCGACGCTGGCATAGACCTGTGCGTCCTGCCGCCATTGGTACTGCAGCGCCACCTTGGGCGAGAAGCGGGTCCATGCGCGCGACTGTTCGCGCTCCCCGGCCAGGGCGAAGCGCACCTCGTTGCGCTCGATGCGAGCGCCCGCCGTGACCGTCCAGCGATCCGCCAGCGGGGCGATCCAGTGGGTGAACAGCGCCGCCGAGTGGCCCTTTTGCGTGGCCGAGGTCGTTGTCGAACCCAGCGGAATCTTCTGCCCGAAACTCAGGTCATGATCGTCGCGGTCCGCGTAGAATCCCGCCAGCCACTGCGCCGGGCCCACCCTGCCCTCCAGGCGGAATTCCTGCGACAAGGTGCGGAAGTGGTGGTCGCGGCTCACGTGCAGCAGGTCCGCCGGCATGAAGTCGATGTCCTGCTTGATGCGGTCGGTGAATTCGTTGTTGGCGGTGATCGAGCGCAGGTTCAGGTCGGGCGCCAGTTCGTGCGCGATGTCGAGCGACACGGTGCGCGCGGTCGAGTCGTTCCAACTGTCGGTGCCGGAGCGCACCGTGGCGCGCGGCGCGCTGACCGACCCCCACAGCGAGCCCGCGTCGCGATACTCCCGTTGGGCATAGCGCAGCGTGGCATCGGTGCGCTCGCCGGGCGTCCAGCGCAGCGCCAGGCGGCCATTGCGGCGTTCGCGGTCGTCCTCCTTGCCGCCCTTGAAGGCGTTGTCGACGAAGCCGTCCTGGCGGAACAACTCGCCGGCCACCCCGAGGTAGAGGGTGTCCTTCACCAGCGCGTGGCTCGCATCGAAGCGCAACGCACGCTTGTCGCGGCTGCCGAGCTCGGCCGAAACGACGGCGTAGGGATCGTTCCCCGGCTGGCGCGTGACGACGCTGACCACGCCGGCCTCGGCGTTGCGCCCGTACAGCGTGGACTGCGGCCCACGCAGCACCTCCACCCGCTCGATGCCCAGCAGGTTGTCGTCGAAGCCCTGCCCGCGCAGGGTCGGCACGCCGTCGACCACCAGCGCGACCGATGACGAGAAGCCCATGATGTTTGCCGTCAGGCCGCGCATCACCGGCGGCTGCAGGCCCGACTGCCCCGACGCCTGGAAGGTGAAGCCGGGCGTCATCCGCGCCACGCCTTCGAGGCTGTCGATGCCGGCGGCTTGCAGGTCTTCGCCGTCGAAGGCCGAGACGCTGGCGGGAACGCGCTCCAGCGCCTGGGATTGCTTGTTCGCCGTGACCGTGACGGCGGGCAGCTCCTGTACTTGCTCCTGCTGCGCCGCGGCCGGCAGGGCCGCGCCAATCAGCGCCAGCAACCCGGCCGCGCGGCTGGAAATCGTGGGCATCGCTTGTCCTCCTCGAGTTCATGTGGACCGCATGGTATTCGTCAATGCGAACCGTTCTCATATAGAATCGATTGCGTTCGGGAGGGTTTTGTATGCAAACGGGAGCGAGGCGTGGCGCCATGACGGATTTCGTACGCGCGACGGGTGCGGCCGGGCCCGCCGTCCCGGGGGCGGGCGCAACGCACGTGGCGTTGCCCGACCGCTTCGGCGATTGCTGGATCGAGCGCACCGCGCTCGACGATGGGCTGACCGTGGTGCACTCGCACTACCGCCCCACGCGCGAACTGGCCGAAGAGACCGTCCAGACGGGCAGCAGTCCGACACTGGTCATCACCCTGGGTCTGGCGGGTGAGTCCGGCTTCGTGGCGCGGGAAGGAACCCGCCTGCGCTTCCGGGCCGGGCACACGACCCTCACCGCTTTCAACGAGAGTCGCGGCGAGCGGCGTTTCAATGCGGAAGGAGCGGTACGCCAACTGCGCCTGGTGCTCACCGGAACGGTGCTGTCGCGCTACCTCGGAGAGGCAAGTGTGGCCCGCCTAGCCAGCCGCACGGGCGTGCGCATCCTCGGCGAGCACGCGACGCCGCCCTGGTGTCGCGCCTTGCTGCGCCCCCTGCTCGCCTCCGAAGCGACGCCGCTGGATCGGCACATCGCCGCGCTGACCCTGGCGGCCGAGTATCTGCGCCCGCTCATGCCGACCGGCGCGTCCGCCGCGCCGTCACCCACGCATCTCGGCGCCGACGACATCGACAAGCTCCAGCGCGCCCGCGACCTGATGCGAAGCCACATGGACCGTGCATTGACGATTGCGTATCTCAGCACCACCGTGGGCATGAACGAGTGCAAGTTCAAACAGGGTTTTCGCGAACTGTTCGGCGCCCCACCCCATCGATTCCTGCTGGAGTTGCGCATGCGGCGCGCGTGGATGCTACTTGAGTCAGGATCGCGGGTGGCACAGGCCGCCTACGCGGTCGGTTACCAGCATCCCGCAAATTTCAGCGCGGCATTTGCACGGTATTTCGGGCGCACGCCGAAGTCGGTTCGTTGAGGATGCAACACCCTTCATCCGACGCGGGCCAGACTATCCAATGGACGACATGCCTGGATCTCCAGGGCAGCCACACCCATGTCCCGCAGTTCGGTGCGTAGCCGCGCCAGCGTTTCGGCATCCATTTCAGGCGGGACAGTGCAGCGGACCTGGTGGGCAACCCCGGAAGCGAGCAGCAGCCGCAGCGCATTGCGGGCCGGACCGCCGCCGTCACAGCCGACAACGCGGGCGTAGTCGCCGAACGGAGCCTTGACGTCGAAGCCGACCCAGTCGAGCAGCGGCAGCACGGCGGCGAACCGCTCCGGGTAGATGCCGGCGGTGTGCAGCCCGGTGGCGAAGCCCAGGGCGCGAACCTCGGTGAGCGCGGCGGCCAGACCGCGCTGCAGCAGCGGCTCGCCGCCGCTGAACACGACGCCGTCGAGCAGGCCGCGACGCGTCGCCAACCAGGCGATCACGTCCGCCCACGACCGGTCGCCGTCGTGCGGCGGCAGGAGATGCGGATTGTGGCAGTAGGTGCAGCGCCACGGGCAGCCCTGGCAGAACACGACGGCGGCGAGCCGGCCGGGAAAGTCGATGGTGGTGAACGGCACCAGGCCACCCACCGCCAGCCGTGACTCAGGCATGGGCCGTGCGTCCGCCATCGGGTTCGATGAAGTGGCACCGCTCGGCGTGCTCGCCCTGCTTGCCGGCGTTGAACTCGGACACCGGGCGGTGGTAGCCCATGACGCGCGTCCAGACTTCGCAGCGCTGGCGTTCGTGGTCCTGCAGGGGGAGGTG
>NZ_WTVM01000107.1 GCF_012910885.1 Azoarcus taiwanensis | reverse complement strand
GCTCGAGCCGCGCGACGAACTGAGGTACGGTCACGAGCTGTGGGCCGAGGTAAATTCCGGCTTGCTGCTCAAGGCCCGTCTCGTTGACGAGAATGGTCGTGTCGTCGAGCAGTTTGCGTTTACCGACGTGTCGATCGGCGGAAGAATCGACGCCCAGGCGCTCCAGCCGCGTTTCCAGCAAGGCGATGACTGGCGCATTATCGATGCGCAAGGCAACCAGCTCCCGGTTGCCGATGCAGGGTGGGCGCTCACAGCGAGCCTGCCCGGCTACAGTCTGAAATCTGTCGTCAAACGCCCTCTTGGGCGAGACCGCGGAGAAATCCTTCATATGGTCTTCAGCGACGGGCTGGCAGCTGTGTCGGTGTTCATCGAACCGGTGGATGTAGAGCGAGTCGACGGTGGTCTGGGGCCGTTGTCGACCGGCCCGATCAATATCTTCAAACGGATGGCCGGAGACTCCCTGATAACCGTACTCGGCGAAGTGCCCCTGGCAGCCCTGGAACGGCTCGGCGCGGGGTTGGAACCCACTCGATGATCGAGGCCCGTGCCACGGTGGTCAGGGTCGAACCCGGGCGGGCCTGGTTCAAAGTCGATGATCGGCAGGATGGCTGCGGCCGTTGTGACGAACCTGGCGGATGCCGCTCGGTCAAGCTGGCGTATTCGATCAAGCCGCCCACCGAGGTCTTCAGCCTGCCGGATGATTCGGGGCTTCAACCGGGCGAGCCCGTCCTGATCCGCATGAAGGACGGTGCCCCCCTGCTAGGTGCCCTAGGAAGCTACGGTCTCGGTGCCTGTCTGCTGGTAGCGGGCGCGGCTTTGGGTCACCTCATTGCATCGCAGGGGCGAGAAGACTTGTTTGCACTGTTCGGTGGCAGCCTGGGAATCCTGATCGCGATCGGCTTCAATCGGCTGCTTCATCGGAGTCGTCGCTGGCGGGGTACGCTCGCGATGGAGATCGTGCGCGACCGGCAATTGTGCCCCCAGACGGTGGAGAAGTGCGTGTGAGCGGATTGCGCAAGCTGTTTGTCCTTGCGGTGGTCGTGTTGCTGCCAGCCGTCGGAGCGGCGAGTTCATTGCCCGACTTCACCGAACTGGTGGAACGTCAGGCGCCCGCGGTAGTGAACATCAGCGCCTCGCAGTCCGCTTCGCGCGCGCTGCCGACACTGCCTGGCATCGACGAGAACGACCCGATGTACGAGCTCTTCAGGCGCTTCGTTCCCAACTTTCCCGGTGGGCCGCGCGGCGATGCGCCGGGCGAGCGTTCTCGCGGCTCCGGCTTCATCGTCAGCGAAGACGGATTCATTCTCACCAATACGCATGTCGTGGATGGCGCGGACGAGGTCATCGTGCGGCTTGCCGACCGCAGGGAGTTTCATGCGACTGTTGTTGGCACCGATGCCCGCAGCGATGTGGCGGTACTGCGCATCGAGGCCCGTGATTTGCCCACCGTGGTCATCGGCAATCCCGAAGCCCTCAAGGTCGGCGAGTGGGTCGTCGCGATCGGTTCGCCGTTCGGCTTTGACCAGTCGGTGACCGCCGGCATCGTCAGTGCCAAGGGCAGGGCGCTACCGGACGAGAACTTCGTGCCGTTCATCCAGACTGACGTCGCGATCAACCCCGGCAACTCGGGCGGGCCGCTTTTCAACCTGCGCGGCGAAGTCGTCGGTATCAACTCGCAGATCTACAGCCAGACTGGTGGCTTCATGGGTTTGTCGTTCGCGATCCCGATCGATGTTGCGATGTCGGTGCAAGCGCAGTTGCGCGAGGACGGGCGGGTTCGTCGCGGACGCATCGGCGTTGCGGTGCAGGAGGTGACGCGTCCCCTCGCAGAGAGCTTCGGCCTTGAGCGTCCTGAGGGTGCGCTCGTCGGAGGCATCGAACCCGGTGGGCCGGCGGCCCTGGCCGGTGTCGAGGTGGGCGACGTGATTGTGCTGTTTAACGGTCGCGAGGTGCTGAGTTCGAGCGAGTTGCCACGCATCGTCGCTGCAGCCAGCCCTGGTAGCGCAGTGGATATGGTCGTGGTGCGCGAAGGCCGGAAAGAGTCGATTCGAATCACGCTGGGCGAATGGGACGATTCACCCCGCGCAGTCAGCGTCCGTGAGAAGCCTGCACCGGTTGCGCCGAACCGTCTGGGTCTCATCGTGGAGTTGCCGGCGGGAGACGAGGGTGGCGCGCCCGGGCTCATCGTGCGCGAAGCCGTTGGGGCTGCCGCGCGCGCCGATCTGGTTGCCGGAGACCGGCTGCTCGCGCTGGTGGCGGACGGTCGACAGACGCCACTGCGTGAAGTCGATGCATTTGAGAGCAGGGTTGCCGCGCTCGAAGACGGGGAGGTGATCACCATGCTCGTCGCGCGCGGATCCGGTACCTTGTTCATCAGCATCAAGGCTGGCGAGTGAGCGAGCGCGTCTTTACCGTTCTTGGTCGGCGGTGGTGCCATCTGTGCGACCACATGGTCGAACGCCTCCAGCCAATCGCCGATGAGTTCGGCTGCGAGATCGAGGTGCTGGACGTGGATGAGGACGAGGCACTCGAGGCGCGTTGGGGTTTGCTGGTACCGGTATTGCTCGCGGGAGACCAGGAGTTGTGCCACTACCGCCTCGATGTCGCTGCGGTTCGTGCTTATTGTCGCCGTTTTCCGCTAAAATCCGGGTCTTAGCAAAACCGACCGTCCAATCCGGGTGTCGCGAGGCACCCTTTTTTGTTGTCTCATGCAACATATTCGAAACTTCTCGATCATCGCCCACATCGATCACGGCAAGTCCACGCTCGCCGATCGACTCATTCAGGCCTGTGGCGCATTGTCAGACCGCGAAATGGAAGAGCAGGTGCTCGATTCCATGGATCTGGAACGCGAGCGCGGCATCACCATCAAGGCGCAGACCGCGGCACTGCACTACAAGGCGCGCGACGGGCAGGTCTACAACCTGAACCTGATCGACACCCCTGGCCACGTCGACTTTTCCTATGAGGTCAGCCGATCACTGTCCGCGTGCGAAGGCGCGTTGCTGGTGGTCGATGCGTCTCAAGGAGTCGAGGCGCAGACGGTGGCCAACTGCTATACCGCCATCGAGCAGAACGTAGAAGTCATTCCGGTCCTGAACAAGATCGATCTGCCTGCTGCCGACCCGGAAAGCGCGCGTGCCGAGATCGAGGACGTGATCGGTGTAGACGCTTCGGAGGCGGTCCTGTGCTCGGCCAAGACCGGCATCGGCATCGATGAAGTGCTCGAGCTGGTGGTCGCGAAGGTGCCACCCCCAAAGGGCGACCCGGATGCCCCGTTGAAAGCGCTGATCATTGATTCCTGGTTCGACAACTATGTCGGCGTGGTCATCCTGATCCGGGTGGTCGATGGCGTTCTCAAACCAAAGGACCGCATTCTGCTGATGTCGACCGGCGCGCAGTATCCCTGCGACGAGGTGGGCGTGTTTACCCCGCGTTCGGTCGCCCGCGAACAACTGTCTGCCGGTGAGGTGGGCTTCGTCATCGCCGGTATCAAGGAGTTGCAGGCCGCCAAGGTGGGTGACACCGTCACCCTCGCCAACCGGCCGGCTGGCGAGCCTTTGCCGGGCTTCCGAGAGATCAAGCCGCAGGTTTTCGCCGGGCTGTATCCAGTGGAATCCAGCGAGTACGACCAGCTCCGTGAGTCTCTCGAGAAGCTCAAGCTCAACGATGCATCGCTGCAGTTCGAACCCGAGGTGTCACAGGCGCTGGGTTTCGGATTCCGTTGCGGGTTCCTCGGCATGTTGCACATGGACATCGTGCAGGAGCGCCTGGAACGTCAGTTCGACATGGATCTCATCACCACCGCGCCGACGGTGGTGTACGAAGTGTTGATGAACAGCGGTGAAACGCTGCGCATCGAAAACCCTGCCAAGCTTCCCGACCTGTCCAAGGTTGCCGAGATTCGCGAGCCGATCATCACTGCTACGATCTTCCTGCCGCAGGATTACGTCGGGCCAGTGATCACGCTCTGTAATCAGAAGCGTGGCATGCAGGTGGATATGCGCTACCTCGGTCGCCAGGTTCAGCTGGTGTACGACATGCCGATGAACGAAGTGGTCATGGACTTCTTTGATCGGTTGAAATCCGTCTCGCGCGGCTACGCGTCGCTAGACTACGAGTTCAAGGAGTATCGCCTCGCGGATCTGGTCAAGCTCGATCTGATGGTCGGTGGCGAGAAGGTGGACGCCTTGTCGGTCATCGTTCATCGCGCCAGCGCACAGTATCGTGGCCGGGAGCTCGCCGCGAAGCTGCGTGGCCTGATTCCGCGGCAGATGTTCGATGTGCCGGTCCAGGCCGCTATCGGCTCGCACATAATCGCCCGCGAGACCATCAAGGCCTTGCGCAAGAACGTGCTTGCCAAGTGCTACGGTGGCGACATCTCCCGCAAGCGCAAGCTTCTGGAAAAGCAGAAGGAAGGCAAGAAGCGGATGAAGCAGGTCGGGAACGTCGAGATTCCGCAGGAGGCTTTTCTTGCAGTGCTGCGCACTGACGAAAGCAAGTGACGCAGGCGACCACCCTCATGCGTTCGGGTCTCACCCGCGCGACGCCGAAGAACTGACGGAGCACCAGTGAACTTCGCACTCATTCTTTTCATATTGCTGGTGATTACCGGCGTGTTGTGGTTCTTCGACCGTTTCCATGCCCGCAAGCGACGCCCGGCCAACGCGCCGTCGCCGTGGTGGGTGGAGTATGGCTCGAGCTTTTTTCCGGTCATCCTGATCGTCTTCGGTCTGCGCTCCTTCGTGGTCGAACCGTTCCGCATCCCGTCCGGGTCAATGATTCCCACACTGCTGGTTGGCGATTTCATCCTGGTGCAAAAGTGGTCGTACGGCATTCGCCTGCCGGTGATCAACAAGAAGGTCATCGCTATTGCCGACCCGCAGCGGGGTGATGTGATGGTGTTCCGTTATCCCGCCGATCCGAGCCTCGATTACATCAAGCGGGTGGTCGGTCTGCCCGGAGACCGGATCGACTATCATGACAAACGCTTGCGCATCAACGGTGAACTGATCGAGCTGGTGCGAGAGGAGGATTACCTCCATCCGGATCGCCTGTACTACTCGCCGCAGTTCAGCGAACGGCTCGGCGAGCGAGCGCATGCGGTGTTGATCGAGCGCGACGTGCCGCCGTTCATTTCGCATGTACTGGATTTCCCATATCGGGAGAACTGCACCTATACTACGTCCGGCGTCAGCTGCGTCGTGCCCGATGGTCATTATTACGTCATGGGCGACAACCGTGACGCGAGTAGTGACAGCCGGGTGTGGGGCTTCGTGCCGGACGAGAACATCGTTGGCAGAGCCTTCTTCATCTGGTTCAACTTCAATGACATGAAACGCATAGGGAGTTTCCATTGAAAGAGGGCATTGTTTTGCGGAATCGCCAGCGAGGGGTGAGCCTGCTGGGTCTGCTGATCGTTGGCGGTTTGCTGGCGTTCGCGCTATTGCTGGCGTTTCGCTCGGTGCCTGCGGTCACCGAGTACATGGCGGTGCAGCGCATCATCAAGACGGTAGCGGACGAAGGCAATCAGGGCGCGACGATGGCCGATCTGCGACGCAGTTTCGATCAGCGCGCATACATCGATCGAGTCGAGACAATCACCGGTCGTGACCTTGATATCTACAAGCAGGGTGGTGTCGTTGTCATTGAAGCCGAATACGAACGTCGGGTGCCAATAGCCGGCAACGTCTACCTGCTGTTCGATTTTCACGCGACGACCTTGGGCAGGTAGTGACATCGGACATTACCAAACTGCAGGCTCGGATTGGGTATCGGTTTTCCGACAGCGCTGTCCTTCTGCAGGCGCTGACCCATCGAAGTTTTGGGCAGCCGAATAACGAGCGCCTTGAGTTTCTTGGCGACAGCATCCTGAATTGCGTCGTCGCCATGCGCCTGTTCGAGCGCTTTCCGGATCTCAAGGAAGGCGAGCTTTCTCGCCTTCGTGCATCCCTGGTCCGCCAGGAGGGTTTGCACCGGGTCGCGACCGAGCTTGACCTTGGCGCGTACTTGCGCCTTGGCGAGGGCGAGATGAAGAGCGGGGGCTTTCGCCGTCCGTCGATTCTCGCCGATGCGCTCGAGGCGCTTTTCGCCGCAGTCAATCTTGACGGTGGCTTTGACTCAGCCAAAGGGGTCATCGACAGGCTCTACGCGCCCTTGGTCGACGAAATCAATCCCGCTGCTGCCTTCAAGGACGCCAAGACTGCGCTTCAGGAATGGCTTCAGGCACGCAAACTGCCTCTACCGTCCTATCAGACAATGAATGTTCATGGCGAGGCCCATGCCCAGGAGTTCGAGGTGGCCTGCGTGGTGGACGCCGTCGGATTGCGCGAGGTTGGACGTGGTGCCAGCCGTCGCGCCGCGGAGCAGCAGTCGGCCGAAGCCGCATTAGCACAACTGAAGAAATCGTGAATCCAGAGACCGCCACCCCGCCAAGTGACGACGCCTTCCGAACCGGCTTCGTTGCGATCGTCGGCCGGCCCAATGTCGGCAAGTCAACCTTGCTCAATCGTCTGATCGGGCAAAAGATCAGCATTGTCTCGCGCAAAGCCCAGACCACGCGGCATCGTGTGACAGGGGTGCTGACCGAGCAGCGGGCGCAGTTCATCTTCGTCGACACGCCGGGCTTCCAGATGCGTCACCGCAATGCGCTGAACAGGGCGATGAACCGCAGCGTCACGCAGGCGCTGGCCGATGTCGATGTCGTCTTTTTTGTCGTCGAGGCCGGCCGCTTTGGCGACGACGATCGCAAGGTGCTCGAAGTGCTACCGCGTGACGGAAAGGTCGTGCTTGTCATCAACAAGATTGACCGCCTCACCGATAAACGGGTTTTGCTGCCCTTCATTTCGGAACTCAGCGAAGCCTTCCCGTTCGTCGAGATCGTGCCCCTCAGCGCCGAGAAGGGTACCAATGCCGAGGCTTTGCTCGGCGTCGCTCGTCCATTGTTGCCCGAGGGCGAGCCGATTTTCGGTGAGGACGACATCACCGATCGCAGCGAACGCTTTCTAGCGGCTGAATTCCTGCGGGAGAAACTCTTCCGCCTGCTTGGCGATGAGTTGCCATACGGCATCGCGGTGGAGATCGAAAAGTTCGAGACCGAGGGCAATCTGCGGCGCATCTTTGCCGCCGTGATCGTCGATCGCGACAGCCACAAGGGCATCGTCATCGGCAAGAAAGGTGAGCAACTCAAACGAATCTCGTCCGATGCCCGGGTCGAACTGGAAAAGCTGTTCGGCGGAAAGGTGTATCTGGAAGTCTGGGTCAAGGTGAAGCACGGCTGGGCCGACGACGAGCGCGCGCTCAAGAGTCTCGGCTACGAGTGAGCCCTCGCTCGCTCCCAATGGATCGCGTCGGTGAGTCACAAGCAGCGAGTCGATCAGCAACCGTCGTTTGTTCTTCACAGCCATCCCTGGCGTGAAACGAGTCTGATCGTCGAAGTCTTCTCGCGTGACTACGGCCGGGTTGCGATGGTCGCCAAGGGCGCACGGCGGCCGATGTCGGCATTGCGCGGGGTGCTCATGGCTTTCCAGCCACTGCTGGTTGATTGGTCTGGAGGCGGCGAAGTCAAAACCCTGGTGCGTGCCGAGTGGCAGGGCGGTCAGCCACTGCTGACCGGGCGCGCCCTTTTGTGCGGCTACTACCTCAACGAGCTGCTGGTGAAGCTCTCTGCACGAGAGGATCCGCACCCCGGGTTGTTCGAGGCCTACTCGGAAGCGCTTTGTCAGCTTGCGGGCGGCCAAAGCCAGGGCGTCCTGCTGAGACGCTTTGAGTTGGCCTTGCTTCGTGAGCTGGGCTACGGTGTGCTGTTGGATCATGATGCCCGCAGTGGGGAGCCGGTCGATCCTGCGCGGCGCTACCTCTATATAATCGAGGAAGGCCCGATCGCCCTTGGGGCGGACATCGGCAGCGTCGATCCGGACTGCCAAATCATCAGCGGCCAGACCTTGCTCGACATGGCTGCGGGCGTCCTCGAGCGTCCGGAAACACTGGCGCAAAGCAAGAGCTTGTTGCGCGCGCTGATCAATCATTATCTCGGCGGACAGAGTCTCCAGTCGCGCCGGGTATTCACGGAGTTACAGCTGCTGTGATCGAACTCGGTGTCAATATCGACCATGTCGCCACGCTACGTCAGGCTCGCCGTACCTGGGAGCCGGATCCCGTCTGGGCAGCAGTCGAGGCTCACCTCGGCGGTGCCGACGGCATCACCATCCACTTGCGCGAAGATCGGCGCCACATCGGTGACGACGACGTGCGCCGCTTGCGCGAACTCACCCAGGTCAAGCTCAACCTCGAGATGGCTGCGACCGACGAGATGGTGCAGATCGCTTGCCGTACCAGGCCGGAAATGGCGATGCTGGTGCCTGAGGGGCGGTTGGAGGTCACCACTGAGGGCGGGCTCGACATCGTGTCTCAAGAGGCCTGGCTGGCCGAGGTGATCGGCCGGCTTGCCGATGCTGGCATCATGACCAGCGTGTTTATCGATCCTGATGTTGTTCAGGTCGAGGCGGCTTCACGCATCGGCGCGCGGGTGTGCGAGATTCACACTGGACCCTATGCCCATGCGTTTCACACCTGCGGTCGCGATGCCGAGAGCCCTGCGGTGCTCTCCGAGCTGGACAGGATTCGCCGCGCGGGCGAGGCTATCCGTGGATTGGGCATGCGTTTCAATGCCGGGCACGCACTCAACTATTACAACGTCCAGCCGGTCGCACGCCTTGCGGGTGTGCGCGAGTTGCACATCGGTCATGCCATCGTCAGCCGTGCGATGTTTGTCGGCATTCGTGAGGCAGTGCGCAAGATGAAGCGCCTGATGTGCGAAGCCGCTGCGGGTGGAGCCGGGCTGGCGTGATCTTTGGCATCGGGACCGATATCGTGCGTATCGCACGCATGGATGCGTCGCTGCAACGTCATGGCGAGCGCTTTGCGGCGCGTATTCTTGCCGAGCGTGAGCGCGTTGAGTTCCAGCAGAGTGCCGATGCCGCGCGCTTTCTCGCCAAGCGCTTCGCGGCCAAGGAGGCCTTCGGTAAGGCGCTCGGCACTGGTGTCGCAGTGCCGGCCACCCTGCATGCGATCGGCGTCGATCATGACGCCCTGGGCAAACCGGTCTTCAGCTACGACGACCGCCTCGCGGACTATCTTGCCGAGCGCGGGCTTTCGGCCCACCTGAGCCTGTCCGACGAAGCGGAATACGTGGTTGCGTTCGCGCTCATCGAACGCACAGCGACGGAGGGAGGGCCAGTATGAGTGCGCGCGCACTGCCGCTCGGACCGGTGATGCTCGATGTCGCCGGCACCCGCCTTACCGATGCGGAGCGTGAGCGCCTGCTCGACCCCCTCGTCGGCGGCGTGATTCTTTTCGCGCGCAATTTCACCGATTCTGAAACACTCATCGAGTTGACCAGCGAAATTCGGGCGCTACGCAAGCCCGCCCTGCTGATTGCGGTCGATCACGAGGGCGGCCGGGTGCAGCGTTTCCGCACAGACGGCTTCACGCAGCTCCCGGCCATGGCGGTGTTGGGCCGACTCTGGGAGGGTGACCATGTCGCCGCGCTCGACGCTGCGCGCAGCACCGGGTTCGTGTTGGCAGCAGAGCTCATCGCCCATGGCGTCGATCTGAGCTTCGCGCCGGTACTCGATCTCGACTATGGCTGCAGCCGGGTCGTTGGCGATCGTTCCTTTCATCGCGACCCGCAGGTCGTCACCTCGCTTGCCGGCGCATTGTGTGCCGGCATGCAGGAGGCAGGCATGGGCAGCGTCGGCAAGCATTTTCCGGGGCATGGTTTTGTCGAGGCCGACTCTCACCATGAAATTCCGGTGGACCAGCGTGATTTCGACACTGTCTGGGATGCGGACATCCAGCCCTACCGACATCGTCTCTTGCGCCGGCTCTCGGGCGTGATGCCGGCGCATGTGATCTACGAGAATATCGATCCGCGCCCGGCGGGTTTTTCGTCCTTCTGGTTGCAGGAGGTCTTGCGTGCGCGGCTGGGCTTCGATGGCGTGATTTTCAGTGATGACCTCACCATGGAGGGTGCGACGGTTGCCGGTGACATCGTTGCCCGCGCTCGCTCGGCCTTCGAAGCCGGCTGCGACATGGTGCTGGTCTGCAACCGGCCGGATCTCGCCTCGGATCTACTGGACCGCTGGGCGCCGGTCGTGAGCGACGCCACCCGCGCACGAATCGCCGGATTGCGACCGCGACCGAGGTTTGCCGACCCGTTCGCGCTCGAGCTCAGCGAACCGTATCGTAGCGCTCGGGAGGCCGTGCGGCAGCTCGCGGAGCCGATGGCATGAGCGAGGAAGTGCAGGGCGAGGGGCGCAAGCAACCACGGTCCGATTTCGACGCCAAGGCTTTTCTCAAGACCGTCCCGGAAAAGCCCGGCGTTTACCGAATGATCGGCGCCGATGAGAAGGTGCTGTACGTCGGCAAGGCCAAGAATCTGAAACGCCGGGTGTCGAACTACTTCCAGCGCACCCAGCCCAGTCCGCGCATCGCGATGATGGTCTCGCAGATCCTGCGCGTTGATGTCACGCCCACGCGCTCAGAGGCTGAGGCGCTGATCCTCGAGAACAATCTGATCAAGCAGCTCTCGCCGCGCTACAACATCCTGTTCCGCGACGACAAGTCCTATCCGTACATCTGTCTCACCGGTGACACCTTCCCGCGCCTCGCTTACCACCGCGGCGCCTTTGCTCGTGGCGCGCGCTATTTCGGTCCATTCCCGAATGCGGGCGCGGTGCGCGAGAGCATCCACCTGCTGCAGAAGACCTTCCGCCTGCGTACCTGCGAGAACTCGGTGTTCCAGAACCGTTCGCGGCCCTGTCTGCTGCACCAGATCAAGCGCTGCACCGCCCCTTGTGTCAACCTGATCACCGAGGATGACTACGCTCAGGACGTTCGGCTGGCCGCGCGCTTTCTAGACGGGCGGGCAAGCGAAGTCATCGACGACATCACCACTCGAATGAACCAGGCCGCGGAACGGCTCGCCTTCGAAGAGGCGGCGGCATGTCGCGATCAGGTACGGGTGTTGCAGGCGGTGCTGCACCGCCAGTTTGTCGACAGCCGCAAGGACGAGGATGTGGACATCGTCGTCGCGGTCGAGGATGCGGGCCTTGTGTGTGTGAACATCGCCATGGTGCGGGGTGGTCGTCACCTCGGCGATCGACCGCAGTTTCCGAGCACCGCCGCCGGACTCGGCGCGCTGGACGCCCTGCTGGCCTTCGTCGAGCAACACTATCGCGACCACCCGATGCCGGCGCGGCTGCTGGTCAACCTGCCGGTGGCGCCGGTCAAGGCGCTGCTCGCCGAGGTCAGCGACAAGCCTTGTGCCGTGATCGGCGCCCGCCACGCCACCGAAAAGGCCTGGCTCGAGATGGCCGAAGGCAATGCGCGGATTGCAGTCCAGGCACGCTTGCGCGACACCGGTCGCATCGAAAGCCGGCTCGAGGCCTTGCGGGAGTCGCTCGACCTGCCGGAAGCGCCGGGCCGGATCGAGTGTTTCGACATCAGCCACACCATGGGCGAGGCCACGGTGGCGTCATGCGTCGTGTGCGAGCGCGGGGCGATGAAGAAGTCCGAGTATCGTCGCTACAACATCACCGGCATCACCCCCGGCGATGACTATGCCGCAATGCGGCAGGTGCTCGAGCGTCGCTACGGCAAGGTTGCGGCGGGGGAGGGCGTGTGCCCGGACCTGATCCTGATTGACGGCGGCAAGGGGCAGGTCGGCGCCGCGCGAGAGACCCTCGGCGAAATCGGGCTGGAATCGGTAGCGATGATCGGCGTCGCCAAGGGCGAGGGACGCAAAGCCGGGCTGGAGTCACTGGTCGCGGCCGACGGTCAGACCGTCACCCGACTGCCTGCGGATCATCCCGCGCTCCATCTCATCCAGGAGATCCGCGACGAGGCGCACCGTTTCGCGATCACCGGCCACCGTGCCCGCCGCGCGAAGGCGCGAGTCGGCTCACGGCTGGAAGACATCCCTGGCGTCGGCGCGACCCGTCGGCGCAAGCTGATCGAGACCTTCGGCGGCCTGGACGGCGTACGGGAGGCCACGGTTGACGACTTGTGCCGGGTCGACGGCATCAGCGAGCAACTAGCGCAGCGTATTCATCGGCATTTTCGATGAATTCGGGTGCCGGACCCCGGGGCTAAGTGTCCCCACTACCTGTGGGAGCCGCGTGAGCGGCGAACGGCTTCGCTTCGAGAGAAGATCAGCGCAAATCCCCAATCGTGGCCTTCAGCCGGTCGATATCCTCGTCCGTCCATCCCTCCGGTGCGCTGACTGCCCGCCAGGCGTCGATGTAGTGCTCGGTGGCGTAGGCGTGGCCGTAGCCGATCGGCGCATTGTCGGCGGCAGCGATATCGACAGCCAGTTGCAGCATCGTCACCACCGGGAACCAGCGCAGGCTTGGTGAGACGTCCGGTCCGCGGCTGCCCGACAACCACGCTGGCTCACGCAGAAACGCCATCGGGTCGAAGAAGGTCACCGGGTCGCTGGCGTACTGAAGATAGACGATGCGCAGTGGTCCCCACGGTGCGTCGAAGTCGTCCAGCTGGGTGTCCTGGTTGGTGAAGCGGATCACCGCGCCGTCGCGAAAACGTGGCAACCAGGCGGGGGAGCTCGGGACCCGGTTGGCGGTGACCCATTGCCAGGTCGGGCTGCGGAACGGCGGGCCGCTCCACAGCGCGCCATGGAAGGGGTTTCCGACAATATCCCACATGTCTGCCGAACGCTCTGAGTTGAGCGCGCCGAGGCTCAATCCGTGCAGGTAAAGTCTCGGCCGGGTCTGCTCGGGGAGTGCCAGCCAGTAGTCATAAACCGCACGGAACAATGCCTTTGCGGTGTCGGCGCCGTAATCGGGTTGAGCGAGCAGCGAAAGCCAGCTCGGCAGATATGAATACTGAACCGCGACCGAGGCGACATCGCCATGGTGAAGATATTCGAGACTGTTGATCGCGCCGGGGTCCACCCAGCCAGTACCCGTTGGGGTGACGACCACCAAGGCGGAGCGGTCGAATCCGCCAACGCGTTTCAGCTCAGCCAGAGCCAGCGCGGCGCGCTGCTCGATGGTTTCGGCCGAGTTCAGGCCGACATAGACGCGCAACGGCTCCAGCGCCGATTGGCCGGTAAAACCAGCGATGTCGTCGCGGCCCGGGCCGGAGCCTACGAAGCGCCGCCCCTGCCGACCGAGATCACGCCAGGCGATCAGCGAATCGGCGCTGCCAGTCTTCAGCGGGTTGAACGGTGCGTCCACCTCGGCCTCGATATGGGCGTCGAGTTGCCCGAAAGAGGCATCGAAGGCGTTCATCACCGCCCGCGCGAAGACGCCGTTGGCAATTGTCCAGAAGACGAAAATCGAGAAGCTCACCGCGACGAATGCCGATATCCGCACCGGGACGATGCGATTTAGCCTTCGTGAGACGATGCGCGTCATCAGTGCGAACAGACGTGCCACGAAGAGCAGCACGGCGAACACGAGGGCAGCGATCAGACCCACCG
>NZ_WTVM01000106.1 GCF_012910885.1 Azoarcus taiwanensis | reverse complement strand
GCTTGTCTCAACGTTCTGATCCGCGCTCCGAATCGCTTTCTGATCGATGACGTATGCACCCGCCGACTGTCGGCGAATGTATACTCGCGGGCCACGCACTAATCGTGACATTGTCGATGAAAGCACTATCCGCGCTTCTCGCGCTTTGCATCTGCTCCGGCTCCGTGATGGCCGAGAGCGTTGATCCCTACGCGGCGGCGCGGCTGATGGCTGATGTGCAGGCGCGCTGCAAGCAATACGCCTTTCATGGAGAAGTGTTCTGGAGGGGACACGTCAGAGAAGCGGATGAGGCCCCCGGACTTGTCACCTTGAACGAAGTCATTCGGAACTCGGTAATCGGGGCACGTAGCGCCGATCACGCTCGGGAGATCGCTTGGCAGAAGTGCTTGGACTACGTTTTCAACAACCAAAACAGCAAGGACTACATCAGATGATGCTCAGCATCCTTCGTGGCAAGTCGGTCGGTATCTTCGGTGTGACGATTCTCGCTCTCGGGGCGGGGCAGGCAGTTGCGGCAGGCGGCGTTGAGGCCGCGCGGGGCGTCATGATGGCGAGCATCATCTATGAGAAATGCACAGGTGATATCGGCCAGCCGAACGAACTTGAGTTGCAGGCAACCGCGCTAAGGATGCAGGGCTTCAGTTTCGCTGACATCCAGACCGGGTTCAGCCAAGGTGTGCAGGTTGCCGAGTCGAGATATCCCGGGCGCGCAAGACCCCCGCAGGCCGCTTGTGCCGAGGCTACGGCTCTTTATCGAGGGTTCATGAAGTCCATCAAGGAAATGGGCTTGCCGGTGCGTTGATCCGAGGATATGAATGCAAGGCGACCACGTGCTAGCCTAACGACGTGGAGCCAGTCTATCGGGTCATGGTGTGGGTAAGGTAGCGGGTATAAAGTGGTGCTCCTGTCTATTGATGTCAGGTTTCCCAATGGTTTTACGACGTTTTGTTACTGACAGGACATCATGAACATGCCGGTCTGATGTGATTCGCTGCTGACGGCATCGGTCAACGAAACAGGGCTGCAGATTGCAGCCCTGTTTCGTTGACGCTGGGGCATCCCGAGCGCTCCAGCCGTGGCGTCTGGCTCAGCGATCGGTTTCCAGCATTCTCCGCTCGCGTTCGACCTTGAAGATGTAGCGCTGGATGGCACTGACCAGGCGCGGCGCCGGCTCGATGAGCTGAAACCCGGCGCGCAGGCTGGTACTGCCGCCACGGTTGTCCTGTTTGAACAGGTTGCGCATGCGCAGTCCCACCTGGATCGCGCCGAGATCCGGTATGGTCAGCTCGCTGTTGATTACTTGTCCAGGTTCGAGCGTGCAGCCTTCCTCGAGCAACAGACCGATTCCTTCCGCACTCAGATCGAGCACACGGACCTGGATCGGGGTAGGCTGGCCCTCTTCGTCCTGCAGAAGAAGCTTGCACCCGACCGGGCTCGACATCGGCACCGGCAAGCGAAACGTTTCGCGGCGCTGCAAGCGGAGCATCATCTCGGGCAGATCGCAGCGCAAGGCCTCGAAACCGTCATGCGGAAAACCCTCGGGCGAATCGGCGCTGAACTGCACCCTGACGCCGTCCAGTCGTCCTGTGCACACGAGCTTCTCGGCCCGTTCCACGCGCTCCATGATTTTCTCGTCGCGGCTGGTGTCGAGAATCACGCTCTCGCCATCCACGGTGAGATCGAGGACGGCAGTGACGAAGGTCAGCGGGCCTCCGTCGATGTGGGCGGTCAGCATGAAACGCTTGTCGGCGATGCTCCGCAGCAAGTGGCGGATTTCCTTCTTGTTTCGGATCTGGAAGCTGGGCAGGGCATCCGGATCCAGAAGCTCATCTCTTGCCGTTGTCGGCGTTGTCTCGGTCATGCTGTAGGTGGCGTGGCTTGGTTCGATCGCAGCGTTATATCACGTTCGCGCCACGGGCTCGCTGATACACGTCACGGATTGGTGCTTGCCGTCGCTTGCGGAGTCGGCGGCGCGAGAGTCTCGCCTTGCTCCAGCCGGTACAGCCAGGCAAGAAGCTCGGCGATCGCGACGTAGAGTTCGGGTGGAATGCGTTCGTCGAGGTCGACCTGCATCAACAGCCCAACCAACTCCGGCGATTCGTGCACGAACACGCCCGCCTCGCGTGCGCGTTCTATGATCTCCTGCGCGATCAAACCCCGTCCCTTGGCGACCACGCGGGGCGCAGCGTCGCCGGTGCTGTAGGTCAGTGCGACCGCTTCGTCGCGGGGAGCTGGCCGAGCCGGATCGTCACTCATTCCGGGTGCGCTCCACGACGAATCCGAGCAAGGGCAGGTCCGCGGCCTCGAGCGCGCTCGCAAGCTCAGCCTGGCCGCGCTCGAGCTTTGTCGCCGTTTCGGCGTCGGCTGCGCTGAGGCGGATCGCGACGCCTTCCCGGGTGAGCTGCAGACGCGCCTCGACGGTGCCGAGACGTGGCATCTTCAAACGCAGGGTCGTGTTCCAGTCGGTGGCATCTTCGCCCTGGCCGTTGCCGTGTTCGCCCGGGTCTTCCAGTGCCAGTTCGAAATGCTGTCCCGGCCAGGCCTGACCGTGGAGCACATATTGCTGAGTCGCCATGCCGTCCAGTTGCTGATGCACCAACGGCATCAGCCGCTCCGGAACCGGTGCCATGCGCGCCTGCGCACCGCCGCGCAGGGCTTCGGCCAGTCGCTCGCTGCTCCCATCGGTCTCAGCGCTTTCCGATATGCCGGTAATCGCCGCGGCATTGCCCGCGAGTCGCGCGAGCCCAGCCTGTGCCTGCGGGGTGGCGGACGAGGAGGCCGGTGTCGCAGCGCCCTGAGGCGCAGCACCCTGCCCGCCGGGCGGTGCCCCCCTTGGCTGGGCGAAGCCGGACTGCGGCTCTCGTTGCAGCGCGGCAGTATCCATTTTGCCTGACAGCCACTGCAGTTGATGCGACTCGTAGAACAAGCCGCTTTGCGCCACAGCCTGCCGGATCGCCGCGGCCAGCGGCGCGCTGGTGGCGATCGGTGGTGTCGCCACCAGCGGCTTGCCGGCAGCGAGCGCGGTAGCCTGGGCGGCGGGTTGCCCGGTCAGCAGAAAACTGATCAACTGCCCGGTCGGGCTGAGATTCGGCCGTACCGCAGCTTCGGCACCTGTTCCCGCCGGATTGGCGAGTTGCGCGAAAACCGCGTTGGGTGTGCTGCGGGTGACGACCAGCTCCAGCGAGTCGCCGGCCTTTGCTGCATGGTTGAGCGCGAGCGTATAACTGCGCCCTGCAACCACCGCCTGAAAGGTGCCGTCCGGCAGGGGCCGCTGAATGTTGGCGGTGAATTGCTGCCCGGGCAGCAACTGCGGCAGGCGCGCCTGTATCTCGCGCACCTTGGCGGTGCCCTGAACCGGTGGTTCCGAGTCGAAGAAGCTCGCCTCGGTCAGCATCCGGAGTCTGGCAGCGAGGTCGCCGGGGATCATGTTCTATCACTCCCGCATCGCAGGGGCCAGGTCACTTGAGCAGCTCGACCACTATGGTGGGCCCAGCGCGCTGTAGGCGGACCGGACTGCACGGTCCTTGGCGCTTCCGCCAAGCAGTTTTCTGGTCTCGTCGAGCAGTGGGCCGAGATGCTCCAGAATCTGCGTGTGGAGTTCGAGCATCCGGGCAATCTGCTTGCGCATTTCTTCGACCTCAGTCTGGCTCCACTCACGATTTTCACGTGAGTCAGTCGCTGCGTGACGCAACGCAATAATCCTCCGCTCCAGCGTGCTCATGGTGTCCAAATCGTTTGCTTGAGCGGCAACCAGCATGCTCTCGTAGCAAGCCAGCATCTCGGCACAGGACTCTGGAGTAAGCATCGGCCTCCCCGACTCCATTTCAACCAGGCACGTTGGGCTTGATCTGGTTCCAGGCATCTTGCAGTTCCGAGATCAACCCCTGCACTTCCGTCAGTGCCGCAACATCGTTCTTGAGGTTTGCCCACAGGAGCCTGGAGGCCATGTACTGATAGAGCGACGAAAGACGTTCGGCGAGCTCCCCACCTTGCTCCGTGTCGAGACTGGCATCCAGCCCATTCGAGATGATGTCGATCGCCTTGGAAATGGCGGCGCCCTTTGAGGCGGTATTTCCATTCTCCATCGCATACTTTGCAGTCGCCAGAGCTGCGGATGCGCCTTCAAAGAGCATCTGTATCAGTCGATGCGGGTCGGCCGTCTCAACCACCATGTCGAGACCCACCTGTTCATAGGCTGCAACCGAGTTCTTCATCGAAGAGAACATTACTGGTTCCTCCACACGCCCGGCAGAGATGCGAGCTGCTGCGTCAGATAATTACTGGTGTCCTTCATGCTCGCCACCAGAGTGTCGAGCGCGGTGAACTGTTTGCGGTAGCGTTCCTCGATGTTGGTGAGGCGCTGATTCAGAATGCTTCGCTGCGAATCAAGGTCCTTGATCATGCGGTTGAGGCTGTCGGTCAACCCGCTAATCGTGCCCGTGGAGCCAACAACCGTGTCGAGCGAGCTCTTGAAGATCTCTCCGACATTGGTTGTCAGTCTCAGTACCGCCTCGTAGTCTTCTTCCAGCGCTTTGTCCAGCTTCGCGGAGTCGATCGACAGCTCGCCTTCCTTGTTGAAGGTGACACCGATGTCCGCAAGTCGCTGAAACGCGGTCGTGCCACCAGCAGTGGTGTTGAATACGAGATTCCGGAGCTGCGATTGCGTCGTACGTATCACCGCTTGCCCTTGCAGCGGTCCGCTTTCCTTGGTTTCGGCATTGTACGAACCAAGGCTTGAAATGGTCGATGCAGCCTCGTTGAACGCCTTCACGAACGCGTTGAGGTTGGCCTTCAGTGCCGTCGTGGTGTCTTTCCTGACGGTGATGTCGGTCGGGGTGCCGATGTTGGTTTTCTTCAACGTAAGGGTCACGCCGTCAAGCACGCCGGAGACGGTATTCGTGCTGCTGCTTGCAGCAATGCCGTTCACCGTAAACTCGGCATTCTGTGCCGCCCGTCCGCCTTGTGCGGGGTCTTGCGACAGGTCGCCTGCCGCGCTCGTCGCGTCGAAATCGAAGCCTGTCAGGCCGGTGAGCTGCATGACGTTCTTGGAGCCGGAGTCCTTCGCCGTGAGGACGAGCTGAGCACCCGCGGTGCCGGTGATGATTGTTGCAGTGACGCCGCCGTTTGCCGCGTTGATCGCATCACGCAGGCCTGCGAGGGTGTTGTTTGACGAATCGATGGTGACTTCAAGCTGTCGGGCACTGTCGGCTGTGTAAACGCCGGCCTCGAGTGTGCCGAAATCGATTGTCAGTGTTCCCTCGGCGATGGTGCTGTCCGCGCTGGTCAAGGGGGCGGAAACCAGCCGCTGGCTTTGCGCCAGTTGACTGACTTCGAGTGCGTAAACTCCGGGAGCCGCTCCCGTGCTTGCACTTGCCGTAGCGATGTCCGTATCGGCTACGGTTGCCAAGAACGATGAGTACTTCTCTGCAGCCGTCTTGCCTGTGTCGGGCGGTAGCGCGGACGCAGAGGTCTGCAGCGCCGACAGTGCGCCCCTGAGCGAACCCAGTGCCGAAATGCGGGCCTGGTAGGAGACTTCCTTGCGCTGCAGATTCACCAGCGGCTGCTGCTCAATCTGCATGAGACCTCTCAGGATGCCGGCGAGGTCGAGTCCCGAACCGACCCCCAACGATGTTATTCCAGCCATGAAGGATCTCCCGAACTAATGGTGATTGTGGAAAGAAAGCAAAGCACAAATCATGCCTTGTTCTGGATCAGTAATCCCTGAAGCTTGTCCAGTGCCTTGGCGATAGTCAATGCCTCTTCCGACGGAATCTGGCGCAGCACTTCCTGAGTTTGCAGATCGATCACCTTGACCACTGTACGACCCGTGTCTTCATCCAGTGTGAACTGAATGCTGTCGTTGATCGGTTGGACGAACTCCCTGAGCCGGGATACCGCATCCTCGAGGATCTCCCGACTTTCAGGCGCTCTGGCTTGCTGCGTTGACGCGGCGGTCTCGACAGAAGGGGCTGCAGCCCGCGGTGTTTCGGATACCCTCGTTTCTGACAGCTCGCGATTGGCGGTGGTTCCGGTTGCGATGCTACCGATGGATGGCGGAATGCCGCCGATGGGTTGGATACTCATAGTGGACTCCTTGAGCCTGCCAAGGCGAAACGGCGCGGTAGCTGTAGTGCTACCGCGCCGTCGCTTTCATTGCAAGGTCTGGCGATCAGCCGCGGAGCAGGCTTAGCACGCTCTGAGGCAAGGCGTTGGCCTGGGCAAGCATTGCAACCCCGGCCTGTTGCAGCACCTGGGCGCGGGTCAGTGCCGCAGTCTCGGAGGCGAAGTCCGCGTCACGAATCCGCGAGCGCGAGGCCGACAGGTTTTCCACCGAAGTCTGCAGGTTGGCAATCGTGGATTCGAAGCGGCTCTGCAGTGCGCCGAACTTTGCGCGCTGTCCGTTGATCGCATCCAGGGCGCTATCGACGATTCGCAGCGCGTTGGTCGCACCAGATACGGTGGCGATGTCCAGGTTTTCCACTTTCTGTAGAGCGCTGCCAACAGTAATGCCCGAGGCGGTTGCGCCGGAACCGAACACACCAGCAGTGAATGCAGCGGCCGAAGTGGTGATTGAGTAAGACCTCGACGAATCAAGCGTCACTTGCCCTGCCGCGGAGATCGTCCCAGATGCATTGGCCGCCAGTGCGCCGGAGGTGGCACCCGTTCCGAGTCGAATATCAGCGGTAGCCGCGCTTGCCGCTGCGCGGAGATTGATCGTGCTGCCGTCATCAGTATTAAGGATGATGGCATCATTGGCATCGTTCAGGCGCGCCGTGACGCCAGTCTTGGAGCTTGCTTCATTGATCGCATTCACAGCCTGAGTCAGGCCGTCAGCTGTGTTTGCATCCGAAACCGTGAAGGACACGTTTTGAACAGTGCCCGCACCAGCGTCGTTGGATGAAAAGAGCTGAATCGCGAAGTTGCCAGAGGCACTGAAGTCAAGCGTGGTTTCGGTTCGCGCCGAAGCACGTACGCCGGTTGTTGCCTGAGAGTTGATCTTGGCGGCAATGTCACGAGCGCTGTCTCCGACGCCCACGGTGACCGAGGCTGATCCGCCAGCGCCGTTGACCGTGAATGTGCCGCCGGTGGCAACAGCCGCGCCGGTGACTGCAGAGCCAGTGACTGCAGTGCCCGTTACAGCAGTGGATTGGCTGGCGTTACCAATTTGGAAGGTGCCATACTGACTCGTGCGGAAATCCGTGGTCGTGGCCGTGATGGTCTGGTTGGCGTTGGCGCCGACTTGGTACACGAGCGAACTGTTCGATCCGTCGAGCAGCCGTGTGCCGTTGAACTCGGTGGTATTGGCAAAGCGGTTGAGTTCGGAGACGAGCTGACCGACTTCGGCGTTGAGTGCCGCACGGTCGGAGGCGCTGTTGGTGGCGTTGGCCGACTGCACGGCCAGTTCGCGCACCCGCTGCAGGATGTTGCCCATCTGGTTCAGCGAACCTTCGCCTGTCTGGGCCAGCGAAACGCCGTCATTGGCGTTGCGGCGGGCCTGGTCGAGACCGCGGATCTGTGCCGAGAAACGCTCGGAGATGGCCAGACCGGCGGCGTCATCCTTGGCGCTGTTGATACGCAGGCCGGAAGACAGACGCTGCAGAGAAGTGTTGAGGGCGTTGCTGGTGCCGGCAAGATTGCGCTGCGCGTTGAGCGACGCAACGTTGGTATTGATGACCGAAGACATGTTCGTTCTCCTCGTGGAAAGAAAGGCTCTACGGAGACCGGTTCAGACCAACGAACCGCTACTCCTTGTGCTCCTTAACGACGGCTCCGGAGAAACCTTGAGGATATTTTTCTGAGCTTCGCGCTTTCAGAACTTGAACCATGCGTCCATCCATTCATCGAGATGATCTTGAAGCAACCAGTTAGCGCGGACATGTGCCCGCAAGGTGTCGCCTTGCCGAGCGAGCGCTTCGGGGTCGGCCAGGTGTTCGCGGATCGCGGATATCCAGTCCCGGCTGCGGTTCTTCACGAGCGTAACCGGGAATCCACAGCGATAGGGGCCGAAATTGCTGGCAATTACCGGATAGCCGAGGATGCCGTATTCGAGTAGCTTGAGGTTACTCTTGCATTCGTTGAAGTCATTGTGCTCGATCGGGGCGATGGCCAGATCGAGATTAAGAGACGCTAGCTTTGCCGGATAGTCCGGAGTTGGCACTCCAGCGTGGAATTCGCTCACGTATGGTCTGATGCTGTCTGGGCACATGCCCATGAACACCCACTCCACTTCATCAGCCAGCTCCTTCACGACACTAGCGATCTCCGCGAGATCCCCGCCATGACTGACGCCACCAGCCCAGCCGACACGCATCTTCTTGCCCGCACGTCTCAGGGGTTGCAGATGGCCCCACTTCGTGACATCGATCCGGTTGGGTACAACCCTGATGTCGCTGTTGAAGTGGCGATAGGCTTCGGCAAGTGCTTCGGTGGAAACGATGAAGCGGTCGCAAAGGCTCAAGCCGGTGCGCAAACGCCGGGCTATGTCCTTGGGTATATGCGATTTGTGGAAGCTGCTTGCCGGCACGTTTGTAATGAGATCGTCCAGTTCGTAAACGAGACGCAGTTGGAAGAATTTCCTGTACTGACTCAGAAAACGCAATTGGCCGTCAGTCACCTGACGCTGCAGGAGAAGAGTGTCGGCGTCGAATAGACTGAGATCGAACGGATTGTAGTGATCGACGCCCAAGTAGCCATCAATGTGGCCATTGTTGAGCGCCGCATTGAATGGTTCGATAACGCGATAGTGGCCGCACCCCATCAAGTCTGCGGGGAAGGCGAGTAGCCGTGGGAGCGGTTTCCACGGTAGACGAAGACGGCTCACCTGCGGATTATCGACGAGGGCGAACGGGCGTGAACGGCTGAGGTTGCGGTTATAAAAAGGGTCGCGTGAAAGCTGAGGCAGCCAGCGTTCGAGCAAGATATGTTCGCTTGTTTCGCTAATGCTTTCCGTTTGTGGGGTTGTGGCGACGAGCGTGATGTCGGGCAGCCAGAGCAAGCGCTGGCCACCTTGCCTGATGCGTTGCCCGAAATCGATGGCAGCGGAAACCGGATCCAGTTTGAGGTCGAATCCACCCCGCTCCAGATAGGTCCGCCTTCGGAGGGCGAGCGCATCAAAGGTCAGAGCGCTGGGGTTCTGGGCAACGAGCTGGCGACCAAAGTGCCCCCAGGCGTCGAAGCTCGTATCATGTCCAAAGCGGTTGGCGAGTCCAGTGCAGCCAAGAATGAGGGCGTTGCCCACTACCTTACCTTTTGGGTCAACAATCCTGGGCGCGACCGCGCCAATCTCTTCGCGCAGTGCTTCGACGGCGAGTTCAGGGAGCCACTCGGGGGTAGTTGGCTGCAATCCGGCGCGTAGCAATACAATGACTTCGGCATCGGTCTGCCTGATGGCTGCGTCGATGCCTTGTAGCGTGCCCTGACCCGGATGAGACTGATATATTTCGAGGCCTTCCGCTCCAGCAGAGTCGGCATCAATCATGTACTGCAAGATGTCTGCGGGCGCATCCATGGGAACGAAGAGCAGGAGCCGGCAATCTGGCACGATGCGTTGCAGGAAAGTGTGTTCTACAAGTTGCCGGCAGGCGGCAAGATTCGCCGGTGCCTGGGCAATGATGGCGATCTTTGGGGCCGCCTGTAGTGGCCGCCGCAAACGGCTGCTGCCGGGCAGCAAGCCCGACTTGAATGTAACGTCTTGTTGTCCGGAAGTCTGAAGGTAGTCGCTCAAGGCTCTCCAGGTGCCGGCTTGACCGCCCAGATCCCGTGAGAGCGAACGTACGGGGTGGCGGCGATAAAGCACGTCCGGCAAGTGGGTGATAGCGGCATCGCCGTATGTCACGTGTAGTCGGAGAGCGAGATCATGAAACGGGTCACCGTAGTCCTGAGTGCGCAGACCGCCGACCTCGGCCATTGCGGTTCGGCGCACGAACACGCCATCGCCCAAGTAAGGGAAGGCGAGCAGATAATCGGGTGAAAAGTCTGGTTTGAAGTACGGCTGGTCTGGATAGCCGGCAGCGCTGCGTTGATCTTCGTCTACATAGATCAGTCCGACCTCAGGGCATCGCAGCCCTAATTCGGCGACATACGGGAGTGCGTGCTCCACAATCTCATCACCTGCATCGAGTAGCAACAGCCAGTCGGCATTGCTGGATTCGAAAAGCCGGGAGATATCCGGCCAAGGGGTTGCGCTGTTGATCCAGTTGAGGTTGGGTGACGCAGCGATGGCGGCAGGTGCCGGGCCGTCGCCAATGATCGTAATCCTTGCGCGTGAGTAGAGCTGGCGGGCAAGCGCGCGGAGAGTTGCGACAAGCTCGTTTAGTGTAGCTGGCGTGCAAGCTATGGCTATCTCGAACTCAGGCGGCGCAGTCTGATGGTCGATATAGTGGTCGAAGGCGAGTGCTTCGTGTCTTGTCAACTGGTGAGCCTGCAGAAACTGCAGATAGCCAGCCTGCTGTGGCGCTGATTGGGTGTGGATCTTCAGTGAATGTCCTGCGGAGGTGAGGGGGTCGCCGGTTTGCTGTGCAGGGCTCGGATTACCGATGCCGCCAGCGTTAATGTCGCTGCTGTTCTCGCCGGATTGCCAAATACGGATGTTCATGGATGTTTGCCCTTGCTCTTGCGGGGTGCCCAAACGATGCGTCAAGTGAGGCTGCGGTCATATCGGACCAATCTATCGCGCAGTTTAGGACATCTTGCCGTGCGGGAGGGAAATGACTTGCTTGGGCGCTTTCAATCCTGGCACGAGTATTGCGTTGGTGATGTCGTCCGCGGAGGTAGTAGAGGATTGCGGCAAGAACTGCCGGCAGATAGCGGAGCGCACAACGCCATCACAGGAGTGACACCATGTCTCAAGTCATCAACACCAATATCCCCTCGCTTAACGCGCAGCGCAACCTTTCGCGCTCCGCTGGCGACCTCGCCACGTCCCTGCAACGACTTTCTTCCGGATTGCGTATCAATAGCGCGAAGGATGATGCCGCCGGGCTGGCGATTTCCGAACGGATGACATCGCAGATTCGCGGCATGACGCAGGCCGGCCGGAACGCTAATGATGGCGTCTCTTTGGCACAGGTCGGTGAGGGTGCATTGAACCAGATGGGCAATATCTTGCAGCGAGTGCGCGAGCTGGCGGTGCAGTCGGCCAACGCCACCAACAGCGCTGCAGACCGTGCGGCGCTCAACGCTGAAGTCGGCCAGCTTGTCGCGGAACTGAATCGTTTCGCCTTAACGACCGAATTCAATGGTTTGAAGATGTTCGACGGTACGTTTGGCTCGGCGGTATATCAGGTCGGCGCCAACGCGAACCAGACGATCACGGCGACGACCACGGATTTCCGCACGAGTCAATATGGCACCTATCAGATTGGTAACGCCAGCGAATCCACTGCTGTAACGGGCGCTGCAGTCACTGGCTCTGCAGTCACCGGCGCGGCTGTTGCCACCGGCGGCACATTCACGGTCAACGGCGCTGGCGGATCAGCCTCGGTGACCGTGGGCGTCGGAGACAGCGCTCGTGACATTGCCGCCAAGATCAACTCTCAGGCAACAACGGGCGTACGTGCTTCGGCGCGAACCGAAACCACGCTTGACTTCAGTGCCTCTGGCAACTTCGCGATTCAGCTCTTTTCATCCAACGACGCTGGTGCGGGCACTGTTCAAAACGTGTCCTTCACGGTTTCGAATGCAGACACAGCTGACGGCCTGACTCAGGCTGTGAATGCGATCAATGAAGCAAGCTCCAAGACTGGCGTCACGGCGCGCCTGAACGATGCCAATGATGCCATCATCCTTAATACTGATGACGGCAGCACGATCAATCTCCGCGCAGCGGCAAGCGCGGCTACCGCTGATATTCGACTCGGAACGGGTGCCACCTCCGGCGCACTGGCGGCCAATGCATCTGGGACGATCTCCGCGGCAGGGCAAGTGACGCTTGATTCGTCGAGATCTTACTCAATCACCACTTCGGCCGCTGCATTCACTGCTGGTGTGTTCGGTTCCGGCGCAACCGCCTCGGGCATTACTGTTGGAAGTGACCTGCAGCAAGTCCAAGGGATGGACGTTGCTACTGTATCCGGTGCCACCAACGCGCTGCGAATCGTCGATAGCGCCCTGGATGCGATCAACGGACAACGGGCCAAGTTCGGCGCGCTGCAGAGCCGCTTCGAATCCACGATTGCCAACCTGCAGACTTCGGTGGAAAACCTGTCGGCCTCGCGCTCGCGGATCCTTGATGCCGATTTTGCCGCTGAAACCGCTGCGTTGACTCGCGCTCAAGTCTTGCAGCAGGCGGGTACAGCCATGCTTGCGCAGGCTAACGCCCTGCCTCGCAACGTGCTTTCGCTGTTGCAGGGATGATTGAGCGTTCGAATGTCGCTATCCCGCATTCGTACCTGGTGGATATTGCGTCGCACGCTTAGTATGCGCTATTCAACTTGGCGAGTCTGGCTCGAAATAACCCCGCACGCGAGGTTCCCAGGGAGTTTGGTTCCCTTCCCTGGGAAGTGGTACGCGTCAAAGAGGGAAATGTGCGGCCGCGAGAGCGTGCATTTCGTCGCTGCTGCGGGGCGCCTTGCAGGCTACCGCCCATAAGTCGAATGCAGCGGGCCGAGCCATGGTTGCTACCATCGCGAAGCCCGCAGCGCTCAGCGTGCCGCCGAGCACTTTCTCGGTGAAGCCGCTGCGGTGTGCCATGTAGAGGTTGCCTTGAGCCATTGATGGCCTGAAGCCGTAGAGGATGTAGTTGGGGGTGTTCGGGCCAAGGCCCGAAATATAGGCGGTGTCAGTGAGCTTGTCGTCGGCAACCAGCGCACAGACGGATTTCAGGTCAGGGCAGGTGATGACAGCGAATCCGTCGGGTTTCAGTACACGTAGGAACTCGGCGAGTGCGATTGGCACTTCATGTGCGTAAAGATGTTCGATGTTGTGGCTGGAGTAGACGGCGTCCACGGATGCGTCTGCAACACCTGACATGTCTGTCATGGTCCCGACAATGTCGGGTGCGACGGACTGATCAATATCGAGTCGCAGTTCTTGCCATTCAGTGGTGTTGAATCCCGGGGTTGTGGACTCTTTGCGTAGTGGGCCACATCCGACATGCAGAAACGTTTTCGTCATGGTGCTTCCTGATTAAGTCGGGTTCGAATGATAGCGCTTGTTACTGCTTTCCCTGGAGGAGATGAGCAGGCGTCAGAGTAGCGCTTCGCACTTTCGGGCACCATCTTGCCGGTTGCCCCGCATATTGAATAGCCCCGTGAGTGAAAGACTATTGGTTTGCTTCGCGCGCAACGACGCGGTTCTTGCCGGTGTGCTTGGCTTCGTACATGGCTTCGTCGGCGCGTTTGAGGACGACGTCGATGGGCTCGCCTGGTTGCCATGGGCTGACGCCGGCGCTGAAGGTGATGAGGATCTTGCTGCCTTCGGCGAGGAAGAAGACTTTGGTGAGCTGGCGCTGCAGGCGGATGAGGGCGGCGGTCGCTTGCTCCAGGCTGGAGTCGGGGTAGATGATGATGAATTCTT
>NZ_WTVM01000105.1 GCF_012910885.1 Azoarcus taiwanensis | reverse complement strand
CTTGCAAGCATGCCGCACGCCAGGAACTCGCTCATGACGCCTGTTAGCGAACTCGACTTTCCCTTCGACAACCATCCGGCATCGGCCGAGATGCGGACCGTACTGCCCGGTATTCACTGGGTCCGGATGCCCCTTCCGTATGCGCTCGATCACATTAACCTGTGGGTTCTCGATGACGACCCTGACCAGGTCGTACTGGTAGACGCCGGCTTCGGACTCGATGAGGTCAAGCAGCATTGGGACAGCCTGCTGGAGACCATGCACCGACGCATTGCCGGGGTTGTGGTCACTCACTGCCATCCAGACCATGTCGGCCTTGCCGACTGGCTGTCGCGACGCAACGGCGCACCGATTTTCATGACCCAGGGAGAATACTTCGGCGCACACGCAGTCTGGCATCAGATCCCCGGCTATTCCATCCCCGACATGCTGGACAGCTTCCGGCGGCACGGTCTGGACCAGACGCGACTGGACGCGCTCGAGAAGCGCGGCAACGCCTACCGCAATGGCGTTCCCAGCCTCCCGTCACGCTTTCAACGCATGTTCTCGGGTGACGTGCTCAGCATCAACAAACACAATTGGCGCGTCATCGTCGGCCACGGTCACTCACCCGAGCACGCATGCCTGTATTGCGAGGAACTCGGCGTGCTGATTTCCGGCGACATGCTCTTGCCCCGCATCACGACGAACATCAGCGTTTTTGCTGCAACGCCAAATGACGACCCACTAGGCTGGTTCCTCTGTTCACTCTATGAACTCAAGGGCTTGCCGGACAATACGCTCGTGCTACCATCACATGGTCTACCGTTTCGCGGGGTTCACGCGCGCATCGATCAACTCGAAGCGCATCACGAAGAACGTTGTGAGACGCTGCTGAAGGCAATGTCCGGTGTGTGCAGTGCAGCATCGCTGCTCGAGACGCTGTTTCCACGTCCTCTGGACACCCATCAGGTGATGTTTGCCATGGGGGAAGCGATCGCGCACCTCAACCACCTGGTGAATCGGCGCGAGTTGCGCCGCCTGGTGGATGCCGACGGCAGTATTCGATTCGAACGAACCGGCTGAAAATTATAAGGAGTTGAAGCACATGGCCTCACCCGCCCCCGAGAAAGAGCACGTGGAATTGCCTGATCCCAAGGAAATCGCCAAGGCATACGCCGAAGTCGCGCAGCGCGCCTCGACGATGATCGGGGATCACATCCAGCGCCAACTGAAGAAAGGCGTCGCCACCCCCAGCGACGAACTCGGCATCGCCCAGGCGTTCATGGACATGATGGCCAAGCTGCTGTCGAATCCTTACAAGCTCGCCCAGTCGCAGATGAATCTGGTGTGGGACTACTTCTCGCTCTGGCAGCACTCCATGCTGCGCGTGATGGGCATGCATCCCGAGCCGGTCGCTTCCCCTGATAAAGGCGACAAGCGTTTCAAGGACGAGCAATGGGAAGAGCACTTCCTGTTCGACTTCATCAAGCAGTCCTACCTGATCACCGCACGACACGTGCATGACACCGCGTGCTGTGTCGAAGGGCTGGACGAGCAGACCCAGAACAAGGTCAACTTCTTCACCCGCCAGTACATCGACGCCGTGTCGCCGTCGAACTTCGCGATGACCAATCCCGAAGTCTTCCGCGAGACGGTCAAGAGCCACGGTCAGAACCTGCTCAAGGGCTTGAACAACCTGCTTCGCGACGTCGAGGACGGCGGCGGTCAGCTGCGCGTGAAAATGACCGACACGAGCGCGTTCGAACTGGGCAAGAACGTCGCCACGACGCCGGGCAAGGTGGTCTTCCAGACCGAAATGATGCAACTGCTGCAATACACGCCGAGCACCGACAAGGTACTCAAGAAGCCGCTGCTCATCGTGCCGCCCTGGATCAACAAGTTCTACATTCTCGATCTGCGCGAGAAGAATTCCTATATCAAGTGGTGCGTGGATCAGGGTCACACGGTATTCGTGATCTCCTGGGTCAACCCCGACGAGCGCCTCGCCGAAAAGAGCTTCGACGCCTATGTGCTCGACGGCATCATCGCCGCACTCGACGCCATCGAGAAGCAGACCGGCGAGAAGGAAGTCAACGCCGCTGGCTACTGCCTCGGCGGCACGCTGCTTGCGACCACGCTCGCCTACCTCGCCGGCAAGCGCCAGAAGCGGATCGCTGCGGCGACCTTCTTCACCACCATGACCGATTTCTCCGAGCCGGGCGAGCTCGGCGTGTTCATCGACGAGCAGCAGGTCACCAGCCTCGAGAAGAAGATGTTCGAGCGCGGTTACCTCGAGGGCTCGGAAATGGCCGGCACCTTCAACATGATGCGTGCCAACGACCTGATCTGGTCCTTCGTGGTCAACAACTACCTGATGGGCAAGGATCCGTTCCCGTTCGACCTGCTCTACTGGAACTCGGACTCCACCCGCATGCCGGCACGCATGCACAGCTTCTACCTGCGCAACATGTACATGCAGAACAAGCTGGTGCAGCCCGGCGGCATCGAGATCGACGGCGTGCCGATCGACCTCGGCAAGATCAAGGTTCCCTGTTACTTCATCTCCACCATCGAAGATCACATCGCGCCTTGGAAGAGCACCTACAAGGGCTCGCTCAAGTTCGGTGGCCCTGTTCGCTTCGTCCTCGGCGGCTCCGGCCACATCGCCGGTATCGTCAACCCGCCGGCGGCCAACAAGTACGGTTTCTGGGTCAATGCGGCGGCAAAGCTGCCTGCGGAAGCCGACACGTGGCTGTCGAAGGCGGAGCAGCAGGCGGGCTCCTGGTGGACCGACTGGCAGGACTGGGTGGTGACGCTCGATGCCGAGCAGACCGACGCGCGCGACCCGGCGAAGGGTAAGCTCAAGGTGCTCGAGGACGCACCCGGCTCTTTCGCCAAGATCCGCCTGGATCAGAAACAGGTGGCCTGAGCGCGTTCAGCTCAATATGCTTCGAGGGGGCGAAAGCCCCCTTGTCTGTCCACCGGAACGAATCTCTCATGCGTGCGAGCGAGAAGAGCGTCTGGGTACTCGATACGAACACGGTGATGGCCGTGTGGGTGTTCGAGGACCCAAGCCTGCTTGTGTTGAGGCAAGCACTGGATGGATCTCTTGTTCGACTCGCCACGCGGGAGGACGCACTCGAGGAACTCCGGAGAGTGCTGGCTTACCGTCAGTTCAAAGTACCGGATGGACGTCAGGTCGAGCTCTTGTCACAGTATTCGGCACGCTGTGTCGCCACCCCGCCCGCGCATGAGGCGGCAGCAATGCTGCCTGTCTGTCGCGATCGCGACGACCAGAAGTTCCTCGAAATCGCGCGCGATGCCGGTGCCAGCCACCTCATCACCCGCGATAAGCTGCTATTGAAACTGGCCCGGCACCGATTGATCCGGCCGCTTTACGGCATCGTCACACCCGAGGCAATGCAGGCACAGTGGCAGGCAGCCCGGCCAATTCCGCACGAAGTGCAGTGAGGTAACGCAACCCCGCAATTGCCCGACTGCCGTACCAGGACACCATCTCGCCATTGATGAGACTGGCTGGCCTGCCGCTCAGCGAGCTCACCTCACCGAGATGGCGCTCGCGAAAGCGATAAGGCTCGGACGACAGAAAGACCCGCTGCACATCCGTCAGCCATTCCGCATCCCACTCAAAACTCGGGTAGCGCGGCTCATGAACGTCCGGTAGGCAGATCCAGCCGACCCGTTCCAGCATGCTTGCGATGTAGGTCTGATGCGAAACCGTCATCCACGGCTCGCGCCATATCAGGTACAGCACCCTCTCTTCCTCCACCCTGACGCGTAGCGATGCAGCCTCGGTCAGTGCATCTGCGAGACCGGACGAAAGCCGGGCAGCCTCCTGCTCGCGGCCGAAGATGCCACCGAACAAGCTGTATAGCGCGGCGTTATCCTCCGGCGCGCACGGATGGGTCACGATCACGTGCGGCACAACATCGACAAGCGCCTGTGCGGTGTCACGGGTGTTTTCGTCAATGTTGAGCACCACATGGGTTGGCGCCAGCTCACGGAGCCGATCGAGGCGCACGTCCTTGGTGCCACCGACTTTCGGAATGCTCCGCACGACCTCCCGCGGATGGATGCAAAAGCCGGTTCGCCCGACCAGCTGCGGAGCCAGACCGAGGTCGCACAACAGCTCGGTCAGCGACGGCACCAGACTGACGATGCGGGCCTCACCCGCCGCAACCGCTTCATGAGTGGTACCGGCTGCATCGACCAGGGGCTCGAGGTCGTCGGAAGCATTCTTGGTTTCGTTCTGCATCCGCAGATTTTCTCCCACTGAGCGCCCGAAAAGCGACCTCCATGAATCCCGGGTTTACCCTGATATGGCTATCCCTAGCTGGAAAATCGGGGGGTGGCGGGTTACTGTAATCCCGCAGCGCCAATCTCTGGCGTGCCTTTCGGGTCTCGCGTCGCCCTTCGGGCCGCGTCCGACCGATCTGCAGAATTCAACCCGAGTGGAGGTTCACCCATGAAGAAACTGACTGCCATTGCCGCCATGTTCGCCACGGTCGGCATGCTTGGCACCGCCCCGGTCCATGCCCAGCAGCAATTCGTCACCATCGGCACCGGTGGCGTCACCGGCGTGTACTACGCTGCCGGGGGCGCAATCTGCCGCCTGATCAACATGAACCGCGCCCAGCATGGCATCCGCTGCTCGGTTGAGAGCACCGGCGGTTCGGTGTTCAACCTCAACACGATCCGGGCCGGCGAACTCGACTTCGGGGTCGCCCAGTCCGACTGGCAGTACCATGCGTTGAACGGCTCCAGCAGCTTCCAGGACGCAGGGGCCAACACTGAACTGCGCGCTGTGTTCTCACTCCACCCCGAACCGGCTACCGTGCTCGCACGCGCAGACGCCAATGTCACCAAGTTCGAAGACTTCAAGGGCAAGCGTTTCAACGTCGGCAACCCGGGATCCGGCACTCGTGCAACCCTGGAAACCCTGATCGGCGCGATGGGCATGAGTCTGTCCGACTTCTCGCTGGCATCAGAGTTGCGCGCCGACGAGCACGGCGCCGCCTTGTGCGACAACCAGATCGACGGCTTCTTCTACACCGTCGGTCACCCGTCCGCGAACATCCAGGATCCGACCACGACCTGCGGCGCCAAGCTGGTGCCGATCACGGGCCCGGCGGTGGACAAGCTGGTCGAAGAGCGTCCTTACTACGCAAAGGTCGAGATTCCGGGCGGCCTCTACGCCAACAACCCGGACGACACCCCGACCTACGGCGTGCTCGCGACCTTCGTAACCTCGACCAATACCTCCGATGACGTCGTGTACACCATGGTCAAGGCGGTGTTCGACAACTTCGAGGACTTCAAGCGCCTGCACCCGGCGTTCGCCAACCTGAACGAAGAGGACATGATCAAGGACGGCCTGTCCGCCCCGCTGCATGACGGCGCAGTCCGCTACTACAAGGAACGCGGCTGGATGTAATCCGCGCTGCGGCCCCAAGGCGTTTGGTCTCGGGGCCAAGCCGTCCGACTCTCAAGACGATTTCGGACGGCTGGACTTTCGCGGCGACGGCTCAGCAAGATCCGTCGCCGCTTTCGTGCATGGTAAGCATGTTGCACGCCGGCCCGCATTCCGGACCGACCAAGCGGTGAGCCCGCACCCGCAGAGAGCAAGCAGGTGCACGCCTGCGCAGGCTCAGTCTGCATCAGAAGGAAGACTTCATCATGTCTAGTGCCAACGGCAAGACTCCCGAGCATCACGAACTCACCGACGAGGAATTGCGCAAGATCGTTGCCGAAGCCGACACGGGTGGGCGGAAGCCGACCGGTTTCACCGCTGGCCTGTTGCTCGTCATCGCGCTGTGCTGGTCGCTTTTCCAGCTTTGGGTCGCCTCGCCCTTGCCCTTCAGTCTCGGCTTCCTGGTCTTCAACGCCACCGAGATTCGGGCGATCCACCTCGCCTTCGCAGTCTTCCTGGCATTCATGGCCTATCCGGCATTCAAGGGATCGCCTCGCGACTACGTGCCGGTACTCGACTGGTTGCTGGCTTTCGTTGCGGCATTCTGCGCAGCCTATCTGTTCATCTTCTACAAGGAGCTCTCCGCCCGTCCGGGCCTGCCCACGACGATGGACCTGACCGTCGCAGTCGTCGGCCTGACGCTGCTGCTGGAAGCCGCGCGCCGCTCGCTCGGCCTGCCTATCGTCATTCTCGCCATCGTTTTCCTGGTCTACATCTTCTTCGGACCCTACATGCCAGACCTGATCGCGCATCGGGGGGCTTCACTGTCGCGCGGCATGAGCCACTTGTGGATCACGGGCGAAGGCGTTTTTGGGGTCGCGCTAGGCGTCTCGGCGGGCTTCATCTTTCTGTTCGTATTGTTCGGCGCGTTGCTCGAGACCGCCGGGGCGGGCAACTATTTCATCAAGTCGGCGATCGCGCTGCTCGGTCACCTGCGCGGCGGGCCGGCCAAGGCTGCGGTCGTTGCCTCAGCCTCCACCGGGCTGATTTCGGGCTCCTCGATCGCCAACGTGGTTACCACCGGCACGTTTACGATCCCGCTTATCAAGAAGGTCGGCTACCGCCCAGACAAGGCCGCTGCAGTCGAGGTCGCCTCGTCGGTCAACGGCCAGCTCATGCCGCCGGTGATGGGGGCTGCAGCATTCCTCATGGTCGAGTACGTCGGCATTCCCTACATCGAGGTGCTCAAGCATGCCATCGTCCCTGCGCTGATCTCGTACATTGCCCTGTTCTACATCGTTCACCTCGAAGCGATGAAGGCCGACCTGCAGGGCCTGCCCCGGCGCGACCCGCTGATCTTGCGCAGTGTCGTTGCGAACACGGTGATGACCTTCTCCGGACTGATCATCCTCGCAGCCATCATCTACTGGGGTTTCGGCTGGGTGAAGACGGTCGCCGGTGATGCATCGTTCTACATCGTCAGCGCGACGATGTTCGCCGCCTACATCGGGATCGTTGCCTACAGCGCCCGCTACCCCGAGTTGCAGATGGAAGACCCGAAGGAGCCGATGGAGTACCTGCCGGAGATCGCGCCCACGCTGAAGTCGGGTATCCACTTCCTGTTGCCGGTGGCGGTGCTGATCTGGAATCTGATGGTGGAGCGCCTGTCGCCCGCGCTGTCGGCCTTCTGGGCGACGATGTTCCTCATTTTCATTATCGTGACCCAACGTCCACTTTTCGCGCTCTTCCGCAAATCGGGGGATTACGCTGCCGGCATCAGTCAGGGTCTGGCCGATCTGTTCAACGGCCTGGTCACAGGCGCGCGCAACATGATCGCGATCGGCATAGCCACCGCGGCGGCAGGCATCATCGTCGGCACCGTGACGCTGACCGGCATCGGCCTGGTGATGACCGAAATCGTCGAGCTTGTTTCGGGAGGCAACCTGATGATCATGCTCATCATGGTCGCGGTGATCTGCCTGATCCTGGGTATGGGCTTGCCGACCACCGCAAACTACATCGTGGTGTCCTCCCTGATGGCACCGGTGGTCGTCGAGCTCGGCGCACAGAGCGGCCTGCTGGTGCCGCTGATCGCGGTGCACCTCTTCGTGTTCTACTTCGGCCTGATGGCGGACGTGACCCCGCCGGTCGGCCTGGCCTCCTATGCCGCGGCCGGTATCGCGCGCTCAGACCCGATTCGCACCGGCTTTACCGCCTTCGGCTACAGCGCGCGGACGGCAATCCTGCCGTTCATGTTCATCTTCAACACACAACTGCTGTTGATCGGCATCGACAACACCTTCCAGCTGATACTCACGATCGTCACCGCGACAATTGCGAGCATGGCCTTTGCGGCTGCGACCCAGGGCTGGTTCGTGACACGCAACAAAGCCATCGAAGTGGTGCTGTTGCTGCTCGTGACGTTCAGCCTGTTCCGTCCGAGTTTCTGGATGGACATGGTGGCCGACCCCTACGACGACGTACCCTTGTCCGAATTCACCTCGGTCGTCGAGAGCAAGCCGGCCAACGCCAATCTGCGCATCTGGATAGAGGGCATGTCGCTCGAGGGGCGCGACATCTCCAAGGGCGTGCTGCTGCCTTTGGGGGACACCGCCGAGAGTGCGCGCGACCGCCTGAACGCCATCGGTCTCAACGTGATGGTGCTGGGCGATCAGGTCCAGATCATGTCGGTGCGCTTTGGTAGCCGTGCCGCCCGGCTTGGCCTGGAGCAAGGCTTCCAGATCACTGGCCTGGAACTGCCCACCGAGGATCGTCCGGCCAAGGAGTGGATCTACATCCCGGCCCTCGCACTCCTGGCACTGGTGTGGTTCATGCAGCACACCCGCGTGAAACGATACGGGCACCAGCGCAAGTAGGAAGCACGCAGCAGCTCATCCAAGAAAACGCCCGCATATGCGGGCGTTTTCTTGGGTCCGAAGGCGGCGCGTTTCGCGTCGACCATCACTCCATACTGCGCAACTCACGCATCAGCACTGACAGCATCGGCATCTCAATGCCCTTTGCAGTCTTGATCTCGCCAAGCAGGTGATCATAGCGCTCGAGGTGGAAGGCATTGGCGGTGGCCCAGGCATCGACAATGGCTGATGCGTCGGCCCCGTCAGGCGCCTGTCGCAGCGCGTCGCTCGCAAGGGCTCTTGCCTGGTTCGACAAGTCCACACGCAGGGCGCTCCGGGCGAGAATCTGCCAGCGGGAGCCGGCCGGCAAAGCGGCTATCTGCCGAGCCATCCAGTGCAGATCGAGACGCCCGCCGATCGCGAAATAGACCTCGCCTACAAGATGCTCGGGCCGCCCGCTCTCGACCGCAATCTCGACCAGGTCGAGGGCAGAATAGAGCTCGTCCAGCGACGCCACGCGCTCGGCGAGCGCCTGCGGGACGCCTTTTGCGACATAGTTGGCCGCGGATGCATCCAGTTCGGCACGGTAATCGGCGGTCACGAGACCATGCAAGGCAGACGACAAGCCGCTGACACCCGGTGAGAAATGGGCGAGCGTGGCCTGGAGGTCGGCCAGCCAACGACGGTTACGCAGGAACCAGGTGCTGCCACGCATGATAAGGCGGCCCGAGGCGATGATCATCTCGGTCTGGACCGCGTTGTCGACCTGGTTGTCCAGCGCCTCGATCTCGCGCCAGATCGACACCAGACCAAAGACCTCCCGCGTGGCCATGTAGGCACGCACGATGTCAGTCCCGGGTGCGCCATACTCTCCCTGCAACCGGCTGACGAAGGTTGCGCCAACGCGGTTGAGCATGCTGTTGACCACGTGCGTCGAGATGATCTCGCGCCGCAACGGGTGAGCCGCGATCTGCGTAGCGAAGCGTTCGCGCAGGGGCTCCGGGAAGTAGCGATGCAAGGCCGTGGAAATGTACGGATCCTCCGGAACATCCGAGGCCAGCACTTCGTCGTAGAGCGCGATCTTGCTGTAAGCGAGCAAGACTGCCAGCTCCGGCGTCATCAGTCCGATACCGGCCGCTTTACGGTCGGCAATCTCCTCATCCAGGGGCAGGAACTCGATCTTTCGGTTGAGGCGGCCGGCGTGACTCAGTCTGCGAATGAACTCGACGTGTTCGTCGGTCAGCACCGTGCCCAGTGCGCGCATCACCGAGAGGACCTGGGTCTGCGCGTAGTTGTCCCGAAGCACCAGCGAGGCGACTTCGTCCGTCATGTCGGCAAGCAGCTGGTTGCGCTGCTTCATGGTCAGCTCGCCCTCGGCGACCACGCTGTTGAGCAGAATCTTGATGTTGACTTCGTGGTCCGAGCAGTCGACCCCGCCCGAATTGTCGATGGCATCAGTGTTGATGCGGCCGCCAGCCAGCGCATACTCGATTCGCCCAAGCTGGGTCACGCCGAGGTTACCGCCCTCGCCGACCACCTTGCAGCGCAGCTCGCCGCCGTTGACCCGGACCGCATCGTTGGCGCGGTCACCGACCGCAAGGTCACTCTCGCTCGCCGCCTTGATGTAGGTGCCGATGCCGCCGTTGTAGACCAGATCCACCGGCGCCTTGAGGATGGACTTGATCAGCTCGGTCGGCGTCAGACTTGTAGCGTCGATGCCAAGTGCCTGACGCGCTTCTTCCGAAAGGGCGATGGACTTTGCTGAGCGTGGCCACACGCCGCCGCCAGCGGAAATCAGCGACTTGTCGTAATCGTCCCAGGACGAACGCGGGAGGGCGAACATGCGTGCGCGTTCGGTCCACGAGGAGTCCGCGTCGGGGTTCGGATCGATGAAGATGTGACGATGATCGAAGGCTGCGACCAGTCGGATGTGCTTCGACAGCAGCATGCCGTTACCGAATACGTCGCCGGACATGTCGCCAACCCCTACCACGGTGAAGTCCTCGTTCTGGGTGTCGATCCCCATCTCGCGAAAGTGCCGCTTCACCGACTCCCAGGCACCACGCGCGGTGATACCCATCTTCTTGTGGTCGTAGCCAACCGAGCCACCCGAAGCGAAAGCGTCGCTCAGCCAGAAACCATACTCGGCCGCGACCTCGTTGGCGTAGTCGGAGAAGGTCGCGGTACCCTTGTCTGCAGCAACGACGAGGTAAGGATCGTCATCGTCGTGACGGACGACGTCGACCGGCGGCACGACCTTGCCCTGCACCAGGTTGTCGGTGACATCGAGCAAACCGCTGAGGAACATGCGATAGCATGCGACACCTTCGGCAAGCTGAGCCTCGCGCCCACCCTCGCTCGGCAGCATTTTGGTGACGAACCCGCCCTTCGAACCAACCGGCACGATGACCGCGTTCTTGACGATCTGCGCCTTCACCAGGCCGAGAATCTCGGTGCGGAAATCCTCCATGCGGTCGGACCAGCGCAAGCCGCCGCGCGCGACCTTGCCACCGCGCAGGTGCACCCCCTCCATGCGCGGCGAATAGACGAAGATCTCGAACATCGGCAACGGCTGCGGCAGCGCCGGAATGCGCGACGGATCGAGCTTGAACGAGATGTAAGGTTTGGGCTCGCCGTTCTTGCCGCGCTGGTAGAAGTTCGTCCGCAGGGTCGCACGAATCATCGCCAGAAACTGCCGGATGATGCGATCTTCGTCCAGGTTGGCGACGTTGTTGAGTGCCTGCTCGATTCCGGCCACGAGTTTGCCCTGGTTACGAGCCCGCGCACGGGACTCGGCCGGATCGAAACGTTGAGCGAAAAGCGCCACGAGCTGACGAGCAAGCCCCGGGTGCGCCGCCAGCGTCTGCTCCATGTAGGACTGGCTGAAGGTGAACGCCGCCTGCTTCATGTAACGGGCGTAGGCCCGCAACATCGACACCTCTCGCCAGTTCAGCCCCGCCAGCAGAATGAGTCGATTGAATTCGTCATTCTCGAGCTCATTGCGCCACACACGGATGAACGCGTCCTGGAACAAGGGTCGAACCTTGTCGATCGCCAGTTCTTCGGCAGCGCCGTAGCTCAGACCGAAGTCATGAATCCAGACTCTTCGCCCGTCCTGACGCTCGATCTCCGCCGGAAACTCGTCGACAACGCGCACCCCCATGCGTTCGAGCATCGGCAGGCTTTCGGACAACGGCACTGGCGCTTCCAGTCGGTAGAGCTTGAAGTTGAGCCGACCCGGCTCGGCCTCCAGCGGGATGTAGAGACTCATACCGAGACCGCTTTCGTCGACAAGCGACTCCATCTGCTCGATATCGAAGACCGCCACGCGGGCGTTGTGATACTCCCGGTAGCCGGCCGGAAAACCGCTGCCGTAGCGACGAAGCAGGCGCATGCCCCGCTCCTCGCCGCAGTGTTCGAGCAGCGCACGCTGGAGTTCGTCCTCCCAGCGGCGCGACGCACTTACCAGGCGCTGCTCGATGTCACGCACGTCGTAGGCGGGGATCACACAGTCGGCGGTTCGGACGATAATCAGGATGCGGGCCAGTGCCGATTCGGAGAAATGCACGTCGAATTCCGAGGCCACCCCATTGAAGGCATCCATCAGCACCGCCTGCATTCTTTGCCGCTGCTCGGTGTTGTAGTTCTCCCGCGGCACGTAGATGAGGCAGGTGACGAAGCGACAAAAGGGGTCGCGCCGCACGAACAGACGCGTGCGCTGTCGCTCCCCAAGCCGGAGAATACCCATTGCGTGGTGGTACAGCTCTTCGGTGTCTATCTGGAACAACTCGTCCCGCGGATAGCGTTCGAGGATCGTCTGCAAGGCTTTGCCGGCATGGCTTTTTGGCAGGAAAGCGGCCCTCTCGATCACCGCCGCGACCTTCGCGCGAAGCACCGGAATCTGGAACGGTGCGGTGCTGTATGCGGTGGAGGCAAGCAGGCCGATGATCCGCCGCTCGCCGGTGACCCTGCCTTCGGCATCGAAGGTCTTGACCCCGATGTAATCGAGATAACCGGAGCGATGAACCGTCGAGCGCCTGTTTGACTTGGTGATCGTCAGCAATCGTGGCAAATGCGCCTGCGCCTTGAGTTGGGGCGGCAGCGCGGAGAAGGCTCGCGACGCATGCTCGTCGCCGCTGTCACGCAACAGTCCCAGGCCCGAGCCGGGGCGCACCCGCAATTCATTGTCGCCGTCTGCACTGACCAGATCGTAGTCGCGACACCCCAGCAGCACGAAATTGTCGTCCAGCAGCCACTGAAGATAGGCCTTGGCTTCGGGCGCCTCCGTCGCGGCCTCGGTGCTCGCGGCCGCATCGACACCCTCGGCGATCTGGACAACCCGTTCACGCATCGACGTCCAGTCTGCAACCGCGCCACGCACATCGGCAAGTACATTTTCAAGGCCGCTTCGGAGCAGTTCCAGATCGCTTTCATCCGCACGCCGATCCACCTCCACATGCATGATCGACTCGAAGCCGACACGGTTATCACCATCCTTGTCGCCGTCGGCGAGACCGACGAAATGGCCCTGCTTGTCGCGTGAAACCCGCATCACCGGATGGATGATCAGGTGCAGGGTCAAACCCTGACGATTGACCTCCATCGTGATCGAGTCGACGAGAAACGGCATGTCGTCGCAGACGATCTCGACGATGGTATGCGTCGATTCCCAGCCATGCTCCTCGAGACGCGGGTTGTACACCCGCAAACGCATTCCGCCTGGATGCTTGCGCACGAAATGCCATTGACTGAGCACCAATCCATACAAATCGGCCACCGACTGCCCGACCAGATCCTCGGCATCGACCTTCTCGAAGAATTTACCGGCAAAAGCCTCGACGACCGCTGCCTGTGCGGCCGGCAGTTTGTTTCTGATCTGGTCCAGAACCGCTTCGACCTGCGCTGCTACCTCGCTACCACTTGCATGCATGAAAACCTCCGAACGCAGCTTGCGGCGCGTACGGACCATCCGCCCGCGCCCAATCCGTCGGTCTGGGAGACCGTTCGGACATCGACCTGGATCGGGCGGCCAGCGCATTCAGCATGAATGCCCAGAGAAGCATGAACGGCCGCAGGATGCGGCCATCAGGCATCAAAGCCGATTCCAGGCCATGACGCGCTTACTCTAGGGGGATGGCACGCATGAAGCTAGGGGCGTTTTCCCTAATCATCCGGCTTGCCGAATGCATGGGGTAAACCCTCATCAAGCCTGAAACGCGCAAAGCGCATAGCGGTTCGGCCGACGACGTCGGCCGAACCGAGGTGCTGCATTCAGTCCGTGTAACAGCGAATCAGATCAGCGAGGGGCCGGTGACGATGCGAGCCGCATCCCGTTCGTTGATGGGGACTGAGGCGTTCATGAGTACATGCGCTGCCAACCAGTCCTCGAGTCGCTCGATGGCGGCAGGCTCGAGCGGTTCGAACA
>NZ_WTVM01000104.1 GCF_012910885.1 Azoarcus taiwanensis | reverse complement strand
GTGCATGACACCGCCTATGCCCGTGCCGGCTTCAGCCGCCATCCGCAGATGCGCGAACTGGCCGCCACGCGCCCGTTGCTCGCTTACACGCACAACGATTGGGGCTGCAGCAACTGGCAGTTGGTGGAGGCGGCCGAGGAACTCGCCGCCGGCCTGCGCCAGGTGCACGCGGCGGAGGCGCTGCGGTGAGCAGTACGCGCATCAACACCTTGCTGCTTGCCGCGCTGGGCGTGCTGGCCCTGCTCTCGCTCGCGGTCGGACCGGTGCCCTTGAGCGTCGGCGACATCGCCCAGGCGCTACTGCCGGCGCAAGCCGAGTTGAGCGAGATGGCGCAGCGCCAGCGCACCATCGTCACCGAAATCCGTCTGCCGCGCGTGCTGCTCGCCATTCTGGTGGGCGCTTCGCTGGGCTTGGCCGGCGCCGCCTTGCAGGGCCTGCTGCGCAACCCGCTGGCCGAGCCCGGCCTGCTGGGGGTGAGTGCCAGTGCCAGCCTGGGCGCGGTGTTGTGCCTGTACTTCGGCCTCGCGGCGATCAACCTGTGGCTGCTGCCGGCCGCCGCGATGGGCTGCGCCGCACTGGCAACCCTGGTGCTGTACCGGGTCGCACGGCGCGGCGCCGGCAACCTCACGCTGATCCTCGCCGGCATTGCGCTGTCGGCGCTGGCCGGTGCGCTGACCTCGCTGGCGATCAACCTCTCGCCCAACCCCACTGACGTGCAGGACATCGTGCTGTGGCTGCTCGGTTCGCTGGCCGACCGCAGCTTCGACGACATCCGCCTGGTGCTGCCCTTCGTGCTCGCCGGGCTCGCGCTGCTGCTGTCCAGCGGGCGCCAGCTCGATGCGCTCACCCTGGGCGAGGACGAAGCCGCCAGCCTGGGGGTGAACCTCGCCCGCCTGCGTGCGCGGGTGGTGCTCGGCACGGCGCTGTGCGTGGGTGCCAGCGTCGCGGTGACCGGGGCGATCGGCTTCGTCGGCCTGGTCGTGCCGCATCTGCTGCGCCGCGCGGTGGGCTACCACCCGGCGCGCCTGCTGGTGGCCAGCGCCCTGGGCGGTGCCTTGCTGCTGCTCGCCGCCGACGTGCTGCTGCGCCTGGTGAGCGGCGGTTTCGAGCTCATGCTGGGGGTGGTCACCGCACTCATCGGCGCCCCCTTCTTCCTCTACCTGGTGCTGCGACAGCGCCTCGGGGAGATGACATGACGCTGCTGCAGGCCGACGCCCTCACCGTGCGCCTTGGCGACGCGCTGCTGGTCGATGCGGTATCGCTAGAACTCGGCCGCGGCGAGCTGTTCGGCCTGATCGGCCCCAACGGCGCGGGCAAGAGCAGCCTGCTGCGCGCGCTCGCCCAGCTTCTGCCCCATCAGGGGCACACCCGCATCGACGGCAGCGCGCTCGATACGCTGAGCCCGGCGGCGCGCGCCCGGCGCATCGCCTACCTGGCGCAGGGCGACCACACTGCGTGGCCGCTGACGGTGCGCGACTTCGTCGCCCTCGGCCGCATGCCGCACGGGCGTGAGGATGCCGGCGGGCGAGCCGCGGTCGACGCCGCGCTGGCCCACATGCACCTCGAAGCGTTTGCCGCCCGACGCATCGACGGCCTGTCCGGCGGCGAGCGTGCGCGCACCCGGCTGGCCCGCGCGCTCGCCGTGGAGGCGCCGCTGCTGCTCGCCGACGAACCGGTGGCCGCGCTCGACCCCTACCACCAGCTCAGCGTGATGGAACTGCTGCGCCGCCAGTGCGCGCTGGGTCGCAGCATCGTCGTAGTGCTGCACGACCTCACCCTCGCCAGCCGCTTCTGCGACCGCGTGCTGCTGATGCACCAGGGCCGGGCGGTGGCCTGCGGCGCACCGCGCCAGGTGCTTACCCCGGCCCATTTGCAGCAGGTGTACCAGGTGCAGGCCATGCACGGCGAGCACGATTCCGAACCCTATGTGCTGCCCTGGCGCTGCCAGCCGGCCGCACACGCCTGAACCCCACCCGATCCGGAGAACACGCCATGTCCACCCGAACAAAGATCCCCGCCACCATCGTCACCGGCTTTCTCGGCAGCGGCAAGACCACGCTGCTGCGCCACATCCTCGCCAACGCCGGCGGACGACGCATCGCGGTCATCGTCAACGAGTTCGGCGAGCTCGGCATCGACGGCGAGATCCTGCGCGGTTGCGGCATCGGTTGCGATAGTGAAAACAGCGACGGCCGCGAGCAGGCCGGCCAGCTCTACGAGCTTGCCAACGGTTGCCTGTGCTGCACCGTGCAGGAGGAGTTCTACCCGGTGATGCGCGAGCTCATCGCGCGACGCGACGACATCGACCACATCCTCATCGAGACCTCGGGCCTGGCCCTGCCCAAGCCGCTGGTGCAGGCCTTCAACTGGCCGGAGGTCAAGACCGCGTGCACCGTGGACGCGGTGGTCACCGTGGTGGACGTACCGGCCGCCGCGGCAGGCCAGTTCGCCGCCAACCCGCCGGCCGTCGACGCCCAGCGCCGCGCCGACCCCAATCTGGACCACGAATCGCCGTTGCACGAGCTTTTCGAGGACCAGCTCTCGGCGGCCGACCTGGTGGTGTTGTCCAAGCTCGATCTGGTCGATGAGCAGGCACGCGCCGCGGTCGAAGCGCTGTGCCGCGACGAGCTTCCGCCCGAGGTCAAGCTGATCGCCGCCGACCACGGCCGCATCGATCTCGACCTGATCCTCGGTCTCGAAGCCGCCGCGGAAGACAACATTCACCTGCGCACAAGCCACCACGACCATGAGGACGGCGAGGAGCACGACCACGACCACGACCACGACGCATTCCAGTCGATCTCGGTCGAGCTGCCGGCGGTCGACCGCGAGCGCCTGCTCGCCATCCTCCGCGAGCTGGTTCAGAGCCACACCCTGTACCGCGTGAAAGGTTTCGTTGCGCTCGCCGACAAACCGATGCGCCTGGTGGTGCACGGCGTCGGCCGCCGCTTCGACAGCTACTTCGACCGCCGCTGGCATGCCGACGAGGCGCGCCGTACCCACCTCGTGCTGATCGGCCAGGACCTCGACGCCGCGCAGCTGACCGAAGCGCTGCAGGGCGCGGCGCTGGCCGAGGCCGCCTGATGCACCTGCTCGCCGCCCAGCCGGGGGGATTCGTCGAGGACGATTCGGTGGTCACGCGCATCGCGCAGGACCCGGCCGAGATCGTCATCCTCAGCGCCGCCGACACCACGCTGGCGCTGCTCGCCGCGGCCTGCCCGGTGGGCGACGGCTTCCCCGCCGTGCGGCTGGCCAACCTGCTGCACCTGCGCCAGCCGGCCTCGGTGGACCTCTACCTCGACGAAGTGCTGCAGCACGCCCGCGTGATCGTCATCGACCACCTCGGCGGCGAGAGCTACTGGCCCTACGGCACCGAGCGGGTCGGCGAGCTTGCCCGCGCACGCGGTATCGCGCTGGTGATGTTCTCCGGCGACACCAGCGAGGATCTCAACCTGCTGATGAAGGGCACGGTGGAGATGGACGACGCGCGCACGCTGTGGCGTTACCTGCGCGAAGGCGGGCCGGCCAATGCGCGCAACTTCTACCGCTTTCTCGGCGTGCGCTTCTTCGGCCACACGGACGAGCCCGAACCGCCGCGCGCGCTGCCCACCGTCGCGGTGTTCCACCCGCGACACGATCTGGGCAGCGTCGCCGCCTGGCAGGACGACTGGCAAGCGGGCGCGCCCTGCGTGCTGGTGCTGTTCTACCGCGCCCACCTGCAGGCCGGCAACACCGCGGCCTTCGTCCACCTGTGCAAGGCGCTCCAGGCGCGCGGCATGAACCCGCTGCCGCTGGCGCTCACTTCGCTGAAGGACGCGCTGTGCGTGGACACCTTGCGTCGGCTCGCCGCCGAGCACGACGCCGCGCTCATCCTCAACACCACCGCCTTCGCGCGCTCGGCGCTGGACGAGCCGGGCGACCACGCCCTGGCCGGCGACCTGCCGGTGCTGCAGCTCATCCTCTCGGGCGGCAACGAAGAGAGCTGGCGCGCCGATGCCCATGGTCTCGCACCGCGCGACATCGCCATGCACATCGCCTTGCCCGAGGTGGACGGGCGCATCGTCACCCGCGCAGTGAGCTTCAAGGGCCTGGACCACCATTGCGAACGCACCCAGAGCGACGTCGTCCGATACCGTGCCGAGCCCGGGCGCATGGCTTTCGTCGCCGAACTGGCGCAACGCTGGTGCCGTTTGCGCGCGCTGCCCAACGCCGAGAAGCGCCTCGCCCTGGTGCTGGCCAACTACCCGACGCGTGAGGGGCGCATCGGCAACGGCGTGGGTCTGGACACCCCGGCCTCGGTGATCAACATCCTGCGCCGGCTGGCGGAGCAGGGCTACGCGGTGGACGCCATCCCCGCCGACGGCGACGCGCTGATGGTACAGCTCACGGAGGGCGTGACCAACGACCCGGAGCACTGGGCCATCCGGCCGGCGCGTCAGAGCCTGGCGCTGGCTGACTATCTCGCCTTCTTCGATCGCCTGCCCGCTGCCAACCGCGCCGCCATCGTCGAGCGCTGGGGCCCGCCCGAGGCCGATCCCATGCTGCGATCCGGGCGCTTCATGCTCGCCGGCCTGCGCTGCGGCAAGGTGTTCGTCGGCATCCAGCCGGCGCGCGGCTACCAACTCGACCTGCAGGCGAGCTACCACGACCCCGATCTGGTGCCGCCCCATCACTACCTCGCCTTCTACTGCTGGCTGCGCGAAACCTGGCGCGCGGACGCCATCGTGCACGTCGGCAAGCATGGCAACCTCGAATGGCTGCCGGGCAAGAGCGTGGCGTTGTCCGAGGAATGCTGGCCGGACCTGGTCTTCGGCCCGATGCCGCATCTCTACCCCTTCATCGTCAACGACCCCGGCGAGGGCACCCAGGCCAAGCGCCGCGCCCAGGCAGTGATCATCGACCACTTGATGCCGCCGCTGACTCGCGCCGAGAGCTACGGCCCGACGCGCGACCTCGAGCGCCAGGTGGACGAGTACTACGAGGCGCTGATGCTCGACCCGCGCCGTGCCGCCGAGCTGCGCCGGCAGATTCTCGAGCACATCGTGCGCCACGACCTGCATCGCGACCTCGGCTTCGAGGTGCCGACCACACCGGAAGAGGAACAGCTGCTGCTCAACCGCACCGACACCTATCTGTGCGAGTTGAAGGAGGCGCAGATCCGCGACGGCCTGCACGTGTTCGGCGCCTCGCCGGAGGGCCGTCTGCGGCGAGACACCTTGCTCGCGCTGGCCCGTCATCCGGTCGGCGACGGCCGCGATGCGCGCCAGGGCCTGACCCGCGCGCTCGCCGCCGACCTCGCACTGAGCGAAGGCTTCGATCCGCTCGACGCCGACTGGGGCGCGCCCTGGGCCGGCCCGCGTCCGACGGTGCTCGCCGACTTCGATGGCGGGCCGTGGCGTACCACCGGCGACACTCGCGAGCGCCTCGAACTGTTGGCCCTCTCCGTGCTGGAGAACGGCCTGCCGGCCACTCCTGAGATGTCCGGCAGCGACTGGCCGCACACCCGCCCGGTGCTCGCGCGCATCACCGCCGAGCTCGCCCCGCGCCTGGACGCCTGCGGCGGCGAGGAGCTCCACCACCTGCTGCGCGGCCTCGCCGGCCGCTTCGTGCCCGCCGGCCCGAGCGGTGCGCCCACCCGCGGCCGCCCCGACGTGCTGCCCACCGGGCGCAACTTCTACTCCATCGACACCCGCGCGGTGCCCACCCAGACCAGCTGGACCCTGGGTCTGCGCTCGGCCGCGCGCCTCATCGAACGCTATGTGCAGGAGCACGGCGACTACCCGCGCGCCATCGGCCTGTCGGTATGGGGCACGGCCACCATGCGCACCGGCGGCGACGACATCGCCCAGGCCTTCGCGCTGCTCGGCGTGCGCCCCAAGTGGGCCGACGGCAGCCACCGGGTGAGCGACTTCGAGATCCTGCCGATGTCGCTGTTCGACCGCCCGCGCATCGATGTGACCCTGCGCGTCTCGGGCTTCTTCCGCGACGCCTTCGCCAACGTCATCCGCCTCTTCGACGCCGCGGTCCAGGCGGTGGCCGAGCTCGACGAGCCGGAGGACGTAAACCCGATCCGCGCCCGCATCGCGCGCGAAGCCGCCGCGCTCGCCGCCGAAGGACTGGACGCCGCCAGTGCGCGCCACCAGGCCGGCCACCGCGTGTTCGGTGCCAAGCCGGGGGCTTACGGCGCCGGCCTGCAGGGGCTGATCGACGGGCGCAACTGGGACGACGACGCCGACCTGGCGCGCGCCTACCTGGAGTGGGGCGGCCACGCCTACGGCCAGCGCGACTACGGCAGCGCCGCGCGCGACACCTTCGCGCGCCGGTTGGCCGGCATCGAACTGGTGATGCACAACCAGGACAACCGCGAGCACGACCTGCTCGATTCCGACGACTACTACCAGTTCCACGGCGGCATGAGCGCCGCGGTGCGCCATCTGTCGGGCGCCCAGCCGGCGATGTACTTTGGCGACCACAGCAATCCGGGCGCACCCGCCATCCGCACGCTGGAAGAGGAAATCAGCCGCGTGGTGCGCAGCCGCGTCACCAACCCCAAGTGGATAGACGGGGTGAAGCGCCACGGCTACAAGGGCGCCTTCGAGATCGCCGCCACGGTGGACTACCTCTTCGCCTACGACGCCACCGCCCGCGTGGTGCGCGACGACCAATACGCCCGCGTCACCGACGCCTACCTGGAAGACCCGCACACCCGCGACTTCCTGCAACGCCACAACCCGAACGCACTGGGCGAGATCTGCGAACGCCTGCTCGAAGCCATGGACCGCGGCCTGTGGGCGGAGCCCGGCGACTACCGCGAACGCGTCGAGCAACACCTGCTCGCCGCGGAACAGCACCTGGAAGAACGATGACCCTCGACACTCCCTTTCCCTTCACCGCGCTGCACGGCCAACCGCTGCTGCAGACCGCGCTGCTGCTGGCCACCGTCGACCCGCTGATCGGCGGCGTGCTCGTCGAAGGCCCGCGCGGCACTGCCAAATCCACCGCCGCCCGCGCGCTCGCCGCCTTGCTGCCGGGGAGACGCTTCGTGAATCTGCCGCTGTCCGCGAGCGAAGAGCAGCTCGTCGGCTCGCTCGACCTCGAAGCCGCGCTGCAGGGCGGCGAGGTGCGCTTCCGCCCGGGCCTGCTCGCGCGCGCCCATGAGGGTGTGCTCTACGTGGACGAGGTGAACCTGCTCGCTGACGGCCTGGTCGACCTGCTGCTCGACGTCAGCGCCAGCGGCGTAAATCACATCGAGCGCGACGGCATCAGCCATGCCCACCCGGCGCGCCTCACCCTGGTCGGCACGATGAACCCCGAGGAAGGCGAGCTGCGCCCGCAGCTGCTCGACCGCTTCGGCCTCTTCGTGCGCCTCGACAACGTCCTGCCGCCCGCCGAGCGCCAGGCCATCGTGCGCGCCCGCCTGGCCTTCGACGCCGATCCCGCGGCCTTTGCCGCACGCCACGCCCCGGCCCAGCAGGCGCTTGCCGCGCGCATCGCCGCCGCGTGCGCGGCCCTGCCCCAGATCGAATTCAGCGATGCCGACCACGAGCGGGTCGCCGCGATGTGCCACGCCGCAGCAGTGGAAGGCGTGCGCGCCGACCTGGTGATGCTGCGTGCCGCACGCGCCCATGCGGCGCTCGCCGGCCGCGACGCGATCGACGCCGCCGACATCGACGCGGTTGCCGAACTGGTGCTCGCCCACCGCCGCCATGCCGAAGCGGAGGCGGAGCAGGCACCGCACACGCCGCCGCCTCCGCCTTCAGGCGCCAGCGGACAGCAGCAGCGCACGGCGCAAGCCCCCGCGGATTCGACCGCGCCCGAAGACGGCGACTGGGGCGCGCTGCCACCGCAGCTCGTACCCATTGCCGGGGTCAAGAGCGTGAGGCCGCTCCATGCAAAAAAGCCCTGACGCGTCCGGCCACCCTCGGCATGGGGCTGGCCGGACGCGGCATCAACCCGAAACGCCGCGGGCGCAAGGCACGCCAGCCCGGCCCGCGCATCGATTGGCCGCGCACGCTGGCCGCCAAAGGCCCGGCGGCGCTCACGCGCAGCCATCTGCGCCATCGCCCGCCAGCGGCCGGTGCCACCACGCTGCACTGCCTGCTGCTCGACTGCTCGGCCTCGATGCTGCGCGGCCAGCGTCTGGCGCTGGCCAAGGGCCTGTTGCTGGCGTGGACTGCCCAACTCTACCGCCGCCGCGAGGCGCTCACGGTGATCGGCTTCGGCGGCCAGGGCGCGCACCTGCTGCAGGCCCCGCGCAAGGCCGTGGCCTTCAACGAAGGCTGGATCGCTCCGATCTCGGGCGGCGGCGGCAGCCCGGCGGCTGCGGCGGTGGCGCTGGCCGACCAGGTGCTGGCGCGCCGCCGGCGCATCCATCCCGGCGAACAGCTTGCCGTCTGGCTGCTCTCCGACCTGCGCTTTGCCGTCCTGCCGCCACGCCCGCGGCTGGCGGACCACTGCACCATCATCGATTTCGACGAGGGGCCGTTCGCCCTCGGCCGTGCGCGCCAACTCGCGCGCGCATGGCAGGCGGACCACGCGTCCGCCTCCGAACTGGCGTCGGCAATCGCCTGACGCCCTGTTTCATCAACAACCCTTGAACCCAGGAGAACACCCATGCATATCGAACCCGGCATCGTCGAAGGCGGCAAGATCCTGCTGAGCTACGGCACCGCCGCCGCAGCCATCGGCTACGGCGCCAAGCTCGCGGTGGATACCGTCAAGCGAGACGGCATCGCCTCGCTCGCACTGCGCGCTATTCTCGCCAGCGTACTGGTCTTCGTCTTTTTCGAAGTCTTTCCGACGCAGGAAGTCGGCGTCTCCGAGGTGCACCTCATCCTCGGCTCGACGCTGCTGCTGCTCTTCGGCGCCGGCCCCACCGCCATCGGCCTGGCTGTCGGCCTGCTCGTGCAAAGCCTCTTCTTCGCCCCCGACGACCTGCCGCAGTACACCATGAACGTCACCACCCTGCTGGTGCCGCTGTTCGTCATCGCTGCGCTGGCCCGCCGCATCATTCCGGCCGAGACACCCTACGTCGATCTGCGCTACGGCCAGGTGTTCAAGCTCTCGCTCGCCTACCAGGGCGGCATCGTCACCTGGGTCGCCTTCTGGGCGCTGTACGGCCAGGGGGTTGGCGCGGACAACCTGCAAGGCATCGCCACTTTCGGTGCCGCCTACATGCTGGTCGTAGTGCTCGAGCCGCTGGTCGATCTCGCCGTGCTCGCCGCTGCCAAGGCGCTCCACCAGTTCAAGGGCAGCATGGCACTGGAGAAACGCTTGTACGAAGGGGTCAGCTGAAGCCTCGTCGCCTCCCGGTCATCATCGACCAGCAGCCGGGAGGTGGCGGAGGGTGGAGTGTCTGACCAACACATTCCGAACACGACCGTGACAAGCGCCCTTGTCGATCGTCGGCTTCCTGTACGGATAATGGCGAAAACATTCCACCCCGCCCCGAATCATGAACATGCTCTCGGCGGTGACACACTGGCTGCGTCCCGCCCCACCTCCCGACCCAGACGTCAATGCTGGTCTGAGCCGCATCGCGGCAATCGCAGGTGCCGCGCTTTCCAACGAACCCGGATTCGAGCGCAAGCTTGCGCCGAAGGTACGCGGCGCCTTGGACTATTGCGAAGAGTTGGTCGCGGCGCTGCCTCCACCCCTGGTTATCGAGCGCGCCTCGTTCGCTTCAGAACCCCATGTGCACGCACTCTTCGGCAGCGCTGACGACATCGTCGCGATGATCGGGCAAAGCCCTGCACTCCAGGACTACGTCTCTTCGGCAGACGGGGCCGGTGCTGAGCACTGCTACGCCCTGCTTGCAGCCCGTCGTCAGGAGAAGTCGATACTTGGCGTCGCATGCGAAGGCGAGTTCATCCGCAACGACGTTCCGCAGAAGCTACTGCACTTTTCGAACCACAACCTCAGCCTGATCGCGGACAACCCCGAATCGGCACGGCTCAAGCTCAAGCTGGCCGCGTTCGACGGTCTGATCAAGACTTTCGCCGCACACGTCGGCAGGCTGCGCACCGAACAGGTGAGCCTGCGTCAGGAGCGGGCGATTGTCACTACCCGCGGCAGGATGGCGGGGCATCGGGGTGCAACACCCGAGGTCGAGGCGCGCTGCTCCCGAACCATTGCATCCCTGGACGAACGGTTGAGCAGAAACGCCGACGCGCTCCTGCCAAGGCAGCAGATCGAGGCGCTCGGAGACTTTCTCTCCAACCCGCACGAAGCGCTGCACCTGGAAACCGTCGCACTGCATGTCGACCGCGGCGGCAAGATCCTCGACGCCCCCGAAGCCCGAACAGCCGAAGTCGCAAGTCTGCATCTGACCGAACTGATTTCGCGCGACCGTCGGCGCCACGTTATCGTTCCCGTACGCTTCCAGCGCAGCCTAGCTTTGCAGGCGCTCGAGCGCACTCGTCAGGCGCGCGCCCGCTTCATCGTCATATGACGAGCATTCGGAATGCGTCGAGGACATCAAAATGTAGTTGCATTCGCCCCTGCAAGAACTACATCTAGTACCCAGACGCTTTCGCTTCCGAACATCAGTCGCTACAATGCAGCGCAGGACGGTTCTCGCACGAGATGAAAAGGGAACCGGGTGCGGCTTCGACGCCACCGCGTCACGGCCCATTCCCGGACTGCCCCCGCAACTGTAGGCGACGAGCCCCGCGCCACCGATGTCACTGGAAGCCACCGGCTTCCGGGAAGACCGGCGCCGGGCGATGACCCGCAAGTCAGGAGACCTGCCGTCCGCACGCCCGGTCGAGGCGTGCCCGGGCCGATCCGCTCACGGTCGACCCAGGCGCGATGGCCGGATATTTCTGACCGGGTGCGGGGTGTCGCCCAGGCGGGATGCACGGCCATTGGCCGGGCTTGCCGGACACACGGGCGTTGAGACGCCCCCGGCCCCGGACCACGGACGCTGCAACTGGCCTGAATCGCCACACCGACCCCGACCGCAGCGGAGTCGTCGATGCAGGCCACCACCCTCGAAATCAGCCCCCTATCCTCACGCCCGGCGCACCACGAAGCCGAATACAGCCATCTGGTCGATGTTGCCAGCGCGTATCAGGTCATCCGCCGCAACGGCGCGATCGTGCCCTTCGATGCGAGCAAGATCTCGATCGCGATGACCAAGGCCTTTCTCGCGGTCGAGGGCCGCCAGGGCGCGACCTCGGCACGCATCCGCGATCTGGTCGGCAAGCTGACCGAATCGGTGGTCGGTGCGCTCACCCGTCGCTTGCCCGACGGTGGCACGGTGCACATCGAGGACATCCAGGATCAGGTCGAACTCGCGCTGATGCGCTCCGGCGAGCATGACGTCGCCCGCGCCTACGTGCTCTACCGCGAGCGCCGCGCCGCGGAGCGCGCCGCCGAAAAGGCCGCGCGGGTAGCCGAAGGCGAGCCACTGCTGCACGTCATCGACCAGGGTCAGCGTCGCCCGCTGGACCGCGCCTCGCTGCTCGCCAAGTGTGCGGAGGCCTGCGCCGGGCTGGACGGCGTGGTGCCCGACACCGTGCTCGAACACGCACTCGCCAATCTGTACGACGGCGTGCCGATCGCCGCCGTGCGTCAGTCGCTGGTACTGGCCGCACGGTCGCTGATCGAGACCGAACCCGACTACGGCAAGGTCGCCGCCCGCCTGCTGCTCGACGCACTGCGGGTCGAAACCCTCGGCTTCGAGGCGAGCCAGGCCGACATGACCACCGGCTACGCCGAGTACTTTCCGCGCGGCATTCAGCGCGGCATCGAGGCCGGCCTGCTCGACCCGCGCCTGGGCGAGTACGACCTGCAACGGCTCGCCGCCACGCTGAATGCCGACAACGACCTGCGCTTCGACTACCTCGGCCTGCAGACGCTGTACGACCGCTACTTCCTGCATGTGGACGAGGTCCGCATCGAGCTGCCGCAGACCTTCTTCATGCGCGTGGCGATGGGGCTGGCGCTCAACGAGATCGACCGCGAGGCCCGCGCCATCGAGTTCTACCGCCTGCTGTCGGGCTTCGACTTCATGAGCAGCACGCCGACGCTGTTCAACAGCGGCACCCGCCACTCGCAGCTGTCGTCGTGCTACCTCACCACCGTAGCCGACGACCTCGAAGGCATCTACCAGGCCATCAAGGAAAACGCCTTGCTGCAGAAGTTCGCTGGCGGCCTGGGCAACGACTGGACCCCGGTGCGTTCGCTCGGCAGCCTGATCCGCGGAACCAACGGCAAGAGCCAGGGCGTGATCCCCTTTCTCAAGGTGGTCAACGACACCGCGGTGGCGGTAAACCAGGGCGGCAAGCGCAAGGGCGCGGTGTGCGCCTATCTCGAGACCTGGCACCTCGACATCGAGGAGTTTCTCGAGCTACGCAAGAACACCGGCGACGAGCGCCGCCGCACCCACGACATGAACACCGCCAACTGGATTCCGGACCTGTTCATGAAGCGGGTCATGCAGAACGCCGAATGGACGCTGTTCTCGCCCTCCGACGTGCCCGACCTCCACGACCGCTTCGGCGCCGATTTCGAGGCCGCCTACGTCGCCTATGAAGAGAAGGCCGCCGCCGGCGGCATCCGCCTGTTCAAGAAGATTCCGGCGGTGCAGCTTTGGCGCAAGATGCTCACCATGCTGTTCGAGACCGGCCATCCCTGGATCACCTTCAAGGATGCCTGCAACCTGCGCTCGCCGCAGCAACATGTCGGCGTGGTGCATAGCTCCAACCTGTGCACCGAGATCACGCTCAACACCTCGGACGACGAAACCGCGGTGTGCAACCTCGGCTCGGTCAACCTGCCCGCCCACCTGGTCCGCGACGCGCACGGCGGCTGGCAGCTCGACACCGACAAGTTGATGCGCACCGTGCGCACCGCGATGCGCATGCTCGACAACGTCGTCGACATCAACTACTACGCCACGCCCAAGGCGCGCGCCGCCAACCTGCGCCACCGTCCGGTGGGTTTGGGACTCATGGGCTTCTCGGACGCCCTGCACCTCATGGGCCTGCCCTATGCCAGCGACGAGGCGGTGGCCTTTGCCGACACTTCGACGGAGCAAATCTGCCACGCCGCCTACTGGGCCTCGACCGAACTGGCCGAGGAGCGTGGCCGCTACTCCAGCTACACCGGCAGCCTGTGGGACCGCGGCATCCTGCCTCAGGACAGCCTTGCCCTGCTCGCCGAGGCGCGCGGCAAGCTCGAGGGCCACGGTGCGCTACTCGAAGCCGACCGCTCCGCCGCGCTCGACTGGGCCCCGCTGCGCGAACGCATCGCCCGCTTCGGCATGCGCAACTCCAACTGCGTCGCCATCGCACCGACCGCCACCATCGCCAACATCGTCGGCGTGTCGGCCTCGATCGAGCCGGACTACCAGAACCTCTACGTCAAATCCAACCTTTCCGGCGAGTTCACGGTGGTCAACGCCCATCTGGTGCGCGAGCTCAAGGCACTCGACCTGTGGGACTCAGTCATGGTCGCCGACCTCAAGTACTTCGACGGCGCCCTCGCCCCGATCGACCGCATCCCCGAGGACATCAAGCGCCGCTACGCCACCGCCTTCGAGATCGACCCCCAGTGGCTGGTCGAAGCCGCCGCGCGGCGCCAGAAGTGGATCGACCAGGCGCAGTCACTCAACCTCTATGTCGCCGCCCCCTCCGGCCGCAAGCTCGACGAGCTCTACCGCCTGGCCTGGCTGCGCGGCCTCAAGACCACCTACTACC
>NZ_WTVM01000103.1 GCF_012910885.1 Azoarcus taiwanensis | reverse complement strand
GCCTGACCCCTTGGCCTTGCTTGGCTCTTGGCTCATGCTTGGCTCACAGGTTCAGCAGCAACTCGTGCTCCTCCGGCAACGGCAGGAAGCCACGCGTCTCGTAATGACGGAAGATCGCCTCCACGACTTGCTCCGGCTCGTCGATGATCTGGATCAGATCGAGATCCTCGGGATTGATCATGCGCTCAGCCACGAGACGGTCGCGTACCCAGTCGATCAGCCCGTTCCAGAACGCGCCGTGGACGAGGATGACCGGGAACTTGCGGCTTTTCTTGGTCTGTATCAGCGTCAGCGCCTCGAACATTTCGTCGAGCGTGCCGAACCCCCCTGGCATCACGACATAGGCGGCGGCGAGCTTGACGAACATGAACTTGCGCGCGAAGAAGTGACGAAAGGTCTGCGAGATGTCCTGGTAGGGGTTGGCGCCCTGTTCCATCGGCAACTGGATGTTCAGCCCGATCGAAGGGCTCTTGCCAAAGTAGGCGCCCTTGTTGGCCGCCTCCATGATGCCCGGGCCACCGCCCGAGATCACCGAGAAGCCGGCGTCAGAAAGCTGCCGGGCGATACGCTCGGTGAGCATGTAGTACATGTGGTCCGGTGGTGTACGTGCGCTGCCGAAGATCGACACCGCCGGACGGATTGCGTTGAGCCGTTCGGTCGCCTCGACGAACTCTGCCATAATTCCAAAGATTCGCCATGACTCCCGCGCGTTGAATTTGGGCGCATTGCCGCCAGGGATGCTGCGGGGGAGTTTTTCTTTTGCGGTCATGTTCTTCTCGTGATCGACTCTTAGCGTCCGGCCATAAGAATTGGATGGCTCGGGGATGGTTAGGTTTCTCTTCCGCCAAGGTTCGCAATGCCCACGCTCTTGCTCGTAGACGGTTCCAGCTATCTTTATCGCGCTTTTCATGCGCTGCCCGACCTACGCAATTCGGCAGGCGAGCCCACCGGAGCGATCCGGGGCGTGCTCTCGATGCTGCGCAGGCTGGAGACGGAATACACGGCAGAGTATCGCGCCTGTGTGTTCGATGCCAAGGGCAAGACGTTCCGCGACGACTGGTTTCCGGAGTACAAGGCCCACCGCCCGCCGATGCCGGATGACCTGCGGGCGCAGATCGAGCCCCTGCACGAGGCGGTCAAGGCCGAGGGTTGGCCGCTGCTGTCGGTGGAAGGCGTCGAGGCGGACGACGTCATCGGCACGCTGACCCGCCAGGCGCTGGAGGCAGGCTGGGAGGTGGTGATCTCGACCGGCGACAAGGATCTCACCCAGCTCGTGCGCCCCGGTGTGCGCTGGGTCAATACGATGAGCGAGGAGGTGCTCGACGAGGCTGGCGTAACCGAGAAGTTCGGCGTGCCGCCGGAGCTTATCGTCGATTACCTCGCGCTCATCGGTGACACGGTGGACAACGTGCCCGGCGTCGAGAAATGCGGACCCAAGACCGCACTCAAGTGGCTCACCGAATACGGCACCCTGGATGACATCATCGCCAACGCCGACAAGATCGGCGGCAAGGTCGGGGAGAATCTGCGTCGGCACCTGGACTTCCTGCCGATGGGGCGAAAGCTGGTGACGGTGGCCACCGATGTCGAACTGCCGGTGGCGTTGGACGGGCTCGCTGCCCGGGAGGACGACAAGGCCGCGCTGCGCACGCTTTATGAGCGCTTTGAGTTTCGCAGCTGGCTGCGCGATCTGGACGGGCAGGGCGGTACGCGCAAGACTGCGAGCGCGGCAACGCCCGAAATGCCTTCAGACCTCGAGCGCCACTACGAGACTATTCTTGACTGGCCCACTTTTGATGCCTGGCTGGCGAAGATCGAGGCGACAGCAATCACCGCCTTCGACACCGAAACCACCAGCCTCGACCCCATGGCCGCCCGCCTGGTGGGCATGTCCTTCTCGGTCGAGCCGGGCACGGCCGCCTATCTGCCACTCGCGCATCGCGGGCCGGATACGCCATCACAACTGCCGCTGGACGAGGTGCTCGGCAGGCTCAAGCCGTGGCTGGAGTCCGGCGAGCGCGCCAAGGTCGGGCAGAACCTCAAGTACGACGCGCATGTCCTCGCCAACCATGGTATTCGCTTGGGCGGCATCACTGCCGACACCCTGCTCGAGTCCTACGTGCTGGAAAGCGACAAGTCCCACGACATGGATTCGCTCGCCAGCCGTCACCTCAGGCTCAAGACGATTACCTACACAGAGGTCTGCGGCAAGGGCGCCAAGCAGATCGGTTTCGACGAAGTCGCAGTCGACCGCGCTACCGACTATGCGGCGGAGGACGCGGACATCACGCTGCGCCTGCACCGCCTCTTCGACGCACGTCTGCGGAACGAGCCCGCGCTGGCCGAGCTTTATCGCGACATCGAGTTGCCGGTGCTGCAGGTGTTGTTCGACATGGAGCGAACCGGGGTGTTGATCGACCCCTTCCTGCTCGCGAGCCACTCCGAGGAGCTCGGCCGGCGCTTGGTCGAACTCGAGGGCAGAGCGCACGAACTCGCCGGACAGCCCTTCAACCTCGGTTCCCCCAAGCAGCTCGGCGAGATCCTTTTCGACAAGCTCGGTCTGCCGCCGGTCAAGAAGACCGCCACCGGCAAGCCCTCCACCGACGAAGAGGTGCTCACCCAACTCGCCGACGACTATCCGCTGCCCAAGTTGCTGCTGGAGCACCGCAGCCTTGCCAAGCTCAAGAGCACCTACGCCGACAAGCTGCCGCGTATGGTCAATCCGCGCACCGGCCGGGTGCACACCAGCTTCTCGCAGGCGGTCGCGGTCACCGGCCGGCTCGCGAGTTCCGAACCCAATTTGCAGAACATCCCGATCCGCACCGAGGAGGGGCGCCGCATCCGCGCCGCCTTCATCGCGCCCAAGGGCCATGTCATCGTCAGCGCAGACTACTCGCAGATCGAGTTGCGCATCATGGCGCACCTGTCGAAAGACGAGCGCCTGCTCGAGGCCTTCGCCAAGGGGGAGGACGTGCATCGCGCCACCGCGGGCGAAGTCTTCGGTGTGCCACCGACGGAAGTCAGCAGCGAGCAGCGTCGCTACGCCAAGGTGATCAACTTCGGCCTGATCTACGGCATGAGCGCCCACGGCCTGGCGAAAAACCTCGGTATCGAACGGGCCGCCGCCCAAGGCTGGATCGACCGCTACTTCGCCCGCTACCCGGGCGTGGCCCGCTACATGGAAGAGACCAAGGCCGCCGCCCGCGCCCAGGGTTATGTCGAGACCGTGTTCGGCCGTCGCCTCTACTTGCCCGACATCCGCGCCCAACAGGTCGGCCGCCGCCAGGGTGCCGAGCGCGCGGCAATCAACGCGCCGATGCAGGGCACCGCCGCCGACCTCATCAAGAAGGCGATGATCGCCACCCACGCATGGCTTGCGGGTTCCGACCTGCAGTCACGCCTGATTCTGCAGGTGCACGACGAACTCGTGTTGGAAGTCCCAGTGGCCGAACTGGACCAGGTTCGTGACACCCTGCCGCGCCTGATGGGCGAAGTGGCTGAGTTGTCGGTGCCCTTGCTGGTCGAGGTCGGCGCCGGTGCGAACTGGGATGAGGCGCATTAGCCATCGGTCGTTTCGGCAGGCATCCGGCTTTGTGCGGGCACGAGCGTCTCCAGTGCAAAGGCTCAGGCCGCGTGTCACAGTCGGCGTCTGCGCCATAGCTTCGACTGTATAATTCGATATTTACTGAAGCATTCAAGGCGTTCGGCGAAGACTGTCGAGGCGCCGTGTTGAAGAGGTTTTCTCTTGTCTCTGACCGTTCTCGGCCTTTCCGGCGCACTGACCCACGACCCTTCCGCCGCGCTCTACATGGACGGCAAACTGGTTGCAGCGGCTGAGGAAGAGCGATTCGTGCGCGACAAGCACGCCAAGAACCGGATGCCCTACGAGTCAGCCAAGTTCTGCCTCGATTTCGCCAGCATCAAGCCCAAGGACGTCACCGCGGTGGCGATCCCGTTCGCGCCGATCAGCCTGTTCGGCCCGGCCCGTTGGCACTACGCCAAGCGCTACTGGTACGCGCCAGACCGCGGCCTCGACGCCATCCTGATGGGCAACCGCCGTTTTCATCGCTACAAGAAGCGCATCGAATGGTGTCTGCTCCAACTCGGTTTCGACCTCTCGAAAACCGAGATCGTGCCGGTCGAGCACCACCTCACCCATGCCTCCAGCGCCTACCACTGCTCCGGCTTCACCGAGAAGACCGCGATCATGGGGATCGACGGCAAAGGCGAATACGCCACCACCTTCTTCGGCTACGGTGAGAACGGCAGGATCCACAAGATCAAGGAGTTCTACGATCCGGATTCGCTCGGCGGCCTCTACGGCGCGATCACCGAGTATCTCGGCTTCGAGATGCTGGACGGCGAGTACAAGGTCATGGGCATGGCGCCCTATGGCGACCCGACCCGCTACGATTTTTCGCGCCTCGCAAAGTTCGAGAATGGCGAACTGGTCATCAACACCGACTACGCCAACGTGATAGGCCTGCGCCGCTACAAGGAAAAGGGCAAGGGCTTCTACTTCTCGCCCAAGCTCATCGACTGGCTCGGCCCCAAGCGCGAAGGCGACATCGCCGACGACCCCTACATCCACTACGCCGCGAGCATGCAAAAGCTGTTCGAAGACCTCGCGCTGCAGATGATGGACCACTACCTGGGCGACATCCTGCGCGAGACCGGCAAGCTCGCCTTCGCCGGCGGCGGCGCGCTCAACGTCAAGCTCAACCAGAAGATCATCGCCCGCCCCGAGGTCAAGGAGCTCTACGTGCAACCGGCCTCCGGCGACTCCGGCACCGCGCTCGGTGCTGCATCCTACGTGTCGGTGCAACGCGGCGTGCCAGTTGAAAAGATGGAGCACGTCTACCTCGGTCCGCGCTACAGCAACGAAGACGTGATCGCCGCCTGCGCCCGACACCCGGCCAAACCGCAGTGGGAACTCGTCGCCGACGGCGACGCAGAGATCCCGCGCCGCGTCGCGCAAATACTCGCCGACGGCCACCCGGTCGCCTGGTTCCAGGGCCGAATGGAATTCGGCCCCCGAGCCCTCGGCGGCCGATCCATCCTCGGCTGCCCCAGTGCCCCTGGCGTGGCCGACCGCATCAACGAGCAGATCAAGTTCCGCGAGCGCTGGCGTCCCTTCTGCCCCAGCATGCTCGACACCGTCGGCCCGCAAATGCTCGGCACCGACCACCCTGCACCGTTCATGACCTTCACCTTCGAGGTCGCCGAGGGCTGGAAGGAGCGGGTGCCTGAAGTTGTCCACGAAGACGGCACCGCCCGCGCGCAGGTCCTGAAGCGCGACTTCAACCCACGCTACTACGACTTGATGAAGGAACTCGAACGCCTCACCGGCAACGGCGTGGTGCTCAACACCTCTCTCAACCGACGTGGCGAGCCGATGATCTGCTCACCGACCGATGCGTTGAACATGTTCTTCGGGTCGGATTTGCAGGTGTTGGTGATGGAGGATGTAGTGGTGGTGAAAACCCTAATCGGAGAGTGATGGTATGGGATTCAGGAATCATGCAATATTCATGGAGCGGAATAAGGCACTGTTCAAGGGTCCGTTTCTTGAGGTGGGTTCTCGTGATTACGGTTCAACCGAGAAGATTCGTACGAGTTTTCCGGGTGAAACTTACGTAGGCGTTGATATGCAAGCGGGTGAGGGGGTGGATCTTGTCGTTGATCTGACCATGCCATTCAGTGATGTAGATGCATTGTTAGGGGGTAACAGGTTTGGCACGATATTCTGTTTGAGTGTGCTTGAGCACTGCGAACAGCCTTTTCTGGTGGCGGAGAACATTTCCAGGCTACTTGCGCCTCAGGGGGTTCTGTATGTTTCTGTTCCTCATGCATGGAAGTTTCACGGCTATCCGTCCGACTATTGGCGCTTTACTCATGAAGGTGTCAAGAAGCTCTTTCCGCAACTGACTTTTGACATGAATATCGCGCGAGTGTCTACTGATGTTGAAGGCGATCTTCGTCCTGTCAATGAAGACATCTCCAGACTCAGGATCAGTGGAAAGTGGTTCCGGAAACGGGATGAGTGTCTGAAAAGTATCGGGGCCGATGTGCTCGCGATGGCAGGGCGCATAGGGCTCTTCCGCTGGTTGACTCAACATCGTTATCTCGTTCCACCGACCATGATTGAAATGGTGGGTGTGAAGCCCAGGGATTCACAACAGGCTACCCGGTAGTAGTGGAGGGTTTCCTGTTTTGAAGCAATCTATACCTCCTTGGTTGAAAAGGTTGTTGCCCCAGTGGGCGACCGTGACGCTCAGCGTCTTGCTGTCCTGGATTGCGTTGTCGGCAGTCATTACTCCCAACAACGACGGCATGCTTTATATAGAGGCTGCGCGGCTGTATCAGGAAGGCGGGTTTGCTGCGGCTTCAGGTCTGTTCGACTGGAACGGCTTTGCGCGTGGTTTCGTTTCGGCAAACATCGCCTGGACGGCGGCCCTGACCGGTCTGGAGCTTGAGCATGCGGCGTTTCTGCTTTGCCTGCTGTTCATAGCCGGTACTTGCGCGCTGATTGTTTCGTGCTGCGAGGAGTTGTTTCCGGGAACAGCCTGGTGGGCAGTCGTAGCAGTGCTGACCATTCCGTCGCTCAATGGTTATCGGGACTACATTCTGCGCGAGTTTGGTGCCTGGTTTTTCGTGTTTCTTGCGCTCTATCTGCTGCTTGTTTGGATGCGCAAGGGGCAACGCAGACGCATCCTGGTGGCAACTGTGGCGATTGTTCTTGCGGCGATGTATCGACCGGAGAGCTCGATTTTTCTGCTGCTGTTGCCGCTTGCGATGCTGCTCAAGCAGCCAGAGTGGCTATCTGCGTTCCGCAATCCACGCTTTACAGCCGCTGTATTGTTTGTTGCTCTAGTGGGTGCGGCTGTTTTGTGGGGGCTGTCTCACTGGGTAGAGGCTATCGGGCGGTTGACCGAGAGGAGTAATCCGTTTCGTGAGACGTCAGCGCTGACCAGTTCAGTCGAGCTGATGGCAGGTATCCTGCCTAAGTGGTCTGCTGGTGAGGCTGGTCTGATTCTCGTGGTGGGTTTGCTGGCTCTGATTCCAGTCAAGTTGTTGGGCACGCTCGGACTGCTGGTAGTGCCTGTGCTGACGGCGCTGTCGAGAAGGTCAAGTATTCACACTTCCCCGGGCCTGTTCCTGTTTCTGGCGGCCTTCTTGCTTCATCTTGTGCTGCTGGTGTGGTTTGTACTTGAGCGTCAGTTCATGACCTCACGATATGTCACGCTGGCGTCCTTGTTGTTGTTGCCTCTGGCTGCGGTCGGTTTGAAGCAACTGTTTGAGCGCGGGCCTCAGTGGCGTTGGTCGATCGGCGTGCTTGCAGTGCTGCTGATGATCTCCAACGTGGTGTCAACGTCGCCGCCCAAAACGCGTTATCTGGATGCAGCTAATTGGTTGTCCACGCAAGCGCTTGAGCCGCATCGTGTCTCACTCGAAACCCCCGACGTGGCCCACCTTGTTGGCTGGAGCTTTACGCAGGCTGCGCGTGGCATGAACTCCAGAGATGAGGCGCTGGCTGCCCTCAGGGCCGGGCAGTTGGACCTGCTCATGCTGGAGATTCGCACTGATGACAGTCAGATTGAGCAGGCATTGCTGGATGAGGGTTTTGAGCTTGTCGCACGCTTTGGTGATGACCGGCAAAGGACGGTTCTGGCTGTCCGCGACGGGCCGGTAGAATAGTCAGGCGTTTTGCGCTGGCAGCAGGCTGTTGAGGGTATCCGTGAGCTTTGACAGGACCGCGCTCCGTGAGAAGTCCCGGATGACCATGGCGCGCCCGCTGCTGGCGTAGCGCTGCCGCAGGGCCGGGTCGCTCGCGAGCTTTTGTAGGGCTTGAGCCCATTCGGACGGCGAATTGGCAAACTCACCGTTCTCGCCAACCTTCACGATCTCTGCATTGACCCCTGCAGGCGAAGAGACGACAGGGAGATGGGCGGCAAAATACTGCAATACTTTTAGCGCGCACTTGCCTCTGGTCCAGTCGTTGTCGATCATTGGTGCAATGCCGACATGGGCAGTTGCCAGTTCCTGCACCTCGGTGTCGGCTCGCCATGGAATGGCCAGGCAGGGCAACCCGGCATCGGGCAGATCGAAGTCGGCAATGACCTTGAGTCTAAGCTGCGGAATGGCCTGATGTGCCAGCCGTAAGCCGGGTAACGCGGCTTCCAGGTATTTACGGGTGGATGAACTGCCAATCCAGACCACATCAAAGAACTCAGCGGATGGTGTGAACTGGATCTCGTATTCGCCGGCATCCACGCAGGTCGGCAGTACGCTGACCGCTGCGTTGATGGGAAGCGCCGTGTTTGCCAGAAAGCGATTTCCGGCGATGACATGGTCGCATTGCCTGATCATCTGGATGAAGCGGGTCATGCGGGTTGACGACGGGCTGCCGTCGCTGTTGCAGAAAATGGCGTCGTCCAGTTCGAAAACCAGGCGCTTGGCCTGCTTGCGCAGAAGCCACAACAGCGGTAGAGGCAGTGTCTTGCGCAATACGATGACCACATCCGCCTTGCGGGCGTGCCTTAAGGCACGCAGGTAGTTGATGGCTCCACCACTCAAAGGCATGTGTAGAGGGTAATAGCCCGCTTGTCTGAGCGGAGTAAAAAACTGCAACGCACGGTAGCGGGTCGAGGCGGACTCTATGCCTTTGGACAGGTAGAGGATGGTCCGATTCACGGCTTGACAAAAGTGATCTGGAAGGTATCGCCGCGACCACTTCGTTTTGCAATGAAGACGTAGACTTGCGCGAGCAGGCGACGCGCCCAGCGCCGCTTTGACGGCTTGCCGGTGTTATTGGTCACGTAGTCAATGCTGTTGAGAACGATCTTTGGCGATGTCTCAACGACGCGACCAGATTCTTGAAGTCCATGTTGAGCCGCCAGCAGCGCCAGATTGTCAGATGTGAATAGTATCAGGTGGCGCGGAACGTCGTTTGCGTACCAATTTGGACCAAACCAGGCGCGACCCAGAGCGTTGGCGTTTGGGGTTTCCATGACCAGCCGACCTTGCGGTTTGAGGATTCGAGCGAGCTCAGCCATGAAACCCTGGGGTTCGGGTATGTGCTCTACAACGTGGCGAACCGTGATCAGATCAAAGCGGCCATCCTCGAAGTTTGCTGAGGGTAGATCACCATGATGAACGGTCAGATTTTCCTTCTGACAAACCCGCACCCCGCTTTCACTGAATTCGACCCCTTCGACCTGCCATCCGAGTTTGCGCATGGTGAGCAGATAGCGACCATTGCCGCAACCCACATCAAGCAATTTGCCTCCGTTGCCAAACGCAGGGGTGCCGATACGGTGAGATGCGTTCCAGAGCCTCGCGGCCAGGCGCAAGTGTGGCGGCACATCCAGGTGCTTGTATCCACGATATTGTCTCAGCAAGGCTTTGCGAAACCCGCTGAGGTGACGTATCCGGGCGTCTTCCGAGTAGACCCCGTATTCTTCAGGGTAAAAGCTCGCAATCTGCTCCGGGCTCGGCATTGGGTTTTGAAATATGGCGCTGCAGCCATCGCATTTGAAGAAGTCGTAGCGCTGGTGTAGCCCGAACATCAAATCCCTCCCACTGAAGTCGTACCGTGAGCGGTTGCCGCAGATTGGACAGCTTGGTGAGTCGATCATGACTGGAGTTCCGTTGGAGCGGCTTTTGATGGTTCTTGCGGTAGCCCCTTTGGCGTGGTTTTCGTACTGATGTCGTGCATTGCAGGAGTGTACTCGGGCACCCAAGTAATCAGGCCTGCCCGAGTTTCTTCGTCACTTACTGGTATGGTCTGATTTAGCCACAGGGCGAGTTTGTTCAGAAAGTTGTGATCGACCGGGCGAGATTGGGCAATACGCAGTTTTGGATGGGGCGTCTGTCGCGTGCTTTCGCTATCTGCGAGCAATTCTTCGTAGAGCTTTTCACCGGGCCTAAGGCCAGTGAATTCAATGCGGATATCATCCTCGGTGTAACCACATAGCCGGATCATGTTGCGCGCCATGTCGATAATTCTGACAGGTTCCCCCATGTCCAGAACAAAGATTTCGCCGCCTTCGCCCATGGCTGCAGCCTGCAATACCAGCTGAGCGGCCTCGGGGATGGACATGAAATAGCGCGTGATCTCAGGATGAGTCACCGTGAGGGGGCCCCCTCGTGCTATCTGCTCCTGAAACTTCGGAATGACGCTACCATTGCTGCCAAGCACGTTTCCGAAACGCACCATCTCGAACTGGGTCGAGCCCGATTCGCGGTAAAGTGCTTCGCAGACCATCTCGGCCAACCGCTTGGTGGCTCCCATGACGTTGGTCGGGTTGACCGCTTTGTCTGTCGAGATCAGGATGAAACGTTCTGCCCCAAACTCCTGTGCTGCCTGCGCAACGCGAAGGGTGCCCAGCACGTTGTTGCGCACGGCTTGCCAGGCATTGTCCACCTCCATAAGGGGGACGTGCTTGTAGGCAGCCGCATGGAAGATGACTTGCGGGCGGTAGCGCGAGAAGACTTCTTCCAGGCGCCTGTCGTCCTTGACATCACCGGCTAATGGAATAATGCGGGTTTCCGGGCTGTGAGTCGCAAACCATTGCTCAAGGGTGTAAAGGGCAAACTCTCCAAGCTCATACAGGATGATCTGTTCAGGAGAGAAGCGACGCAACTGTCGGCAGAGCTCGCTCCCTATCGAGCCACCGGCTCCGGTGACCAGAACCGTTTTGCTTGCAAGCATCTTTTGTACATGGGGGGTGTCTATCGACACTGGCTCACGACCCAGCAGGTCTTCGATTGCGACCGGGCGCATGGACTGTATGCCGACTCTTCCGGTCATGAGGTCTTCAAGACTGGGGACGGTAAAAACATGGGCCCCCGATGCTGCGGCAAGTGTGGTGGCACGTTGCAGGCTGTCACGTGCGGCAGAGGGCATGGCCAGAATGACGTGATGGGCTTCGAAGGCCTGGAGTATGTCTGGCAGGTCATTGATCGAACCTGCTACCGGGCGTCCGAACATCTCGAGTCCATGCTTGGCCGGGTCGTCGTCCACCAGCGCCACTACGTTCCAGTCGGGGCTGCGGTCGAGCTCACGCAGCAACATGGCGCCGCCTCTGCCCGCTCCGGCAATCACCACAGGTTTACCGCTATGTCGGGATGGGCTGTACAGGCGATGCTCACTCCACATGCGCCATGCCAGTCGCCCTCCGCCCATGATGAGCATGAGCAGCAGGGGAAATAGCAGCATGACTGATCGGGGTGTGCCGGGCTGCACCCTGTAAGTCGCCATGAAGAGCACCATGACAGTGGTGGTGACCAGAACAGCCTTGAGCATCCGTTTTACGTCGGGCAAGCTTGCAAAGGCCAGCATGCTTCGATACAGACCGAAGTGAAGCCCCGCCAGGATATGGGTTAGCAGGAAGAGTCCCAGACCCAGTTGAATCTGCTCCGTGTAGTCAGCAGGCCACTCGAAGTTGAACCGGATGAGGTAGCTTCCGACCCAGGCAATGCAGACGGCGAGCGTGTCGAGCAGAATGGCAAGGGAGAGTTGTAGGCGTGGGTTCATACGCTCGTGCGTTTTTGTCGGCGATTCAACATTTATCTCGTGATATCGCGTACGGCTTCGCAAACCCGGTCGATCTGCGATGTATCCAGATTGGAGCCGGACGGCAGGCAGACTCCAGTGAGAAAGGCGTGGTCGCTAAAGCTGAAGTCGTCATCGTGCGGATAGTATGCGCACCCAGAAAACAGTGGCTGCCTGTGCATGGGATTCCAGACATGTCGGGCTTCAATGTTGTGATGCCCAAGTGCGGCAATGAATTCAGTCGGTGTGATACCAAGAGTGTCCGGGTTCAGGGTGCACACGCTGAGCCAGCGAGTACACATGCCAAAATTCGCCTCGGGCATCCATTCGAGCCCCACAATGTGACCCAGTTCTGCCTGATAAGTGTCAAACACCTTGCGACGAGCCTCAACACGTTGATCCAGCACGCGAAGTTGGCCTCGACCCACCCCGGCCAGGATGTTACTCATCCGGTAGTTGTAGGCCATGTGCTGGTGCAGATACCAAGGAGCCGGTTCGCGTCCCTGTGTGGCGAGATGCCGAGCCCGGGCAATAAGCTCGCCATCATCTGACACCAGCATGCCGCCGCCGGATGTGGTGATGATCTTGTTGCCGTTGAAGGAGTAGATGCCGAACTTTCCGAAGCTGCCACTTGGTTTGCCCTTGTAGGTGGCGCCGAGTGATTCCGCCGCGTCTTCAATGAGCGGGACTTCGTATTTTTTGCAGGCTTCGAGTATGGCGTCCATGTCGGCACTCTGACCGTACAGATTCACCACGATGACTGCACGGGGGAGCTTGCCGTTATGCGCTGCATCGCGCAGAGCTCGCCGCAGCGCAGCCGGAGACATGTTCCAGGAGCCTGGCTCGGAGTCAATGAAGACTGGTGTTGCACGCTGGTAAAGAATAGGGTTGGCTGAGGCCACGAAGGTGAGTGTTGAGCAGAATACGATATCACCGGCTTCGACCCCGATCAGCTCCAGCGCAAGGTGGATTGCGGCGGTGCCGGATGACAGCGCGGCAGCGTGAGCAACGCCGACGTGTGCAGCGAGTTCGCGCTCAAAAGCGTCCACGTTGGGCCCCAGGGGTGCAATCCAGTTAGTGCGAAATGCATCGTCGACAAAATTGCGTTCTTCGTCACCGAGATGTGGTGTCGATAGCAGGATGGGGCTGCACAGGTCTCTGCGCAACAGGAGTCCGCAGGGGCGCCCGCTTGCATCGGTTCTGGGAACGTGGTCGACGCGGTGGCGCTCCATCAACTCAAGCGCGACCTTTTCATCGTCATCAGGTCCAATGGTCTTGGGCGATAAGGGCGGGAGTGACGACAAGGGGGCGTTGAGATCGGTTCCGGCGAGCAGCAGACGGCGGAGATCACCGTCTGTGACAGTACGCAACAACACGCCGTCTTCATCAACCAGCATCAACAGGCCACGGGCGGTCTGGTCAAGGCGGGCCAGGGCATTACGGATGGTTTCGTTCTGCTGGATCAAAAGCTCTTCAACGTTGCTCATCAATATTCCTCGCTGGTACTCCGACCCAGCATTGCTGTTCCAGAACATCTCGTGTCACCACGGCCCCCGAGCCGATGGTAGCGCCATCGGCGATGTTGAGTCCGGACAGAATCACTGCGCCACTGCCAATCAGCACTCCTTCTCCAATTGATACTCCTCCGCCTAGTATCGCACCGGGAGCGATGTGTGACCACGCACCCACGCTGCAGTCGTGGTCCACAACGGCACCATGGTTGATAATGACGCCGACATGAAGATGTGAGCCGGCCGAAATCGTTGCGTTTGCTGCAACGAATACTCCGTCAGATATTACGGCGTAACGCGATACCGAGGCACATGGGTGCAGGATTTGCTCAAGCTTGCCGCGTCCGGCCATCAAGGCGACGCCAATTCGTTTGCGGGTGGGGTTATGGCCTATTGCCACATGAGCACGCAGTTCAGTGCTGTCGTCAGGGATTGCAGGGGACTGCACCGCTACGCCCAGCAGTGTTGCCAGTCGTGGGTTATCGTCGCGTACCGCGATCTGGACGTCGCTGCCAAGCGTCAGTTGCCAGGCTTCGAAAACGACTCGTCCATGACCGCCTGCGCCAATCAGGGTGGCCCGTTTAATAGGCATTCTGTTTGCTCAACAGGTGCGGGCCCAAAGGTAGTTTCGCCAGCAGGTCTGTAATGCGGGAGGCTGCTCTTCCGTCGCCATAAACGTTGCTGCAGGATGATCGACCCCGGTTGCGCGCTTGAGCGATGGCGTGCGTGAGCGATATGGC
>NZ_WTVM01000102.1 GCF_012910885.1 Azoarcus taiwanensis | reverse complement strand
GCCTGGGACGGTGTCGAGCATGTGCAACTCGATTCCGCCTGGATCGAGCGACTGCATGCGCTGATCGGGCTGGGCAAGTACGCAGTGCTGTTGTTGGCGGGCCTGCTTGGTTTCGCGCTGGTGATTGTGACCTTCAATACGATACGCCTGCAGATCATGACTCAGCGGCAGGAGATCGATGTTTCCCGGCTCCTGGGGGCGACAGACCCTTTCATTCGCCGGCCGTTCTACTGGTTCGGCAGTCTGCAGGGCCTGCTCGGGGGACTGGTCGCACTGGGTACCGTGTGGCTGATGGTGCATGCCCTCGAGGCGCCCGTCGAGAGTCTCGCCCGGACTTATGGCGCGGTATTCTTCCTGTCTGGCCCGGGGATGCGCGACACCGCGGCGATTCTCGGCTTTGCCGCCTTTCTTGGCTGGTTGGGCAGCGCGATCTCGGTTCGGCGCCACCTGGCCGAGCGCTTGCGCTGAAGTCCCTGCCTGAATTCCTGACGCCGCAGCGCATCCGGTGCGGCGGCAGCCGTACCCCCGAGGCTGTAAGACAGGCGAGGGTTACTCGCGTTGGCGGGCTCGTAACTCACTGATCTCGGCCCGCAGAGCGCGCAACTCCGCCATCACTTCCGCATGGTCTGTGCTCACCAGAGAGCGGGTTTCTTCCTGCTCCTGATGGTCGCTGGTGTTCATCGCGTCGACGACGATGGCGATGAACAGGTTGAGCACCGCGAAAGTCGTCAGCAGGATGAAGACGATGAAGAACAGCCAGGCGAGCGGATAGACGTCCATCACCGGGCGGACGATGCCCATCGACCAGGATTCGAGGGTCATCACCTGGAACAGCGTGTAGAACGACGCGCCCATGCTGCCGAACCAGTCGGGGAAGGAGGCGGCGAACAGCTTGGTGCTCATCACTGCGCCGATATAGAACACCAGCAACAGCAGGGTCAGCACCGAGGTCATGCCCGGTATTGCGCGCAACAGGGCATTGACTACCTTGCGCATCGACGGCACGACCGAGATCAAGCGCAGCGCGCGCAGGATTCTGAGTGCCCGTAGTACCGCGACGCCCTCGCCCAATGGGGCGAGTGTGACGGCGACGATCACGAAGTCAAAGACGTTCCAGCCCTCGCGAAAGAAGTTATGTCGATAGACCACGAGCTTCATCAGGATTTCGATGACGAAGATGGTCAGCGCAATCCGGTCCAGGGCCGACAACAGTCCGCCCGCGACTGACACCGCCGTCGGCGATGTCTCGAGACCGAGCGTGATGGCGTTGATGATGATGACCGTGATGACGAAGCGCTGGAACCGCTGCGATTCAACGATAGTCCGGAGAGCGTTCATGATGGTGTCGAGTCGAGGAAGACGGTCGCGATTCTAGCAGTCTGGCGGACCTGGCCGATCACGCCGCCTGATTAGCCGTCGCGGGCGAAGAGTGCTGCTGTCACTGTGTTCAGTCGGAGTGCGGCAGCGCCAGGCGCTCCATGAGGTAACACAGGCAGTCCTGCCGGATTACGGTTTCGTCCAGCGTCAACATCGAGGGCATGACGCTGCGCTTGAGCCGCAGGCAGCCGTTGTCGAAGCTGAAGAATACGTCGGTCATGTCGCTGCCATCGTCGCCGGTAACCAGAGGCCGCGGGCGGGATTCCCCGGTGTAGAAACCGAAGATGGTGCCGGCAGGCATTTCGCGAAAATTCATCCGCTCCAGGTCTGGCAACAGGTCGAGTTGAGCGTCGTTACGACCAAAACCGAAACTCACCGAGTCCGGAATGCGGACCTGCGCCACGGTATGGAACAAGTGGAGATCGCTGTCGCGCACACGGTGAGGCGGGATCTCCGCAAGATGAAGGCAGGCATCGATGAATTCGGCGGCATGCTCCACGCCGTGGGGTTCGCCCGGCTTTCCGCATTCAAGCGTGACCGCCGGGCAGAGCCGGGCCATGGCCGCGCTCTGCGTGCCTCGCGGGGTTTCGAAGAACACAGCGGTACGGCTGAAAAGCGCGGCCAGTTGCAGACATGCGTCATCGAGGACATTTACACAACCGTAGTGCGGGTTCAGGCCGGTGTTGTTGTGCAAATCGATGCTGGCAAACAGCGGACGCTCGCGCATCGTTTGCCAGACGGTTTGCATGAGCTCGGTTTCCGGACTCGCCGGCAGAGTGGTGCCCGGCCAGCTGCGGTTGTAGTCGGGTTGACCGTCCAGCCGTCGCATGCCGGCGCGGGCGGCCTCGATATTGCCGATGAACACGGTCATTGCACGCGGGAGCGGGCGATCCAGATAGCGCGCGAGCAGGCGCTGGACTGCGAGCAGTCCGGTGATCTCGTTGCCATGAAGGAGCACGCTGACGAAGAGCGTCTCAGGCCGACGGCCCGGCAGGTGTATTAGGGTGGGGCCGGAGAGAATGCGATGCAGGTCCCGGGCGGCGCTGCCCATGAAGCCAGCGGGCAAGGTGTCTGTCTGATGCAGTTGCGGCAAGTGATCACTCCCACAGATGAACCGGTGTGTCGCTGACCTGTTGTTCGAGCATCGCCGCGGTGAGGGCGACCAGATCGCCCGGATAGCGCGCGACAAAGCGGCGTTGCCACACGGCGCCATTCTGCCTGCTATCGAGGCGCCGCTCCAACACGTCGAGGTAGCGGTCCCGGTCGTCCGGGTCGATGCCGAGCCGACCCAGCCCATTGGCGGCGGCGGGCAGAAGCGTCCTCTTCAGCAGCCGGCAGACCGGATGGCGCAGGCCGTCGAGCCAGTCGATGCGCGCGTTCAGGCCATAGCGCGCGGCCTCGTAAAAGTTGCTTCTCACTCTGGCGAACTCGAGTGCTTCGACGTCTTGATCCATGTAGTGACGCACCAACCCGACGAACAGGGCGGTGTTGGCGACCATGTCGATCAGGCTTGGCCCGGAGGGCAAGGTTCGATGCTCCAGCCGCAGATGGACGCCGCCGTCTTCGTCGAATCCGACTATCGGGCGATTCCAGCGCCAGATCGTGCCGTTATGCAGGCGCAGATGCGGGTAGCGGGCGCCGCTGTCGTCGAGTATAGGGAGCAGAACGGGGTAATGCGCGAGATTCTCCTCGAAGCACTCGAGCATGCTGCGCTTGGCATAACCCGAGCCGAAGGATACCCGCCGCACCGGACCATGGGCCGCTGCGGCGAAACCGCCCAGTCCGACGGACTGCTCGAAAAGCGGTATTCGGGTCTCGGCCCACAGGTCGTGGCCGAACAGCAGGGGCGAATTTGCGCACAAGGCCATGAGCGGGGCCGATACGAGCTGGGCCGCGTTGTAGGCTGTACGCATTTCATGAGCCGGCAGCCGCAGGTGGATCTGGAGGGAGGTCGTGGCAGCCTCCATCATCACGCTGTCAAGTGGCTGGACGAGGTGGTCTCGGCCCTTGATTTCGAGACCGAAGGCGGTGCCGCGGTGAGCCTGCATCACTTGTCGGTTCAGCGCGAGATAGCGATTCAGCGGGGAGATGTTCGCCAGGGTCAGTGCCGCTGGCTCGAGTGTCGGCAGGATGCCGCACAACGCGATGTCACTGCCGAGCTCGGCCGCGACTCGTCGTGCCTCGGTGTATTGGTGGCGCAGTGCTGCATGAAGGCGGCCGAGCATGGCGTCTGCCACAGGGAGCGGCGCGAAGTTGAACTCGGCGTTGTGTCGGGCCAGTTCCGCAGATGCAAGTGGTGAATCCAGACGGGACAGGAAGACCTGGTTGCACATCGCCGGGCGCAGTGTTTCCCGATCGACCAGGCAAGTTTCAAGTTCAAGACCGAGGAGCCGGGTGTCGTCCGCAGTGCCACTGAGGGTGCATTCTTCGATAAGCGCTTCGGTTTCTTCGGCAAGCCTTCGGGCGAATTCCGTCCGCTCGGCTGCTGTGAAGATGACGTGGTCGATTTCCTGGCCCATCCCACCTCCGTTTCGAGGTTGCCTGATGCATTCCCCAAAAGATCAAGGAGTGGCTCATTGCCTGATTGATTCGAGACAGGTTACGTCATTTCTCGGTCGGTGGGCGATGATGGGGAAGGGCGGATACGAACCGCATACCTACAGGCGGTGAATTCCAGGCCCATGAATTGACATGCCTAGTTGGGATGGGTGCTCACTAATGGTGTCGCCTACTAAGGATTACTAAAATAATGAAAAATTAGTAGAGGTTTGTGGTGGAATTGTCGGTATACTAAGTCCTACTAATCAAGCTTGGAATTAGTAGAGTGAAGCTGCCCATGTCTCCGCCGAGCGTCCGGGATCTCGTGCGTAACGCTGATCCCAAGGATCTGTCGAAGGTGTTGGCCAATGCGACGGCACTGCCAACCGGCAGGTATTTGCATTGGGATGAGCTGCGTCGCAGGACCCCTCCCGACGGCCTGTCGTCCGAACTGTGGTGGGCGAGCGTATGGTTTGCCCGCAGCGGCGGCATGCAGGCACTGCCTCTGCTGGACAAGGTGGGTGCGCCGTTCATGCTGGCCGTGCCTGAGCCGGTGCAGGTGCACCTTCACCATATCGATCGCGATGCAGCCGGACAGATTCGTAGCCCTGAGGGCGCGCCAGTTCATGAGAGTCGGGAGCGGTATCTGCTCCACTCGCTGATCGAAGAGTCGATTACGTCCAGCCAGCTCGAAGGTGCTTCGACTACGCGCAAGGTTGCTGAGGCGATGCTGCTGGAAGGACGCAAACCCCGCGACCGCAGTGAACGAATGATCTTCAACAACTACCGGGCGATGGATCACATTCGTAGCCTGCGGGACGAGCCGATCACGCCTGAGCGCGTCCTCGAGTTGCACCGGATGATCACGCTTGACACGCTCGAGGAATCGGGCGATGCCGGCCGGCTGCGCAGCGGTGACGATGTGAAGGTGGTCCATAATCGGGATGGCACGGTTCTTCACGACCCACCCAGCTACAAGACACTGCCGGAGCGTCTGGAGCGCCTCTGTGCGTTTGCCAATCAGGGCTCCGAGGCGCAACCCTTCGTTCATCCAGTATTGCGGGCCATTCTGCTGCACTTCATGATCGGTTACGACCACCCGTTCGCCGATGGCAACGGGCGCACGGCGCGCGCATTGTTCTATTGGTCGATGGCGCGCAGCGGCTACTGGCTGATGGAGTTTCTTTCGATTTCGCAGTTTCTGCGCCAGGCGCCGCGTCAGTATGTTCAGTCATACCTGTACACCGAGACGGACAATAACGACACGACCTACTTCGTGCTTCATCAGCTCGATGTGATCCGGCGGGCAATCACCGGACTGCACGACTACCTTGAGCGCAAGAGGGTCGAGCAGCGCGAGGCCGTGCGCTTACTGGGAGTCGGCTGGCTCAGGAGCCGGCTCAACCATCGCCAGATCGCGCTGCTGACACACGCACTCAGGCATCCAGGGGAGACGTATCGTGTTGCTCGCCATCAAGCTGTGCATAACGTGGTTTACCAGACTTCCAGGTCTGACCTTCTTGATCTCGCAGAACTGGGATTGCTGGAGAAATCCAAGCAGAGCAATGCCTTCGTATTCCACGTGACGGATCGCCTGGAACGACGGCTGGAGGCGCTGGCAAGGCGTGCCTCGGAGAGTGAACCTGCATCACGGTGAGCCAGCGTCAAGGCGCGAGGGCCGCTGCCCTGTGCGCCAAAAGAAAAGGGCCTGCCGCTGCAAGCCCTTGAATTTTGTGGTGGTGATGGGAGGAATCGAACCGCCGACCTATGGGTTATGAATCCATCGCTCTAACCGTCTGAGCTACATCACCAACAAGCCTGCTAATATATCGCTTATAGAAACCGAGCGTCAAGCAGGATACGCATCCGATGAAGAAACTCTACATCCGCACCTTCGGCTGCCAGATGAACGAGTACGACTCCGACAAGATGGCGGACGTGCTCGGTGCGACCGGCCCGATGGAGAAAACCGACAACCCCGAAGAGGCCGACGTCATCCTGTTCAATACCTGTTCGGTGCGCGAGAAGGCACAGGAGAAGGTGTTTCACGACCTTGGACGGGTCAAGCATCTCAAGCAGGCCAAGCCGGATCTCATCATCGGCGTCGGCGGCTGCGTTGCGAGCCAGGAGGGCGACGCCATCGTCGAGCGCGCGCCCTATGTCGACCTGGTCTTCGGTCCGCAGACATTGCATCGTCTGCCGCAGCTGATCGCGCAAAGGCGCGATACCGGGCGCTCGCAGGTGGATATTTCCTTCCCCGAAATCGAAAAGTTCGACAACCTGCCGCCGGCGCGTGTGGAGGGGGCGAGTGCCTTCGTGTCGATTATGGAAGGGTGCTCCAAGTACTGCACCTTCTGCGTGGTCCCCTATACCCGTGGCGAGGAGGTCTCCCGTCCGCTGGACGACATCCTGACCGAGATTGCCGGGCTTGCCGACCAGGGGGTCAAGGAGATCACGCTGCTCGGGCAGAACGTCAACGCCTGGCGGGGCGAGATCGTCCGCGATGGCGGCGAGCAGGGCGACTTCGCCTTTCTGCTCGAATGCGTCGCAGAGATCCCGGGTATCGAACGCCTGCGCTACACGACCTCGCATCCGCGCGAGATGACCCAGCGCATCATCGATGCCTACGCGCGCATTCCCAAGTTGGTGAGTCATTTGCATCTGCCGGTACAGTCCGGGTCGGATCGTGTGCTGGCCGCGATGAAGCGCGGCTACTCCGCGCTGGAATACAAGTCTCTGGTGCGCAAGCTGCGTGCGGTGCGTCCGGATCTGTCCTTGTCATCGGACTTCATCGTCGGTTTCCCGGGTGAGACCGAGGAAGATTTCGAGAAGACGATGAAGCTGATCGACGAGGTCGGCTTCGACACTTCGTTCAGCTTCGTCTACAGCTCGCGTCCCGGTACGCCGGCCGCCGATCTCGAAGACCCGGTGCCCCAGGACTCCAAGCTGCGCTGGCTAGCACGGCTGCAAAAGCGGGTCGAGGAACAGGCGGCGGCGATCAGTGAAGCGATGGTCGGGCGTGTCGAATGCGTGCTCGTGGTCGGGCCCTCTAAGAAAAATCCGCAGGAGCTTGCCGGCCGCACCGAGAACAACCGAGTCGTCAATTTCGCGGCCAACCCGCGCCTGATCGGCGAAATGGTCGAGGTGCGCATCACCGCGGCGCTGCCGCACAGCCTGCGTGGCGAGATCGTCACGAGGGAGTCCTGAATGGCGAAAGCCACCGAATTGACGCTGGAGCCGGTCGACAACGAGCGGCTGGCCAACCTGTGTGGCGCGCTCGACGAGAATCTGCGCCAGATCGAATCCGCCTTCGACGTCTCAATTTCGCGCAGGGGCGAACGATTCCGCCTCAGCGGCCAGCCCATGCAGACACAGTTGGCGGCCAAGGCTTTGCGCCAGTTCTACGAGCGCGCCGGCAACCATCTCAGCCTGGACGACATCCAACTCGGGCTGGTCGAGGTGTCCAAGGGCCAATCCGGGATCGGCAATGCGCCGGTGCTGATGACCCGCAAGGCCGATCTCCACGGTCGTACGCCCAGGCAGGTGCAGTATCTTTCGGCGATCCAGTCGCACGACATCACCTTCGGGGTCGGTCCGGCCGGAACCGGCAAAACCTATCTCGCGGTTGCTTCGGCGGTGGATGCCTTCGAGCGTGAGCTGGTCGAGCGCATCATTCTCACTCGCCCGGCGGTCGAGGCCGGCGAGCGGCTGGGGTTTCTGCCCGGCGATCTGGCGCAGAAGGTCGATCCTTATCTACGCCCGCTTTACGATGCGCTTTACGACCTGATGGGGTTTGACAGGGTTGCCAAACTGTTCGAGCGCGGCAGTATCGAGATCGCACCGCTGGCGTTCATGCGCGGTCGCACCCTCAATCATGCCTTCGTGATTCTCGACGAGGCACAGAACACCACGCCGGAACAGATGAAGATGTTCCTGACCCGGATCGGCTTCGGCACCAAAGCGGTGGTGACCGGCGACGTGACCCAGATCGATCTGCCGCGAGGGCAGAAGAGTGGTCTGCTCGAGGCTCGCGAAGTGCTGGCGGATGTGCGTGGCATCGCATTCACCGAGTTCGGCCGGGAGGACGTGGTACGGCACCCGCTCGTGGCGCGTATCGTCGAGGCCTACGATCAGCGCGAGGCTGCGCGTGCGAAAGGCAGCCCGCAGGAGGGTGCAGCGTCGTGACTGCCGGCAGGCGCGCCAGACTGTACTTGCGCGTGCAGCGCGCACTGTCGCGCGAGGATGCCGTGCATGCGCCGCTCGCCAGGCAGATCCGCCAGTGGGCGGGTGCCGCGATGCGCGTTGCCGAAGCCGAAGTGGCGGTCCGCCTGGTTGGTGAGGACGAGGGGCGCAGCCTCAACCGGGACTACCGTGGCAAGGACTACGCAACCAACGTGCTTACCTTCGTCTATGGCGAGGGAGAGGCCATGCCCGGTCTGCCCGAGAGTGACGTCCTGCAGGGGGATCTGGTGCTGTGCGTGCCGGTCGTGGTGCGCGAGGCCGCCGAGCAGCGCAAGGCGGTGGAAGCGCATTTCGCCCATCTGATCGTGCATGGTATGCTGCATTTGCAGGGTTTCGATCATGAGGACGACGCCGAGGCGCTGGAAATGGAAGCGGTCGAGCGTGAGGTGATGGCAGCGCTTGCTTACCCGGATCCCTACGCGGACGACGGCGCCTGAAGACCGAGGATTTGGGAGCGTGACCGAGCGGTCCCAAATCCTCGTTCTTCAAGCATGAAAGGGAAATGGACAGTTCCGCGGGCAAACCGTCATTACTGGAGCGACTTTCGGGCATTCTTTCGCGCGAACCGGAAGATCGCGAAGACCTTCTCGCGCGACTTCGCGCCGCCTGCGATCGCAACCTGATCGATACCGACGCGCTCTCGATCATTGAGGGCGCCTTGCAGATGTCGGACATGCAGGTGAGCGAGGTGATGATCCCGCGTGCCCAGATGGACGTCATTCATCTTGATGACCCGATCGAGCGAATCGCCGAGTTCGTCGTCGATACCGCCCACTCTCGCTTTCCGGCAGTCGGTGAGAACAAGGACGACGTGATCGGCGTCTTTCTTGCGAAGGATTTGCTGCGCTATTACGCCGGGCGCGAGTTCGACCTGCGCGACATGTTGCGTCCCGCGGTGTTCGTCCCCGAATCCAAGCGACTCAATGTCATGCTGCGAGAGTTCCGCGTCAGCCGCAACCACATGGCGATCGTGGTCGACGAGTATGGCGGCGTCGCTGGCCTGGTCACCATCGAAGACGTGCTGGAACAAATCGTCGGCGACATCGAGGATGAGTTCGATTTCGACGAAGTAGGCGACAGCATCAAGCTCGATCAAAATGGTCGCTACCGTGTGAAGGCGCGGACCGAGATCGAGGATTTCAACGAGGCTTTCGAGACCGACTTCGACGCGGACGACTTCGACACCATCGGCGGGCTCGTCATCCGCCATCTCGGCAGACTGCCCAAGCGTGGCGAGGTGATCCGTCTCGATGGCCTCAAGATCCAGGTCATGCGCGCCGACAGTCGCCGGGTGCATACCCTGCTCGTGGAGCGCGTCCCCGGCGGCCCTCCGGCACCCGAGGCCAGCTGATGCGCTGGCAATTGCTGGTTGCGGCGCTGCTTGCCGGCGCCGCGTCGGTGTTCGCGTTCGCGCCATTCGAGTTGTTCCCGCTCGCGTTTGCTTCGTTGGCGCTACTCTTTGCGCTCCTTCGCACTGCGCCTGGCTGGCGTGCCGGTTTTGGTCTCGGCTTGGCATGGGGGCTGGGCGCGTTTCTTGCCGGGGTGTCGTGGCTTTACATCGCACTTAACCGCTACGGTGGCGTGCCGCTACCGGTGGCTGCGCTTGCGATCACCCTGTTCTGCGCTTATCTGGCGCTGTTCCCGGCGCTGGCCTCGGCGCTGTTCGTGCGCTTGCGTGCGGTTCGGCCTTCGCTGCAGGCTGCGCTCTTCGCCGGTTTGTGGATGGCCACCGAGATGCTGCGCGGTTGGTTGTTCACCGGCTTCCCCTGGCTCGCGATCGGTTATTCGCAAACACCACCCAGTCCCTTCTCGGGCTTCCTGCCGGTGATCGGCGTCTACGGCGTCGGCGGACTGGTGGCGCTGTGTGCCGCCTTGCTGGTGCTGACGCCGTGGCGGCAGGCTCGGGCAGCGCTACCGGTTGCCTTGCCACTGGTTGTGCTGCTGGTCGCGGGCGCAGCGCTGACCCGTATCGAATGGACGACTCCCGCTGGCCCGCCGATCCGCGTGGCGCTGCTGCAGACGGATATCGAGCAGGATCTCAAGTGGGACCCCGCATTGCTGCGCCAATGGCTCGATATCAACGCCGGTCTTGCGGCCGGGCATGACGGTGCGGATCTGGTGGTGTTGCCGGAGACAACCTTGCCAGTCCTGGAGGAGCATCTGCCTCAGGGTTTCCTTGCCTATCTCGAGGCAGAGGCGCTTCGCCGCGGGGGTGATCTGATCCTGGGGCTGTTCACCCGTGATACCGAGGGCCGGATCTACAACGCGGCGATCAACCTCGGCGAGAGCGGACGGCAGTTCTACGCCAAGCATCATCTGGTGCCGTTCGGCGAGTTTTCGCCGCCCCTGTTCGGCTGGTTCTACCGTCTTGCCGACATACCGATGTCGGACCAGACGCCCGGCCCGGCCCGCCAGGCGCCGATGACCATTGGTGGTCAGCGCATTGCCCTGAACATCTGCTACGAGGATTTGTTCGGCCGCGAGATCATCCGCAGTCTGCCGGACGCTACGCTGATGCTGAACATCTCCAACCTGGCCTGGTACGGGCAGTCCCTCGCGCAGCCGCAACACCTTCAGATCGCGCGCACGCGTGCGCTGGAAACCGGCCGGCCAATGCTGCGCTCAACCAACACCGGCATGACTGCGCTGGTGATGCCCGACGGTTCGGTGACCGGGGTATTGCCTCAGTTCGAGCGAGGTGCGCTGGAGGTCGAGGTGCGGGGATACCGGGGCCTGACACCTTATGCGAGGGCAGGGGATCTGCTCGCGCTGGGGCTGGCTTTCGCGTTGGTGATAGGGCCGGGGCTGGGCTCGCGTCGTAAAGGCTGAGCTCTGCGGCAGCGGCTAGGGAGGCGCTGATCTATTCCGCACCGTTCGCCCTGAGCTTGTCGAAGGGCGACTGGATTCACTCAGTGTTTCCCGAAGGGCTTCAGCGTGCGAAATGGCAAGGCGTAGCGGGGCGGCGGCATGGCAGGCCTGTGAGGCGACTTGGCCCGAGCGCAGGCCTGCGGCATGAACCCGCGGGCTGGCGTCGGGCAGGTCCTGTTTGGCTCCGATGCCATTCGCGCTGCCGCTGTAAGCCTCTCTTCGCTGCGATTCCCAAACTCGCGCTGCGCGCTCAGACATCGGGAATCGCGGCCGCTACGCTCGGCAACAGCGGCATGCGCTCAGGCAAAGTCGCCACACAGGACGTGCCCGCCACCAACCCGCTGCCCCGTTGCTTGCTCCGGCAAGGCGTGCTGGAATCATCCCATCCAAGCGCCCGGCACCGAAAGCCAGTAAAATCGCGGTTTTGCTTTCGCGCCGCACAACGGAACATGTCCAAACCCAGACCGTCTTTCCAGCACATCATCCAGACGCTCCAGAAGTTCTGGGGCGATCAGGGCTGCCTGTTGTTGCAGCCCATCGACCTCGAAGTCGGAGCCGGCACCTCGCATGTCGCCACCTGCCTCCGCGCCATTGGCCCAGAGCCCTGGAATGCCGCCTATGTCCAGCCCTCGCGCCGGCCCAAGGACGGTCGTTATGGGGAGAACCCCAACCGTCTGCAGCATTACTACCAGTATCAGGTCGCGCTCAAGCCGTCGCCGGCGAACATCCAGGAGTTGTACCTCGACTCGCTGCGTGCGCTCGGCATCGACCCGATGGTGCACGACATCCGTTTCGTCGAGGATGACTGGGAGAACCCCACGCTCGGCGCCTGGGGGCTGGGCTGGGAAGTCTGGCTGGACGGCATGGAGGTGACTCAGTTCACCTATTTCCAGCAGGTCGGCGGCCTCGACTGCCGGCCGGTGCTCGGCGAGATCACCTACGGCATCGAACGTCTGGCGATGTATCTGCAGGGTGTCGAGAACGTCTATGACCTCCTGTGGGCCACCTACCCGGACGGGACCGAGGTCACCTATGGCGACGTGTATCACCAGAACGAGGTCGAGCAGTCGCGCTACAACTTCGAACTGGCAAACGTGGATTTTCTTTTTGATTACTTCCGTAACTGCGAGGCAGAGGCCAAACGCCTGACCGAGGCCGGCGTGGCGCTGCCCGCCTATGAGATGGTGCTCAAGGCGGGTCATACCTTCAACCTGCTCGATGCGCGTGGCGCGATCTCGGTGACTGAGCGGGCCGCCTACATCGGCCGTATCCGGACACTTTCACGGGCGGTGGCGCAGGCCTACTACGAATCGCGGGAGGCGCTGGGCTTTCCTCTGCTCCGTGGTCAGCAGAACGGGGAGGTGGTGCAATGAACAAGGCAACCCTGCTGGTCGAACTGCTGACCGAAGAACTCCCGCCCAAGGCTCTGCCGCGTTTGGGCAAGGTGTTTGCTGACACCATCGTCGCCGGGCTTCGCGAGCGCGGGCTGGCCGATGCGAACGGCCAGGTGCGAGGCTTTGCCGCGCCTCGTCGCCTGGCGGTCACCGTGGATGCGGTGCTCGATCAGGCCGCTTCGCGTGAAGTATGCGAAAAGATCATGCCGGTTCAGGTCGCGCTCGACGCCGATGGCCAGCCCACCCCGGCGTTGCTCAAAAAGCTCGCCGCCCGTGGCATCGACGCCGGGATGGTTGCCCGTTTCGAGCGCCACATGGATGGCAAGGCCGAAGCGTTGTTCTATACGCGCGCCGAGGACGGTGCGCGTCTGGACGAGGTGCTCGCCGATATCGTCAATGCCGCGGTGAAAGCGTTGCCGATTCCCAAGCTCATGCGCTGGGGGAGTAGCGATGTCGCATTCGTGCGGCCGGTTCACAAGCTGGTCATGCTGCATGGTCCGCGTGTGGTTCCCGGTAGCGTGCTCGGCCTTGAGGCCGGCCGGTTGACGATGGGCCACCGTTTCATGAGTCGCGGGGAGATCGAACTGGCGACCGCCGAGGCCTATGAGCCGACGCTGCTCGCCGAGGGCAAGGTGGTGCCGAGCTTCGATGAGCGGCGAGCCGAGATCGAGAAACAGCTGCTGGCCGAAGCCTCGCGCCTGGGCGCCGGCCTCGGTGATTACGCTGATCTGCTCGATGAAGTCGCCGCGCTGGTCGAGCACCCGACTGTGTATGTCGGCGAGTTCGAGGCCGAATACCTAGCGGTGCCGCAGGAGTGTCTGATCCTCACGATGCGTGCCAACCAGAAGTATTTCCCGCTGTTCGACGAGGAGGGCACGCTGCTGAACCGGTTCCTGATCGTGTCGAATATGCGTGTCGCCGACCCGAGCCACATCGTCACCGGCAACCAGCGTGTGGTGCGGCCGCGGCTTGCGGACGCACGCTTCTTTTATGAGCAGGACCGCAAGAACAGCCTGGACAGCCGCCTGCCCCGTCTGGCGAACGTCGTCTATCACAACCGGCTCGGTAGTCAGCTCGAGCGGGTTGCCCGCCTCGAACGTTTGGCGGGCACGATTGCCGGTCGGCTCAATGCCGATCAGCCGGGTGCAGCCCGTGCCGCTCGACTCGCCAAGGCGGATCTGGTGACCGAGATGGTGGGGGAGTTCCCGGAGCTGCAAGGTGTCATGGGGCGCTATTACGCGCAGCACGATGGTGAGCCACAAGTTGTAGCGGATGCGATTGCGGCGCATTACCTGCCGCGTTTTGCCGGCGACAGGCTGCCGCAGGGCAACGTCGCGTGCGCGGTGGCGCTGGCCGACAAGCTCGAGGCGCTGGTGGGCTTCTTCGGTATCGGGCAGCTGCCGACTGGCGACAAGGAT
>NZ_WTVM01000101.1 GCF_012910885.1 Azoarcus taiwanensis | reverse complement strand
GGGTTTAAACTGCGTTTCCGCGCAAGCTTCCGGCATGTGCTGATAAACTCCGCAAGTTTCCGTGCTGACCTGAGCGTGCCGGAAACCCCAGCGTGCCGGGAGGGCGCGCTGTCTAACTCACACGAAGAAGGAAAGCTAAGCATGAAGAAGCCATCATTCCTGGTCGCCGCGCTCGTCGCCATTGCGCTGACTGCCTGTGGCAAGAAGGAAGAACCGGCCCCGGTCGCCGCCCCGGCACCCGCGCAGCAGCCTGCCCCCGCACCGGTTCAGGAGGCCGCAGTAGAGAAGGTCGAAGAAGCCGCCGAGGCAGCTGAAGAGGCCACTGAAGAAGCAGCCGAGGCCACTGAAGAAGCGGCCGAAGAGGCAAAAACCGCGGTTGAAGCAGCAGTCGAGCAGGTCCGTGAAGCAGGCGAGCAAGTCGTCGAGCAAGCCACCGAGGCCGTCGAAGAGGTCAAGGAAGCCGCCGAGGCGGCAGTCGCTGGTGCGATGCAGGCCGCGGGCATCTCCGTTGCGCCGCTGAGCGCCGCCGATGCCGAAAAGCTGGCTGGGGCGAAGAACTGCATGGCTTGCCATGCGGTTGATCGCAAGCTCGTGGGACCGTCCTACAAGGAAGTCGCTGAGAAGCGCAGTGGCGAGGACGGCGCAGTCGCATTGCTCGCCGGAAAAATCCAGCAGGGTAGTTCCGGTGTCTACGGTCCGGTGCCGATGCCGCCGAACCCGCAGGTGAACGCCGAGGAAGCGGCCCAGTTGGCGCAGTGGGTCCTGAGCCTCAAGTAAGTCTCACCCACCAACAAAAAAGCCAGCGTACATCGCTGGCTTTTTTGTTTGGCGCCTTGGTTCAGCGCAACTGGTTGTGCAGCACTTCCAGAATGCGACGTGCCGTCACCGAGCGGTCCTCGCCACCCTCACGAGTCAGCACCGTCACGACAGACTGACTGGCATCTGAGGCCACCCGAATGCGATATTCAGCGCCGCTGGTGACCGCGGATGCACCAGTGTCACGCCAGAAGGCCATGCGCGACAGAACGCCGGGTGAGCGCTGGCTACGGGCGTCGGCATCGGGGTCGATGTAGCGAACGAAGAACAAGCCTTGTGAGCGGTCACGATCCTCTACGGTAAAGCCGCTACGGTCGAGCGCGAGACCAACGCGGCGCCAGGCGCGGTCGAAAGACTCGTCCACTACCAGCAGGGTCTGTCCTTCGCCGCCGGTCTGGAGGGCCGCGCGTTGCGGCACATCCGCACGTGCGACCATTACGGCAGCGCGTTCTTCCTCGACCCCCAGGCGAACCATCAGGCGTCGCAGCATTTCAGCTTCGAGCTCGGGATCCGGCTCACGCGGCTGCCACACAGTGCGCTCTTCGCGCTCACTGGTGTAGACCTCCTTCATGCCGCGGTGGCTGATGTAGATCTCGACCGTTCCCGGCTCCTTGCCCTCTTCGAGACGGGTGCGGAACTTGTCGCGCTCCGAGGTCGAGAACAGGCCGTCGAACACCCGGCCGATGGTGGCGCGAACGAAATCCATCGGGATACGTGCGCGATCCTCAGCCCAGTCGGTTTCCATGACGCCGATCTCGGGACGGTCGATGTTCAGAATGAAGCCGAGCTCCATCCAGAAATCCTTTATATCCGGCCACAGGACATCCGCGTTGCCGGGCACCACCAGCCAGCGCTGGGTTCCGGCGCGTTCGATCCGCATGCCCTCGACTTCGACCAGTACGTTAGAGGCACCCGACACCGGAGCCGCGGCTCGATCGGCGGTATAGCCGGAGAAGGTCGCGACGCCAGTGGTGGTGGGCAGGGCAAAACGGTCGTCGGTGCGCATGCCGGTGAGGTCCGGCGGCAATTCGAGCGGCGATACCTGGCGTGCGCTCTTGTAATCGATTTTCTTGCCCTCGAAGCCCGAGGTGGAGCACCCGACAAGCGCCACCGACATAGCGATGACAGACAGCGGGAAAAGGCGGCTAGCTTTCATGAGTATCAGAGTGTCCCGGTTGTTCAGAGGTTGATCCCGGCGCGACGCATCGCGGCGCGCACACGATCATGCATGGATTCCGACAGCGTCGTCAGCGGCAGGCGAATGCCCTCCCCGATCAGCCCCATTTGCGCGACCGCCCACTTGACCGGAATCGGATTGGCTTCGCAGAAGAGATCGCGATGCAGCCAGACCAGCCGCGCGTTGATCTCACGCGCGGTGGCAAGATCGCCGGAGCGGGCCGCCGTGCACATTTCGTGCATCGCACGGGGAGCGACGTTGGCGGTGACCGAGATCACGCCATGGCCGCCGAGCAGCATGAAGGGCAGCGCAGTCATGTCGTCGCCGGTATAGAGGGCGAAGCCGGCAGGCGCACGTTCGACCAGGTCGCACGCCCGGTCGATGCTCCCTGTGGCGTCCTTGATCCCGACGATGTTGGGGATCTCGGCCAGTCGCAGCGCGGTGTCGTTCGCCAGGTCCGCGACAGTGCGGCCTGGCACGTTGTAAAGCACCAACGGCAGTTCGACCGCCTCGGCAATTGCCCGGAAGTGGCGATACAGCCCTTCCTGGGTTGGTCGGTTGTAGTAAGGCACCACCGACAGGTGGGCCTGAGCGCCAGCCTGCTGCGCGAAACGTGCGAGCTCGATCGCCTCCGCGGTGGAGTTGGCGCCGGTTCCGGCGATGACCGGAATACGGCCAGCAGCATGCTCGACCGTGGCACGAATGAGTTCGCAGTGCTCCTCGACATCGACCGTCGGCGACTCACCCGTGGTGCCAACGATGACGATGCCGTCGGTGCCTTCTGCCACATGATGGTCGATGAGCGCACGCAGACGCGGGAAGTCGAGGCCACCATCTGCATCCATCGGCGTGACGATGGCGACGATTGATCCGGTAATCATGGAAATGGAAACCTGAAAAATAAAACCCTGATTCTACCTGATCACTGCCGTGCGACCAGTATCGGCGCTTTGCTTGCTGAAGCGAGCGCCGGCACAGGTACCGCGCGCGACCAAATAGCGACAGCCGCTTCTCGCCTCACGCCGCTCCCACCCGGTACTTCGTTCGCCGTACCTGTAGGAGCGGCGTGAGCCGCGAAAAGTTGCCGGCTCAAAGATCAGCCAGCACCTTGACGTGTGCCACTGCCGAACGCGCGAGCGCTGACAAGGCATATCCGCCTTCGAGAATCGACACGATGCGCTTGTGCCCGCACTCCTCGGCAAGCGCCTTGAGCTGCTCGGTCGCCCAGGCGTAATCGGCCTCTACCAACCCACAGGAGCCCATGTCGTCCTCGTAGTGCGCGTCAAACCCGGCCGAGATGAAGATCATCTGCGGCGCGTGCTTGCGCAGCGCGGGGAGCCAGACATCGGTCACCACCTGACGGAAACCGTCTCCGCGGGTGCCGGCCGCGACCGGCACATTGACCATGTGCTCCGACTTGTTGTCTGCGCCGCTGTATGGATAGAAGGGGTGCTGAAAAATGCTCGCCATCATCACGCGCGGGTCTTCGCGGAAGATGTCTTCGGTACCGTTGCCGTGATGAACGTCGAAATCGATGACCGCAACCCGCTCGAGACCATGAACCTCCAGCGCATGGCGCGCGGCGATCGCGACATTGTTGAGGAAGCAGAAGCCCATCGCCTTGCCATGTTCGGCATGATGACCGGGAGGTCGCACGGCACAGAAGGCATTTTCGATTTCGCCTTTCATGACGAGATCGGTCGCCAGGATTCCGGCACCCGCCGAGCGCAACGCCGCCTTCAGCGTCGAGGGACACATTGCGGTATCCGGATCGAGGTGGCGAATGCCGTGCTCGGGAACGCTTTCCACGAGCTGCTTGAAGTAAGCGGAGTCATGCGCCCGACAAACCTGCTCCTCGGTCGCCACGGGCGCGTCGTGAAAAGACAGATAGAGCTCGAGGCCGGAGGCGATGAGCCGGTCATTGATGGCTGCAAGCCTGTCCGGACACTCGGGATGGAAGCTGCCCATCTCGTGGAGCCAACAGTCCCGATGCGTGATGAACGCGGTAGTCGTCATAACCCTCCTCGATACCGTGCAATGAACTTTGTCCTGCGGGACTCTTCCAACCGCTGGCGAGCAGGCCCAGCGAGTTCCCTCTGTTTGTCGTCTATTATCACCGCTTTGTTGCGATTTTCACAGTCACCCACTCATGCTCCATATCCCTGCCAATCGCTTGCTCGACGCGGCCTCCTCGATCATCCTCGGCAAGCGTGAAGAGCTCCGGCTTGCGCTCACCTGCCTGATCGCCCGCGGTCATCTTCTCATCGAGGACGTACCCGGTGTGGGCAAAACCACCCTCGCCCACACACTGGCAAGCCTGACCGGCATGCAGTTCCAGCGCGTCCAGTTCACCAGCGATCTTCTCCCTGCCGATATCGTCGGCGTGTCGATATTCGACCGCGAAACGAGCGCCTTTCGCTTCCATCCCGGACCGATCTTCGCTCAGCTGATTCTCGCCGATGAAGTGAACCGCGCCACCCCCAAAACCCAGAGTGCCTTGCTTGAGGCAATGGAAGAGCATCAGGTGACCACCGACGGTCAGACCTACCCGCTGCCCGATCCGTTCTTCGTCATCGCGACCCAGAATCCCGCCAGTCAGATCGGCACCTTTCCGCTGCCAGAGAGCCAGCTCGACCGCTTTCTGATGCGCATCCGGCTCGGCTATCCCGGCGCCGAAGCCGAGCGCGCCCTGCTCATGGGCGAGGACCGACGCATCTTGCTCGAGCGGGTCGACCCGGTGGTCGGCTCAGGTGACCTGGCACAATTGCAGCAGAGCGCGCGCCAGGTGATCGTCAGCGAGCGGCTCGTCGAATACGTGCAGACACTGCTCTCCGCAAGCCGACAGGACGGCGAGCTGGCGGGCGGCCTGAGCCCCCGCGCAGGTCTTGGTCTGCTCGCTGCTGCCCGTGCCTGGGCGATGATGGACGGGCGCGACCACGTGCTTCCGGAAGATGTACAAGCGGTCTTCCCGTATGTTGCCGGTCACCGCCTCCATATGACCGGAGACGGACGCCCCGCGTCTGCCGCGACCATTCAACGCCTGCTGCACTCCGTGCCCGTGCGATGAAACTGGCGTTTTCGGGCATGAGTCCGCTGAGGCCGATCCGCCTCGCCCTCGATCGATGGCTGTTCCGCCTCAGCTCACCGGAGCGCCTGCCCCTCACCTTCGGCCAACGCCGCATCTATGTCCTGCCGACCGGGGCTGGCTATGCGTTCGCCGTCGCGCTGGTGGTCATGCTCATTGCGTCGATCAACTACAACCTCAGCCTTGGCTATGGCCTGGTGTTCCTGCTCTTCGGTCTTGGCGTGGTGAGCATGTTCCACGCTTTCCGCAATCTGCTGCGGCTGTCGGTGACCCACGTCCGCGGCGAACCGGTATTCGCCGGAGAGCCAGCGCGCTTCAGCTTCACCGTGCGCAACGAATCGACGCTGCCACGCCATGCACTGTTGCTCGCTTCCCGCGAGGCGCGCTCGAGCACCTGGTCGGTAGATGCCGGTTCCGTACAGGAAGTGTCGCTGGATCACCCAACCCACCAAAGGGGATGGGTCTCACCCGGTCGGCTGACCCTCGAAACACGTTACCCGCTCGGCCTGGTGCGGGCCTGGAGCGTGTTCATTCCGGAAGCACGCTGTCTCGTCTACCCGGTCCCCGAGCCGCTCCCACCGCCATTGCCGGAGTCCGGAAGCCATGACGCAGGCGTCCGCTCCGCCGGTGACGGCGACGATGATTTCGCCGGTCTGCGCGCGCATCGCGACTCCGACTCGCCGCGGCATGTTGCCTGGAAGGTGATCGCACGCGACGGTCCGATGATGACCAAGCGATTTGCCGCCAACGAGGAGGGCGACTGCGAGCTCGACTGGCAGGCACTGCCTCCCGGGCTGGATACCGAGCAGCGCGTCGCGAGGATGACCGCCTGGGTACTGGCCGCGACAGCAGCGGGAAGGCGATTCACCATGCGCCTGCCGGGTGGCACGATAGGCCCGGCATCGGGCGACGGACACAGTCGCGCCTGTCTCGCCCGGCTCGCCACGTTCGGGCTTGGCGGCACGGCACACAAGCGCGCAGAGGACTGACGCGATGAAGCTCGGCCTGCCCGCCCGCAACCCGAAACCGACCCCACCGCCACCACCGCTGTCGGCATCGCTGTGGCTGCTGGCGACCGCAGCCGTGACGCTCGGACCACACGCGGTCACTCATCTGCCCGCGTGGCTCAGCGCGGCATGCGTGTTGGCGCTCATCTGGCGCGCCTGGGCCCTGCGCACTGGCGCGCCGCGCAGCCACGCCCTGCTGGTGATGCTTCTGGCCTGCGTCGCCGCACTGGCCATTCGTCTGCACTACGGCCATTTCTTCGGCAAGGATCCGGGTGTCGCCCTGCTCGCGCTGCTGTTGTGTCTCAAGCAGCACGAGATCGCCTCCTCGCGGGACATACGCGCGGCGGTGCTGCTGGCATTTTTTCTGCAGCTCGGCCTCTTTTTCTATGATCAGAGTCTGCCAGTCGCCGCACTCGCACTGACCGGGACGCTGCTCGCAACGGTCAGCCTGCTGGCATTGCAGACCGACCGCTTCCGGCCGACCGCGAGTCTTCGTCTGGGCGGGCTGATGCTGGTGCAGGCGATTCCGTTCCTGCTCGTCCTTTTCGTGCTCTTCCCGCGCATCCCCGGCCCACTTTGGGGATTGCCCGCGGACGCCCACACCGGCATGACCGGGCTGTCGGACAACATGTCCCCCGGGTCGATCAGCCAGCTTGGGCTCTCCGAAGCGATCGCCTTCCGGGCCGAGTTCTCCGGCACACCGCCGTCTCCTCCGCAACGTTATTGGCGCGGGCCGGTACTCACCGACTTCGACGGCAGGACCTGGCGCGCCGCGACCGTCGGCAGCGATGCCCAGCCGAGCGTCGTGGTCGCAGGCCCGGCGCACTCGTACCGGCTGACCATCGAACCCCACAATCAGCGCTGGCTGCTTGCGCTCGAACACCCGGTCTCAGCCGACGCCACGGTGCGATTCGCTCGCGACCAGCAACTGCTCGCCACCACGCCGCTGCGCTCACGCACCCGCATCGAGATCGTGTCTCACCCGGAAGCCGTCGCCGGCTTGAGTGAAAGCCGTGCGGTGCTGGAACGCGCCTTGCGCCTGCCGTCCGGGAGCAGTCCCCGTGCAGTCGCAACCGGCGCCGAGATCGGCCGAAACAGCGCTACCCCTGTGGCTACTCTCCAGGCGGTGCTCGATCATATTGCCGGCCTGGGCCTCACCTACACGTTGCGACCGCCCTTGCTGGGCGAGAACACCGTCGATGAGTTCCTCTACACCACCCAACTCGGCTTCTGCGAGCACTTCGCCTCGTCGTTCACCGTTCTCGCCCGCGCCGCCGGACTGCCGGCACGCGTGGTCACCGGCTACCAGGGCGGCGAAATCAACCCGGTCGACGGTGTCATGGTAGTGCGGCAATCGGACGCCCACGCCTGGGCCGAGGTCTGGCTACCCGAGAGGGGGTGGCAGCGGGTCGATCCAACGGCACTGGCCGCACCATCACGCATCGAATCCGGACTCGCCGCTTCCCTGCCAAGCGGCGATCCGCTACCGCTGTTTGCTCGCCCTGCGATGCGCTGGCTGCGCGACATGCGCCACCGCTGGGAGGCCTTGTCCAACGCATGGAACCAGACCGTCATCGGTTTCAGCGCCGGCGACCAGCGGCGCCTGCTCGAGCGACTGGGCTTTAGCGAGCCCGACTGGAAAGCGCTGACCGGCCTGCTCGGTACGCTCTCGGTGGCCCTGATGCTCGGCCTGTTCGCATGGGCGATGCGACAGCGCGCACGGCGCGATCCGCTCGACGGAACTTGGCAGGCTTTCTGTAACAAGTTCGCACGCAAGGGCTGCCCGCGGTTGCCCTGGGAAGGGCCGATGGATTACGCTGAGCGTCTTGCGGGGCGCTACCCAAGACAGGCGCCAATGCTGCGGGCAATCGCCAGAACATACGCCCGCCTTCGCTACGGCCGCGCCTCCTCAAGGCACGACGCGGAGATTCGCGAACTGCGCACCCGCGTGCGGCAACTTAGAATCGATTGACCTTGCACATGACCCGAAAACTCCCTTCATTCGTGCTGCTGCTGGGCCTGCTCGTGGCGCTGTCGGCTGCTCAAGCATCGTTCGTCTCGCACCCCGAAGCGCTGAGCTTCGTGCAGGAAATGGAGGAGCGTCATGGCTTCGACCGTAGCGAGCTGCTCGACGCGCTGCATCGTGCAAGTCACAACGAGCGGGTGATTCGCCTGATCCAGCCACCCAGCCAACCGAGCGCGCGGTCTTGGCGCAACTATCGCCAACGCTTCATGGGCGAGCCCCGGATCAGCTCCGGCGTGTCCTTCTGGGTGCGCTACGAAGACAGTTTGCGCGAGGCCAGCCGCATCTACGGCGTACCGCCGGAAATCATCGTGTCGATTCTCGGTGTCGAAACCCACTATGGCAGCTACACCGGAAGCTTTGAAGCGGTCTCAGCGCTGGCCACCCTCGCATTCGACTATCCCCGGCGTGCGGAACTGTTTCGCCGCGAACTGGAGAACCTCTTCCTGCTCGCTCGCGAACAGGGTCGGGATCCCTTCAGCTATCGCGGCTCGTTTGCCGGCGCGCTGGGTTATCCGCAGTTCCTGCCGAGCAGCATTCGTAACTACGCGGTGGACTTCAACGGCGACGGTCGCATAGATTTCGACTCGGACCCGATCGACGCCATCGGCAGCATTGCCAACTTTCTCGCTGCCCACGGCTGGCAGGAAGGCGAGCCGATCGCGCAACGGATCCGCATCCCTGCCGACATCGACCCGCGCCCGCTGATCGAGGCAGGCATCGAGCCCTCGCTTGAATACTTCTCGTTGATCAGCTCAGGCATCTCGGCCTACGACGGCAGCCAACTCCATCCCTCGCTCGCCACCGTCTTCGATCTGCCCACCCCCGGCGAAATCGCGCAGTACTGGGTCGGCTATCGCAACTTCTACGTCATCACCCGCTACAACCGCAGCAGCTTCTACGCGATGTCGGTCTTCGAACTCGCCGAGGAAATCCGCGCCCGATTCGAGCGTCGCCGTCAGGCTTTGCGTTGAAGGGCGAGCGTGTGGGTTCGCGGCGTAAGCCGCGAACCCACACGCTCAAAGCAGCACATCCCGCGTGATGCCGTTGCGCCTGATCGACTTGCGCAGCAAGCCAAGCGCTTCAAGCTGAATCTGGCGGACACGCTCACGTGTGAGGCCGAGTTGAGAGGCGAGTTCTTCCAGCGTGAGAACCTCGCAGCCGTCCATCCCGTAACGATGCCGGATCACGAGCCGCTGCTTCTCGTTGAGTAGCGCGATCCACTCCCGCACAAGTGATTCGACTTCGTGGTTCTGGATCAGCAGATCCGGCGAGTCGATCGCCTCATCGGCCAGCGACTCGCCAATCGACAAGGACGGATCGATATCCAGCGGGGCATCCAGCGATGCGGTGTGTTCCGCCAACGCCAGCAAGGAGCGAACCTCTTCAACGGTCTTGCCGACCTGGTCGGCAATGCTCTCGATCGTGCAATCGCCGTTACCGAGAGACTCCAGCTGACGCTGGGCGCGCAACACCTGGTTCAGTTCCTTGACCACATGCACCGGCAATCGGATGGTGCGCGACTGGTTCATGATCGCGCGCTCGATGTTCTGCCGGATCCACCAGGTGGCGTAGGTTGAAAAGCGAAAGCCACGCTCGGGGTCAAACTTCTCGAGTGCGTGAATCAGACCGAGATTCCCTTCCTCGACCAGATCGAGCAGCGGGATGCCCCGGTTCAGGTAATGCTTGGCGATGTTCACGACCAGACGCAGATTGCGCTCGATCATGGTTTGCCGGGCTTCGAAGTCACCCTGCCTGACGCGCCGTGTGAGCGAAAGTTCCTCATCCGGCGTCAGCAGCGGATTGGCGCCGATCTCGTTGAGGTAGATCTGGGTGACGTCGTTGAGAAATTCGCTTTCGAAGGGCGGAGGTGTAGGCGAGGGGCTTCCCATCACCTCCACTTCAGGCGGCAGATCCGGTTCGCCATCGACGTCGTCGTGAAGCTCGACCGGATCTCGCATTGACTACTCTCCTCAGCGGGGCGGCAGATACTGCATCGGATCAACCGGGCGCCCTTGCCTGCGAATCTCGAAATGCAGTTTCGGGCGGTCAGTGTCGGTGCTGCCCAACTCTGCGATTCGTTGACCCCTTGTAATGGTGTCGCCTTCCTTCACGAGCAGGTTCTGATTGTGCGCATACGCAGTCAGATACTCGTCGTCGTGTTTTATGATGACCAGTTTTCCATAGCCACGCAAGCCGCTGCCGGCGTACACCACGCTGCCTGCCGCGGAGGCCACCACCGGATCGCCCGGATTCCCGCCGATGCCAACGCCCTTGTTCGTGGCTTCATCGAAACGCGCGATGATCGGGCCACTGGCTGGCCACAGCCAACCTGTTCCGGTCGCGGCCGGTGGCGGCACCGTCTCGCTGGGTGCTGCCGCAGCGGCCGAAGGTGCAGCGTCCGGACGGACTGCCGCCCACGCTTGATCGCTGTAGGGTTGGCGCCCACCACGGGGTTCTTCGTACACTGGCGTGCTGCCTGCCGACGAGGCTGCTCCGGCCTGACCGGTCATGTCAATCGGCTGTGCGATCGCCACCGTCCCAACACCGCCTGCAGCAGCGGAGGGCGGCGACACACGAATTTCCTGACCGATCCGCAACTGGTTGGGATTGCTCAATGCATTCCAGGCCACGAGATCATTGACGTTCTGCCCATAGAGACGCCCGATACCCATGAGCGTATCGCCAGGCCGCACGACATGAAGGCGTTGCACTTCACCGGGCACCTGCGCCGCGGTAGCGGTTCCCGGTGGCGACCCGGTTTGTCGCACGGGAGCTGGTGACTGCGCGGCACAACCGGCGAGCAAAACAGCGACCGCTGCTGCTGCCAACAGACGTACGGAGCCGATGTTGATGACTGACTTGATCATTCTGTTCCACTGAGCAATGGCACGAAGCGCACGGCTTCGTACCGGCTTTCCCTGAAAACCCCGCCTTGCCGTTCTACCAGCAATAGCACCTGATTCAGCCCGCCCACCGGCAGGATGAGCCGGCCGCCTTCCGCGAGCTGGTCCTTGAGCGCCTGGGGCACCTCCCTCGCCGCAGCCGCGACAATGATGGTGTCGAAAGGCGCAGCTTCGGGCAACCCCAGGCTGCCGTCGGCATATTTTAGTCTGACATTGGCAAAGCGGAACGGTCGCAAGTTATCACGAGCACGATCCAACAATGGTCGAATGCGTTCGACCGCGTACACGTCGCTCGCCAGATGAGAAAGCACCGCGGCCTGATACCCGCAACCCGCACCGACCTCGAGCGTACGCCCTAATCCGACGCGTCCGGCGTGCAGGAGTTCCAGCATGCGTGCAACAACGAAAGGCTGCGAGATGGTCTGCTGATAGCCGATCGGTAGCGGGGTGTCGTCGTAGGCGCTGTAGGCAAGCCCCTGCTCGACGAACTGCTGACGCGGCACCTTGCCTATGGCCTGTAATACCCGCTCGTCACGGATACCCTGCTCACGCAGCCGCTCGACCAGTCGCGCAAGCGTGCGGTGCGGGGTATGGCCTCCACTCTCGATTCGTTTCACCGTCATTTCACAAGCCAGTCGGAGACGTCCGGAATCAACAGGGGATGCGTCAGATCGATCTCCAGCGGTGTCACCGAGACGAAACCGTTGGCCACCGCATTGAAATCGGTGCCCTCACCCGAGTCCGCCGCCTTGCCGGCGGGGCCAATCCAGTACACCGGCTCGCCCCTCGGCGTCGTGCTCTTGATCACCGGTTCGGCCTTGTGGCGTTTGCCCAGTCGGGTCACCTTGACGCCGCGCAGCTCGTCAGCCGCCACGTCAGGAATATTGATGTTCAACAGCACCGGCTGCTTGAACGGCGCTCGAATGAAGCGCTCCACCATCTCGCGAGCGACCTTGCCGGCGGCGGCGAAGTCCGATGCACCCTTGCTCACCAGTGAGATGGCCATGGAGGGCACGCCGAGCAGGTAGCCCTCAGTCGCTGCGGCCACCGTCCCGGAGTAGATCGTGTCGTCGCCCATGTTCGCGCCGTGATTGATGCCGGACACCACCATATCGGGCAGGTGGTCGAACATGCCGGTTACCGCGAGGTGCACACAATCGGTCGGTGTGCCATTGACGAAATGAAAACCGTTGGCCGCCTTGCGAAGCGTCAATGGCCGGTCCAGCGTCAGTGAGTTGCTGGCGCCACTCCGATCGCGCTCCGGCGCAACCACGATCACGTCGCCAAGCTCTCGCAAGGCAAGGTAAAGGGCCTCGAGCCCGGGGGCGAAATAGCCGTCGTCGTTACTGAGCAGAATGCGCATGGTCAATGAAGAATCAGGACAGGCCGACGCGAACGGCGCACGGCATCGGGATGCTAGCACGGGCCAGCGTAAACGAAAAAACCGGCGCATGGCCGGCTTTCGCAAATCGATTTGGTCGGGGCGGCGGGATTCGAACTCGCGACCCCTTGCACCCCATGCAAGTGCGCTACCAGGCTGCGCTACGCCCCGACACAAGCGAGCATTATAGCAGGCCGTTTCGCTTTTTCCAGTGGCAAATTTAGACGGTGCTCACGGTGCGTTTTGCAGACTGCCCGGAGCTCAGCCGCGAAGCTGCTTCAGCACCTCCTCGATCTCGGCGCGCAGTTCGAAGATCAGCGCGCGCAGCTTGTCGCTCTCCTCTTCATCCTCGTGCTTGCGGATCGCCGACTCGCCCAACTTGTTACGGGCGCCACTGATCGTAAAGCCCTCCTGATACAGAAGGTCGCGAATGCGACGGATCAGCAGCACCTCGTGGTGCTGATAGTAGCGCCGGTTGCCACGACGCTTGACCGGTTTGAGCTGGGTGAACTCCTGCTCCCAGTAGCGCAAGACATGGGGCTTGACCGCGCACAGATCGCTCACCTCACCTATGGTGAAGTAGCGCTTGGCCGGAATCGGCGGCAACTGATCTGACGATACTTCAGGCGCGCTTGTCGACATCTGTCAGTCGCTCAACCGCGGCCTTGAGTTTCTGGCTCGCATGAAAGGTCACCACCCTGCGCGCGGAAATCGGGATTTCCTCACCGGTTTTCGGGTTCCGACCCGGACGCTGCGGCTTGTCGCGCAACTGAAAGTTGCCAAAGCCAGACAGCTTGACGCTCTCGCCACGCTCGAGCGCCGACCGGATCTCCTCGAAGAAGCCCTCGACCATGTCTTTGGCTTCGCGCTTGTTCAGCCCAACCTTCTCAAACAACAGATCAGCCAGTTCGGCTTTGGTAAGAGTCACGTTCATATCACTATCCACGCAGCCGCGCACCGAGGATGGATTCCGCCCCGGCCAACATTGCGGCCATTGCTCCGTCCACTTCCGAATCTTCAAGCGTTCGATGAGTATCTTGCATCAAGACTCTGAAAGCAAGACTCCTTTTTCCCGGCTCGATGCCCTTGCCATGGTAGACGTCGAAAACATCCAGGGATTTCACGATGGCGGGGGCCGAGGTCATCAGCACCTCGCGTACACGGGCGCTAGGAACCGAGGCATCCAGAATCAAGGCCAGGTCACGGGAAACGATCGGGAAGCGTGCAACCTCGTTGTAAGCCGGCAGCGACCGTGCGAGCGCAGCGTCGAGTTCGATCTCGAACACCACCGGCGCGGCGCCGAGTTCGTAGCTTTCCACCCACATCGGATGCAACTGACCGATCACCCCGACGTAGCGACCATCCACTTTCACCGATGCGGCCCGCCCCGGATGAAGTGCAGGGTGCGAAACCACGGCAAACTCGAGGTGCTGCGGCGCAAACAAGGCTTCGAGATCCGCCTTGACGTCGTAGAAATCCACGGCCCGATCGGCCTGACCCCATTGTTCGGGCAAGGCGCTGCCAGCAGCCAGCGCGGCGAGACGAAGCGGCTGGTGGTAGCCACCAAC
>NZ_WTVM01000100.1 GCF_012910885.1 Azoarcus taiwanensis | reverse complement strand
ATCATAGCACACCGAATCCGGGCGCTCGCTGCCCACCGCTCACGTACCCAGGCTCCCCCTACCGGTGCCCGGCGTCCCAGCCAACAAGGAACTTCCCCACATGAAACGACTGTTCGCTAGTCTGATTCTCGCCGCATGCACCAGTACGCTTTTCGCCGCCGGTCCGGTGGTCGAAATGCACACCAGCAAGGGCGTCATCGTCATCGAACTGGACGGCGAGAAAGCGCCGGCCACGGTCGCCAACTTTCTCGAATACGCGGAAAGCGGATTCTATGAGAATACCGTTTTCCACCGGGTCATCGACGGATTCATGATCCAGGGCGGCGGCTTCGACGCGGACATGAGCCAGAAGGCGACGCGAGCCCCGGTGCGCAACGAAGCTGACAACGGCTTGAAGAACGAACCGGGCACCATCGCGATGGCACGCACGCGGGATCCGCATTCGGCAACCGCGCAGTTTTTCATCAACCTGGTCGCCAACACGGCGCTCGACTACCCTTCCTTCGACGGCTACGGCTACGCGGTGTTCGGCCGTGTCACCGAGGGCTTCGATATCGTCCAGTCGATCGGACGGGTCGCGACCGGCACGGTCGGTCCCTTCGAGAACGTGCCACGCGAACCGGTGAGCATCGATTCCGTTCGCATCGTCGAACGCTAACATCAGGAGAAACACAATGGCCGTTCGACTGCATACCAGCTTCGGTGCGATCACCCTCGAACTCGAGGCCGAGAAGGCGCCCGAGACCGTCAAGAACTTTCTGGCCTATGTTCAGGCCGGACATTACGACAACACCATCTTTCATCGGGTGATCGACGGTTTCATGATCCAGGGTGGCGGCTTCGAACCCGGCATGAATCAGAAACCCACCGGGGAGCCGGTTCGCAACGAGGCGGACAACGGACTCAAGAACCGCGCCGGCACGATCGCCATGGCACGGACCCAGCAGCCCCACTCGGCCACCGCACAGTTCTTCATCAACGTCGCCGACAACGACTTCCTGGATCACCGGGCACCGGACGTCCAGGGTTGGGGCTACTGCGTATTCGGATCGGTGAGCGAAGGGATGGACGTGGTCGACCGCATTCGCTCGGTCAAAACCGGATCCAAGGGTTTCCACCAGGACGTCCCTGTCGAGGACGTCGTGATCGAGCGCGCCGAGATCATCTGATCCGGCCCAGCGGCGGCGCGTGAAGATTCATTTCATCTCGGACCTGCATCTGTGCGAGGAGGAGCCCGCAACCCTGCGGGCTTTCATCGATTACCTTGCCGGTCCGGCCCGCACCGCGAACACGCTGTACATTCTCGGTGACCTGTTCGAATACTGGGCAGGGGACGATGACGACACGCCTCTGATTCGCCAGGTCTCCGACGCGCTGTCCGCCCTCGCTGCTTCAGGAACGGCGCTTCGCTTCATGGCAGGCAATCGCGATTTTCTGATCGGGCAACACTTTGCGTCGCGCTGCGCGATGCGTCTGCTGCCCGACCCGAGCCGTCTGGTGGTTGACGGCCGGCAGGTGCTGCTCACGCACGGAGACGCGCTGTGCACTGACGACACCGACTACCTGCAATACCGCAGCCAGGTTCGCGATCCCGAATGGCAAAGAGCCTTCCTCGCCCGACCCCTCGCGGAGCGCAAATCCTTCATCGAGTCGCTGCGAACCCGCAGCCGGGAAGCGAACGCCCGCAAGCGCCCCGAGATCATGGACGTCAACCAGGACGCGGTTGCCCAATTGCTACGCACCAACGACTATCCGGTGCTGATCCACGGGCATACGCATCGCCCGGCAAGACATGAACACCTGGTCGACGGCCGAACATGCGAGCGCTGGGTGTTGGCCGACTGGCGCGGGCAGGCTCACTATCTGGAATGGGCTTCAGGCTCAGGCACCGCGCGTACCCTGGCGCCCCCGGCCTGAGCCCGAGCTCAGGACTGCAAACCAGACATCAGATCGCGCTTGAGGTCTTCGACCGACTCCAACCCGACCGCGATTCGAATCAGCCCTTCTCCGATACCCGCTGCAGCACGCGCCTCTGCAGTCAGGCGTCCATGCGTGGTGGACGCGGGATGGGTAATCGTAGTCCGTGTATCGCCGAGATTGGCAGTGATGGACATCGTCCGGCAAGCATCGACGACCCGCCATGCAGCCTCACGCCCGCCTTCCACCTCGAAACTGACGATCGCGCCTCCACATCGTTGCTGGCTCAACGCCAGTCCGTGCTGCGGGTGGGATTCAAGACCGGGGTAGTACACCCGCCGGATGCCCGCTTGCCCCTCCAGCCAGGATGCCAGCGCGAGCGCGTTGGCGGATTGAGCTTCCATCCGCAGCCTCAGCGTTTCCAGCCCCTTCAGAATCACCCAGGCATTGAACGGCGAGATGCACGGCCCGGCGGTGCGCAGAAACTTGAAAACCTCTTCCATCACCGGTTTGCCGCCGACGACTGCGCCGCCCAGAACCCGGCCTTGCCCGTCGAGATATTTGGTAGCGGAATGCACCACAACATCCGCACCGAGCGCGAGGGGCAACTGCAAGGCCGGCGTGCAGAAACAGTTATCCACCGCGAAAAGCGCACCGGCGGAATGCGCGATATCAGCTACCGCTGCGATGTCCACTATCTCGGTCAGCGGGTTGGACGGTGTCTCGACGAAAACCAGGCGTGTATTCGGCCGCACAGCCGCACGGAAGGCATCGAGATCGCTGGCAGGCACAAAGGTCGTCTCAATTCCGAACTTCGGCATGATGCCACCCAGCAGTTGCTGTGAAGCGCCGAACAATCCATTCGTCGCCACGACGTGCTCGCCCGCTTTCATCGTACCCATCACCAGAGACAGGATCGCTGACATGCCCGAAGAGGTGGCAACGCAGGCTTCTCCCCCTTCAAGGGCTGCGAGCCGATTCTGCATCATGGTCACGGTCGGGTTGGAGAAACGCGCATAGACGTAACCCTCCTCCTCGCCCGAAAAACGTGCTGCAGCTTGCGCCGCATTGTCGAACACGAAACTCGAAGTCAGGAACAGAGCTTCGCTATGTTCGCTGAAGTGAGTGCGTTCGGTTCCGCCTCGAATCGCGAGGGTGTCGAAATCGGCTTCGGTCATATCTTGTCGGGCCTTACTGCTCGCTGCTGGTCACGAGATTCAGGTCGAGTTGACCGTCCTCGCCGTCATCCCCGACGCGGGCCTGTCCGCGTTGATTTTCGACACCGTAAAGGTACTCATCGGTGATGTCGCCGGTCACATAACAACCATCGAAACAGGACGTCTCGAAATGGCTGATCGTCGGATTGATGGCACGAACCGAGGCCTTAAGGTCGTCGATATCCTGATAGAACAGGCCGTCGGCACCGATCTCTCGGCAAATCTCTTCCTCGCTGCGGCCCGCTGCGATCAGTTCTCCCTTTGTCGGCATGTCGATACCGTAGACATTGGCGTGGCGCACCGGTGGAGCGGCCGACGCGAGGTAGACCTTCTTCGCCCCCGCCTCTCGCGCCATGCTGACGATCTCGCGACTCGTCGTGCCTCTGACGATTGAATCATCGACGAGCAGCACACGTTTTCCCTTGAATTCGAGCGGAATCGTGTTGAGCTTCTGCCGCACTGATTTCCGCCGCACGGACTGCCCCGGCATGATGAAGGTTCGCCCGATATACCGGTTCTTCACGAACCCCTCGCGGTAGGGAAGACCGAGCCGCGTCGCCATCTCCATGGCCGCAGGTCGGCTGGAATCCGGAATCGGGATCACCACGTCGATCTCGAGTTGCGGATGGGTTCGACGAAGCTTGTCCGCAAGGTATTCGCCCATCTTCACGCGCGATTCGTACACCGAAATACCGTCGATGATCGAGTCCGGGCGCGCGAGATACACATACTCAAACATGCACGGTGCCTGAACCGTTGCCGGCGCACACTGACGACTCATGAACTCACCGTCAGTGCGAATCAGGATCGCCTCGCCGGGCGCGACATCTCTGAGCATCTCGTAACCCAGCACGTCGAGTGCGACCGACTCGGAAGCAACCAGCCATTCCGGGCCCTGCTCGGTCTCATTGCGACCGACCACCAGCGGACGGATGCCGTGTGGGTCGCGGAAGGCAAGCAGGCCAAAACCGGCGATCAGCACCACCGCGGCATAGGCGCCACGACATCGCCGATGAACATTCGCAACCGCCCGGAACACCGCATCAGCATCGAGTTTGAAACCGTTCGCTGCCGCCTGAAGCTCGTGCGCCAGGACGTTCAGCAGGACCTCGGAGTCGGAATTGGTGTTGATGTGTCGCAGATCCGATAGAAAGATCTCGCGCTTGAGCTCGTCCGAATTGGTCAGATTGCCGTTATGCGCGAGCAGCAAGCCGAACGGCGAGTTCACGTAGAAAGGTTGGGCTTCGGCCGGGTTGCAGGCCGAACCCGCCGTCGGATAGCGCACGTGACCAATGCCGACATTGCCGACGAGGTTGCGCATATTTCGGGTGCGGAACACGTCGCGCACGAGGCCAGGGCCCTTGTGCATGAAAAAGCGACCTTCGTCCGAAGTCGCAATGCCGGCGGCGTCCTGTCCGCGATGCTGCAGCACCAGCAGCCCATCGTAGAGGAGTTGATTGACGGGCGAGGTCGCGACGACCCCAATGATTCCACACATGGCGCTATACCTATCTGAATCGAACGCGTTCGGCCACCGCTTCCGGCAACCAGGGTTTGGCGGCAATCACCGCGGTCTCGAGCGGGGGGGCAAACAAGGCGTTACTCCACCAGGGCTCACGTGCCATACCGGCGAGCCCGCCGAGCAGAACCAGCACGAAAGCAATTGCCAACCCACGAACGATACCGAAGAGCGTACCGAAGAAACGGTCAGTCGGCCCGAGGCCGGCGGCCTTGAGCAACTCCCGTAGAAGAAAGCGAAAGACCGCTGCAAGCAATAGTACGCCGACAAATATCAACGCGAAACCGGCGACATGTCGCCAACCCGGTTCAGCGATGACACCACTGAGCATCTCGGCTGCAGTTCCGGCATACAACCAGGCGGCAAGAAGCGCCACTATCCACGCAAGAATCGCGATGACTTCACTGACGAAACCGCGCCACATACCGACCAGGGCCGAGAGCACCAGGACCGCAAGAAAGATGTAGTCGAATATCGTCATGCGTGGTGAAAGCGACAGACCGTCGGGCCGGAAACCTGATCGGGCTGATGAGTCATCATCTCCGAACAGTCTCAGCGCGCGATCACGACGCCGGGACGGCCGGCCGCGCTCAGACGGGCTTCCGCCCGCTCGGCTTCCTGACGTGACGCGTAGGGTCCGACTCGCACCCGGTTGACGCCCCCTGCCTGCTCGATCACCGCGCTGTATCCACTCGCGACGAGTTCCTGCCGAAGCGATTCGGCCTTGTCCCGCTCACCGAACGCCCCCACCTGAACCATGAAACCACCGCTGGCCGGAGGTGTCGCCCCCATGCGTCCTTCGAGGATCGCCTGGACTCGGGCAGCCTCGTCTAGAGCCGGCGCCGCTGGAGTCTGCGCCGGTGCGCTGGCGACCGGGGTTTCGGGTACTGCTGGACGCGCAGGCGCAGGTGCCGGTGCAGATTCGGGGGCTGCTCTCGCCGGAGGTGGCGTGACTGGCGCTGGTTCGACGACGACCGGCGCCGGCAGTTCTTCAGCCTCCCGAAGGTCAACTGACTCGTCCGGCAGGGTGATGAACTCCTCATCCTCGGTGAGTACCAGCGGGCGGCCCCCTATCGGCCTTGCAAGCGCCGCGTCCGCTGTACGATCCGGTATCGTCACCTGAATATCGTGCGTAGGCAGACCGGGATCGTCATCCATGATCATCGGCAAGACCAACGCCGCCAGCAAGGCAAGCGCTGCCGCACCAACCAGACGACGGCGGGAGCGCTTCTTGAGTTCGAGATTGTCGTTGTCAGCCACGTGCGTTCTTCTTGCCTTCGTCCTCGAGGAAACCGAGGACGTCAGCGACAGTCATGAACGATCCGAAAACAAGAATTCTATCACTCTCGCTCGCGGCTTTCCGCGCTGCATCAAATGCCTGGGCGGGTGAGTCGAAGCATGCCTCGGGGGCAGCGCCCGCCGCGCGAAGTCGTGCTGCCAAGTCGGCGCAGTCAAGCCCACGCGTCCCCTGCAGCGATGCCACGTACCAGTGGTCGATGCGTCCACTCAATAATGCAGCCACCTGCTCTACATCCTTGTCGGCGAGCATACCGATGACGCACCAGGTGTCCGGATAGAAACCCATGTTCGAGAGGTTCTCGGCGAGCACGCCAGCCGCCTGAGGGTTATGTGCCACATCCAGGACCACGGTCGGTCTTCCCGGCAGAACCTGAAAGCGCCCGGGCAAGTCGACCAACATCAGGCCCTGACGAACTGCCTGCATGGAGACTGGAATGCGATCGCGGAGCAACTCGAGCGCAGTCAGAACCGAGGCCGCATTCAGCAATTGATTGGCACCCCGCAGTGCTGGATAGGCCAAACCGCCGCGCTTGACCAGGCCGCCGGCACTGCCCGGCGCCTCATAGCGCCAGTACCCCCACTGCTGACGATCGCCACCGAAACCGAAATCGCGGCCACTGATCCAGAGCGGGGCACCGATTGCCTCAGCATGGGCGAGCAGGCTTTCGGGTGGCATGGGATCACCGCAGATCGCCGGTCTTCCGGCACGAAACACGCCGGCCTTCTCGAAACCGATCTTGTCGCGGGTATCACCGAGGTACTCCATGTGGTCCATCGCGACACTGGTAACGATGGCGCAGTCGGCATCGACGATGTTGACCGCATCAAGCCGACCGCCGAGCCCGACCTCGAGGATCACGACCTCGGGTGCGGCATCACAGAAGACCTTCCATGCGGCGAGTGTACCTTGCTCGAAATAGGTCAACGGAGTTTCGCCCCGTGCCGACTCCACCGACTCGAACGCTGCCACCAGGGTCTGCTCGTCGACTTCACGCCCATTCAGCCGCACCCGCTCGGTATAACGAAGCACATGAGGCGAGGTGTAGAGGCCGACACTGTATCCGGAGGCGAGCAGAATGGCCTCGAGCATGGCACACACCGAGCCCTTGCCGTTCGTTCCAGCGACAGTAATCACAGTGCCGCCCATGCTGGCTTGGAGGCGTTCAAAAACCTCCCCCACGCGCTCGAGCCCGAGTCGAATGGTTTCGGTGTTTCGCGACTCCAGCCGCTGGAGCCATCGATCAAGATCCGTCACGCGCGCCTCAGGCTTCGACTGCGCGCTGCTGGGTTAGCATGCCGATCAGAACTGCGATCCGCTCGCGCATCTCGCGTCGATCAACGATCATGTCTATGGCGCCCTTTTCGAGCAGAAACTCAGCGCGCTGAAAACCTTCGGGAAGCTTCTCCCGCACCGTCTGTTCGATGACGCGCGGACCGGCGAAACCCACCAGCGCGCCCGGTTCGGCAAGGACGACGTCGCCCATGAAAGCGAAACTCGCCGACACACCACCCATCGTCGGATCGGTCAATACGGTGATGAAGGGAAGGCGACGGCGAGCCAGGCGAGTGAGACCAGCGGTAGTCTTGGCCATCTGCATCAGCGACAACAGGCCTTCCTGCATTCGCGCTCCACCCGAGGCGGTGATGCAGATGAACGGCATGCGCTGCTCCTCTGCCAACTTCACGCCACGGATGAAGCGTTCTCCGACAACCGAGCCCATCGACCCGCCCAGAAACTCGAACTCGAAGCAGGCGACCACCACCGGTTGCGCAAGAATCGACCCGCTCATCACGACAAGCGCATCCTCCTCCTCGGTATCGACCTTGGCGCTCGAGAGTCGCTCGGTGTACTTGCGCGAGTCCTTGAACTTGAGCGGGTCAATCGGAACGACCGAAGCGCCGATCTCCTCACGACCATCGGCGTCCAGCAGAAGGTCGAGACGCGCGCGTGCGCGCAACCGAAGATGATGGCTGCACTTTGGACAAACGGCCTGATTGGCCTCGAGATCCGAACGGTAGAGCACCGCCTCGCATGAAGGGCACTTGCTCCATAGCCCCTCGGGAATGGATTTCCTGACCGCGGATTCGTCTTTCTTGATACGCGGCGGCAGCAGTCTCTTCAACCAGCTCATTTGAGAACCCCTTCCGTGGCGTCGAGGGCCTCCCGGATGCCACGGATGAACGACTCCACACGCGCGGCTGCTTCCTCGCGCGGACTGTTTTCAATTTCTTCGATGATGCGACTCCCGATGACGACGGCGTCCGCAACCGCCCCGATCCGTGCTGCGGTCTGTGCGTCGCGAATGCCGAAGCCGACACCGACCGGCATGCCGACACGTTCGCGAATGCGCGGAATGCGGGCACATACTTCGTCCAGGTCCAGCGTGGCGGACCCTGTAACGCCCTTGAGTGACACGTAGTAGATATACCCGCTGCCAGCCTGGGCGACGTCGTCGAAACGCTCATCGGACGAGGTCGGCGCCAGAAGAAAGATCGGGTCCAGACCACCTTGTCGCGCGGCAGACGCGAAAGTCCTGCACTCCTCCGGAGGATAGTCGACCACCAGCACGCCATCGACACCGGCGGCAACCGCCTGTTCAACAAAGGCTTCGGTTCCCATGGCCTCGATGGGATTGGCGTAGCCCATCAGCACCACCGGTGTCTCCGCATCGGACTCCCGAAAGCTGCGGACGATGCCGAGCACCTTGCGCATGCTCATGCCGCCAGCCAGAGCGCGCTCGGAAGCGCGCTGGATCGTCGGACCGTCGGCCATCGGATCGGAGAACGGAACGCCGAGTTCGATGATGTCGGCCCCACCACGCACGAGCGCCTGCATGATTGGAACCGTCATGTCGGCAGACGGGTCACCGGCCGTCACGAAGGGGATGAGCGCACGCCGCCCTTCGGTTCGGCGCTGCTGAAAAACGGAATCTATTCTGGACATGGGCTGATTCAAAGATGGCTTGCCGGTTGGACGCTCGGCGCCTGAGTCAAAACTGGATGCCGGATAGTTCGGCCACGGTATGCATATCCTTGTCGCCGCGGCCGGACAGGTTGACCAGCAGCACGCGGTCGTTGGCCAGGGTCGGAGCGAGACGGGCAGCATGGGCCAGGGCATGAGAGGTTTCCAGGGCAGGAATGATGCCCTCGTAGCGGCACAGGTCGTGAAAAGCCTGCAGCGCCTCGCTATCGGTCACGCTGACATATTCGGCGCGACCGCAGTCCTTCAGCCATGCATGCTCCGGCCCGACACCAGGGTAGTCCAGACCTGCCGAGATCGAGTGTGTCTCGATAATCTGCCCGTCCTCGTTCTGCAGGAGATAGGTTCGGTTGCCGTGCAACACACCCGGACGACCGGCGGTGAGGCTGGCCGAATGACGACCGGTCTCGATGCCCTCGCCCGCCGCTTCGACGCCCACCAGGCGAACGTCGCGGTGGCCGAGGTAGGGGTGAAAGATACCCATCGCGTTCGAGCCCCCGCCCACGCATGCAATGACATAGTCGGGTTGCCGACCGGCCATCTCGGGCATTTGCTCGATGCATTCCTCGCCAATGACTGACTGAAAATCCCGCACCATCATCGGATAAGGGTGCGGACCAGCCACGGTGCCAATGATGTAGAAGGTGTTGTGAACGTTGGTCACCCAGTCGCGCATGGCTTCATTGAGCGCGTCCTTGAGCGTACGCGAGCCCGACTCGACCGGTACCACCGTTGCACCCAGCAACTTCATGCGATAGACGTTGGCAGCCTGGCGACGTACATCCTCGGCGCCCATGTAGACCACGCACTCCATACCGTAGCGCGCCGCCACCGTGGCCGTCGCCACGCCGTGCTGCCCGGCACCAGTCTCGGCGATGACGCGTGGCTTGCCCATCTTGCGCGCAAGCAAAGCCTGACCGATGCAGTTGTTTACCTTGTGCGCACCAGTGTGATTCAGATCTTCACGCTTGAGATAGATCTGCGCGCCTCCAAGCAATTCGGACCAGCGTTTGGCATGGTAGATCGGACTTGGGCGGCCGACGTAGTGCTTGAGCTCGTAACGGAACTCCGCCATGAACTCCGGATCATTCCGGCATGTTTCGTAGGCCTGACGCAGTTCCTCGATGGCCGGAATCAGGGTTTCGGCCACGAAGACACCACCGTAGGGGCCGAAGTGGCCGCTGGCGTCTGGCATCGCGGGTGAATCAGCCATCTGCATTACGAACTCCTTGTACGAACGCAGCGATCAGCGCTGCATCCTTGATACCCTTGGCCGATTCCACACCACTCGAGACGTCGACCGCCCAAGGTCTCACGCGTCTGACCGCGTCGCATACATTCTCCGGCGACAGGCCACCCGAGAGAACCATGGGCCTGCCGAGGTCCCCAGGAATCAGATTCCAATCAAACGTTTCACCCCCGCCCCCATAGCCCTCCACGAAGGCGTCCAGCAAGATGCCGGCGGCAGACGGATAGGAAGCCGCGAATTTTACCAGATCAATGCCCGGCCGCATTCGCGCAGCCTTCAACCAGGGCAAACCGAAACCCTCGCAGGCCGCCGCGCTTTCATCGCCGTGAAACTGCAACATCTGAAGCGGCACCTGAGTCAGCACCTCACGAACAAAACCGGCTTTGGGCTCGACGAACAGCCCCACGGTCGTGACGAAAGGCGGGATCAGGCGCGTGAGTTCCGCAGCACGAGTCGGACTGACGTAACGTGGACTGGGCGGATAAAAGACCAGCCCGATCGCGTCGGCTCCCGCCTCGACTGCGGCCACAAGATCGCTTTCGCGGGTCAGACCGCAAATCTTGATTCTCGTTCGTTTCATGGATGTCGGCTTGACACGCTACTGGAATGTTTCGTCAGCAAAGGGACATGACGAAAACGATGGGTTGTGGGCCGGGCAAGCCAGCCGCGCACCGAAGCTATCGCGATGACGAGCGACGGAGCCATGCGCCTCAGGACGCGCCTTTGTGCTCGGGCATTTGCGAACCAGACCACTGGCGTGATCACGGCATGGGCAATCGGGGCTTCGCGATAATACGCCCATTACCCGGCAGCGGCCAACGATCCGCATAATCGACCCCGCACAGGTAAAGCCCATCCGCCGGAAAAGTGGGTGCAGCAAGGCTTCGATCGCAGTGCATCAACACTTCTCCCATCCATTCGGGCGGTTTCGCTCCTTTACCGACGTAGACCAGCGCGCCAACAAGATTGCGCACCATGTGATGCAGAAAGCCGTTCGCGTGAAAATCGAACAGCAGGTAGTCGCCGTCGCGAGTCACCTGCGCACTATGCATCAGGCGCACCGGCGTTTTGGCCTGACAACCGGCTGCACGAAAAGCGGTGAAGTCATGCCAGCCAATCAGATGACGCGCGGCTTTGGCCATCGCTTCGACATCGAGATGGACGTGAAACCAGCCGACTCTTCTTGCCAACAGCGCCGGGCGGACCGTTGCGTTGAGCAAAACATAGCGATAACGCCGAGCCTCGGCGATATAGCGCGCGTGAAAACTGTCATCGACCTCCACCGCCCACAACACCGCAACATCGGGTGGCAGCAAGCTGTTGACACCCCTGACCCAGCTCACATTGCGCCTCACGGAACTGGTATCGAAGTGCGTCACCTGTGCGGTGGCATGCACACCTGCATCGGTACGACCCGCGCAATGCAGTCTCACGGGATGGCCCGCAATCACGCCGATTGCCCGCTCCAGGTGATCTTGCACGGTTCGTCCGTGTTTCTGGCTCTGCCATCCCTCGAAGGCATCACCAGCATACTCCACACCCAAAGCGATTCTCATAGTGCAATCCAGAGCGACAATAGGGTTGCAAGACCAAAACTCAGTATCAGCCAGTCACGCCCCCGAAACGGCTCGACTGGCATCGGCACAGGCCTGAGCGATGCCTCTTCTTTCGCAGGCGTCAGCCATTTCTTCCAACTCCCCGTCGATCTGCCTTCGACGAATTCCAGCACCAGCAGCGTTCTGACCGCAATTCTGCCCGCTGGCAAACCCATTCGCTCAAACGGCCGAAGCAAGGCGTAGAGCGCTCCTACCAGCCGCTCGGACGGCAGGAACTGCATGAGCAGAGCGACACACAAGACCACGGCCACGACCCGTCCTGCATGCTCGAAGGCCAGCGTCATGCCTTCAACGGTCGGGCTCAGGGCGGGAAAATCGACGATGACGAGTGTCCCAGGTGTAAACCAGGCGAACAGCACGACGATCGCCAGGAGCAGTACGCGAATGCGCCGCAGGAGACGGAGCGCACGTTCTCTGGCAGTAATGAGGCTGGCAAGGCCGAGCAACAGGATCAACCACCCAAGCCATTGCGGCGGCAAGCGCTGCAACAGTGCCACCGCGCCTAACCACAGGAAGATCAAAAGCCCACCGTGCATGGATCTGACACTAGCTTGAAATAGACGAAACCCCGGTCCCTCCCGGGACCGGGGTTTCAGCGAACCTGTCGCCGACAGAACGATCAGCCAAGCCTGTCGAGCAGTCGCTGCGCCGCTTCACGCTGACTCGGCGAGCCCTCTTTCAAGACTTCCTCGATCAGTTCGCGCGCTCCATCCTTGTCGCCCATCTCGTCATAAGCACGAGCGAGGTCCAGTTTGGTATCGACCTCCTGGACGACATCGGGGGCAGGCACTTCAGCAGCGTCGGGCGCCACTGGCTGAGCCGAATCGGTTGCCGTTTCAGAGACGCTTTCGGGCAACTCGACATCAAGATCCAGGTCGATGTTGGAGAGATCCACCGCCGGCACTTCGACGCCAGATTCGGACGCAGCCTCCGCGGAGTCAAGATCAAAGTCGAAATCCAGCAGGCTGTTGTCGAATCCGGTTTTCTCCAGATCCACCACCGCCTCGTCCTGGTCACCACTTTCAGCTTCGAACGCATCGCGCAGATAGTCATCCGCCAACACCGTCGCATCAAGATCTCCAGCAGAGCCAGAACCGGTCTTTGACGTGTCGATCATCCGGGCCGCGTCGGCGTCCGCCTGGTCGACGTCATGCTCGGCTCGTGCAAGGTCGAGCTCGTTGCCGATCACCGTGGCCTTCAGCGATTCGTCCATCCCGGTCGACGCGCCAGCACCCTGCTCATCCACCATGCGTTCGGCCGCCTCAATATCAAACTGAGTCCCGACAACAGTCTGATCCAGGCTCTTGCGATCAGCCTGCGGCGCCTCGTCTCCCCCCAGGTCGAGATCGAATTCAAGCGGCTGCTCTGCCTCGTCAGCCGGCGCCTCGACAGGCTCGGTCACAGGCCCTTGCTCCTCGCCGACCTCCGATTGGGCAGCTCGCGTGGCCGCTTCATCACTGCCGAGGTCAAAATCGAGGACCGAAAAGTCCACCTCATCCACGACCTCTTCTGGCGCTTCCTCGCGACCCACGGCCTCAAGCGCGCTACTGACCTCTTCCGGCGTGCCCTGCTCCATCGCCTCATCGAGACGCGACAGGTCGCCTGCCGGCATCGTCCAGGTGTCCTTGAGCTGGGAGTCGCTGGGCTCGACCGGGAGCGAAGTGGTGAAATCGAGCTCACTCAATTCGTTACCCCGCTCGGCAAGCAACGGTTCTTCGCCAGAGCCTTCCGCCTCACTGGGCATCGGCAATTCGGCTGCGCTGCTTTCAGCGACACCTGCAGCCACGCCTGCCGCCGCAGCAATGCCGGCTGTTGCACCGGTTTGGGCAGCGCCGCCTGCAGCAGGCGGTTGTGTGGGCGGTGCCTCTGCGCCGCCAACACCCGCGAGTGGGCCAGCCTTGTACAAGGGGTTATCCGGGTCGAGCTTGCGTCCAAGCTCTGCGGCTTTCTCCCAATCCGGACCACGCCCGCCGGTGCGGGAGTACAGGTCGGTGGCGACCGATTCGAACTGACGCAGGCTCTGGCGTTGAGCGTAGATCTCCAGGAGCTTGAGGTAGACCGGCGTGCGGGACGAGTCTGCCTTGAGCGCATCAAGCAGGATTTCCTCAGCCTGTGCGTCGCGACCATAGGCCATATAGACATCGGCTTCAGCCACGGGATCGACACCCTCATCGGCATCGATCGCAGACAGGCCCGACTGGCTGAAATCCGTGTGCAGAAGACTACTGCTTCCGGTATCTACACTCTGACCGCCCTTGTCACCAAAGATAGAGTGCGCGGAGGACGGCGCTTCGCTCAACTGTGCGGGCATCTCGGACGATTCTTCAGCCTTGCGCTTCTGTCGCACGCGGTAACCTGCGTAACCAAGCAACAGCACCAGGACGCCACCGCCGGCAGCAAGGAGGGCTGGATCCTGGAGGATCGTCTGCAGGAACGTGGGCTGCGGCGCAAACGGATCCGATACGGGAGCAGGTGCGGGTGCGGGTGCGGGTGCAGGTGCAGGTGCAGGTGCAGGTGCAGGTGCGGGCGCCGGTGCCGGAGGTTCTGCGGCCGGAGTGGCGGGCGGCGC